>DAINSL010000058.1:0-6036 GCA_036741335.1 Nocardioides sp. | reverse complement strand
CGTCGCCGAGGTCGTCGCGTCCCTCCACGACGACTCCTCCGGCGGCCTGACGCTCTTCGTGGGACGTGTCCGCGACCACGACCACGGGCTCGGGGTGCGGGGTCTGGAGTACTCCGCGCACCCCACCGCCCTGGCCGCGCTGCGCCGGATCTGCGAGACCGTTGCCACGGACTACGACGTGCACGGGGTGGCCGCGGTGCACCGAGTGGGCCGGCTGGGGATCGGCGACATCGCGGTCGTGGTGGCCACCACTGCGGCGCACCGCGGTGAGGCGTTCGAGGCGTCGCGCGCCCTGATCGACACCCTCAAGGCCGAGGTGCCGATCTGGAAGCACCAGCAGTTCGCCGACGGCAGCGAGGAGTGGGTCGGGACGCCCTGACCCGCGCGCCTCGCGGACGCGTCCGCACCGGGTCCCTACGCTTCGGCGTGTGCAGATCCTGTGGTGGCTCGCCCCTCCCGTGGTGGCGACCGTGCTGGCGATGATCTGGGTCGCCTGGCTGGGCCGTGACGGCCGTGGCCAGGTCGACCGCGAGGTCGCCGTACGCCGTCTGGGCGAGGCCATGGCCAGGCCGGCCAGATCCGCGCGGGCGACGCCCACCCGCGTCCGTGGCCCGGGGGAGCGCAGCAGCGGAGTCGCCGTACGCCCGTCCAGCCGGTTGCACGGTCGCACCCGACGCGCGTCCTGACTTCGGCAGGGTGAGAGGCTTTCCGGCATGACGCAGCGCACCTGGGCCGCTCTGCTGGCCGTGCCGCTGTTTGTCGCGCTCGGGCTGTACGTGGCGATCTCGCCGTTGCCCTACGTCACCTACGCCCCCGGCCTGACCGTGAACGTGCTCGGCGACATCGGCAAACAGCCGATCATCTCCGTGCAGGGTCACCGCACCTACCGCGACTCAGGTGCGCTCCGGATGACCACGGTGTCGGTGACTGAGCGCGACGCGAATCTCGACCTCTTCACCCTCATGCGCACCTGGTTCGCCCGGGACGACGCCGTGTACCCCTACGAGATCCAGTACGGCTCCACGGGCAGCCAGGCGCAGGACACGCAGGAGGGCCAAGTAGAGATGGTGACCTCGCAGGACGCCGCCGTCGCGGCCGCGCTGACCCGGCTCGGCTACAACCTCCATCCCGGCATCGAGATCGTCCAGGTCACCTCGGGAATGCCGGCCGAGGGCAAGCTCCAGGTCCGCGACCTGCTCCGCCGCGTGGCGGGCCGGAAGATCGGACCGAAGACCGACGTGGGCAAGGTGCTCCAGGCAGCGTCGTCAGGGAAGCCGGTGCCGATCGTGGTGGAGCGCAACGGACACCGGGTGCACGTCGACATCACGCCGACGACCAAGGACGGGCACAAGGTCGTCGGCGTCACGCTCCAGGTCGGCTACCGCTTCCCCTTCAACGTCTCCGTGGACATCCCGGAGAACATCGGCGGCCCCAGCGCCGGGCTGATGTTCGCGCTGTCGATCTACGACACGCTGACGCCGGGTGCCCTGACGGGGGGCCAGGTCGTGGCCGGGACCGGCACGATCTCGGCCGACGGCAAGGTCGGTGAGATCGGTGGCATCCAGCAGAAGATCGCCGGGGCCCGGCAGGACGGCGCCCAGCTGTTCCTCGTCCCACCGGCCAACTGTGCCGACGCGCTCGGTGGCGACAACGGCTCGATGCGGCTCGCCAAGGCGGCCACCCTGGGCGACGCCATCTCCGAGGTGAAGGCCTGGTCGGCCAACCACAACACTCCGCTCGCTTCGTGCGGAGCCGCATCGTGACCCCCGACCCGTCCCTGGCCGCAGCGGTGCTGGAGATCGAGCGCCACGCCGCACAGTCCGGATGGGACCAGCCCGCCCGGCTCTTCGCCCTGGTCGAGACCTCCCGGTTGGTGGACCGGGAGCCGCAGCTGGCCGGGAGCGTCGGCGACGCCGAGCTGACGCCCGTGGAGCAGGAGGGGCTGTCCGCGGGGCGCACCCTCGAGGACCAGCTCACCACGATCAGCTGGCCGGAGAGGGTCGACGGATGCGCCGCGATGGTCGAACGCCTCGTGCTGCCGCCCGAGGTGGAGGCCGAGCTGCCCGACGAGCCGGACGAGGTCGCGACGTACGTCGCCTCGCATCCCGGACGCCAGGAGGTGCGGATCGTGGCCGGCGCCCTGCGCTCCGGGGCCTCCTTCTGTGCCCTGCGCCTGCGGGCGCACGACGACGACGAGTCCGTGCTCGGCGGCGAAGACCTGGTGCCCGGGCTGCTGGACCTGGTGCGAGGGACGCTCGAAGGGGAGACACCGTGAGCGACCACATCGAGGAGGAGTTCGACGACTTCAGGCCGCGCCGCTCGCGCCGCGCCCGGATCCTGCTGTTCGTGATCGTCGGCATGATCGTGGCGTTCTTCCTGATCACGCTGTTCGCCTCGCTCTACACCGACCGCCTCTGGTACTCCTCGGTCGGCTACTCCAGCGTCTACGACACGATGCTCTGGACCCGGGTCGGGTTGTTCGGCGGGTTCGGACTGGTGATGGCCGCGGCGGTGGCCGGCAACATGGCCATCGCCTACGGCGCGCGGCCGTTCTACCGCCCGGACTCACCGGAGCAGACCGGGCTGGACCGCTACCGCGACGCGGTCACGCCCCTGCGCACGCTGCTCCTGGTCTCGGTGTCCGGGGTGATCGGCCTGTTCGGAGGGGTCGCGGCAAACGGCCAGTGGCGCTCCTTCCTGCTCTGGGCCCACCGCGTGCCGTTCCACAGCAGCGATGCCTACTTCCACAAGGACGTCGGCTTCTACGTCTTCACGCTGCCCTGGTTGCACTTCGTGGTCGGCTACGCGATCGCGATCCTCGTCCTCTCCTCGCTGGCCGCCGCGGTCGTGCACTACCTGTACGGCGGCATCCGGCTCCAGGCCACCACCGACAAGATGTCGGGGACCGCGACCGTCCAGCTCTCGGTGCTGGTCGGGCTCCTCCTGCTGGTCAAGTCCTTCGGCTACTGGCTCGACCGCTACGACCTGGTCACCAGCGGAGGGCTGCTCACCGGCATGGGCTACACCGACCAGCACGCCGTACTCCCGGCCCGCAACATCATGATCGGCGTCGCGCTGATCTGTGGGGTGCTGTTCTTCCTCACCACGTGGCGCCGCTCCTGGCTGCTGGCCGGCGTCGGCATCTCGCTGCTGCTGGTCACCTCGATCCTGCTCGGCCTGATCTGGCCCGCGTTCGTGCAGCACTTCCAGGTCAGCCCGAACCAGGCGGACAAGGAGGCGCCGTACATCAAGTCCAACATCACCGCCAGCCGCACGGCGTACGACCTCAACGGCATCGAGGCCAAGCAGTACAGGACCAGCCGGGCGACCGCGGCCACCGTGCAGCAGCTGATCGACGAGACGGCATCGGTACCGGTGGCGGACCCCCAGCTGGTGCAGAAGGCGTTCGAGCAGACCCAGCAGGCGCAGTCGTACTTCACGGTGTCAGAACCGCTGGCCGTCGACCACTACCAGATCGAGGGTCGCGACCGCGCGGTCGTGCTCGGCGCCCGGGAGCTCTACCAGGCCGGTATCGACCCCAAGAACCAGAACTGGACCAACCTGCACACCTACTACACCCACAGCAACGGAATCATCGCCGCGTTCGGCAACCAGCGCCCCGCGGACGACTCCCAGCAGACCACCCAGGTGCAGTGGGCGCAGGGCCAGGACCCGGGGCAGAACTCCCTCGAGAAGGCGACCGGCCCGCTCGAGCAGCGCATCTACTTCGGCGAGCACAGCCCGGGCTACTCGATCGTCGGACAGACGTCCGAGGGTGACACCGAGCTGGATCTGAGTGCCACAGGCGCCCAGACCCGCACGACGTACGCCGGGAACGGCGGCGTCGACGTCGGGGGTTTCTTCAACAAGCTGATGTACGCGATCAAGTTCGGCGACGCGAACTTCCTGCTCTCCGGCCGGGTGGGTCCCGACAGCCAGGTGCTCTACTACCGCAACCCGGCGGAGCGCGTGGAGAAGGTCGCCCCCTGGCTGACGCTCGACAGCGACGTCTACCCCGCGATCGTGGACGGCAAGGTCCTGTGGATCGTGGACGGTTACACCACGACGGACCACTACCCGCAGTCGCAGCGCACGTCGTTCTCCGACATGACCACGGACGCGGTGACTCAGCCGCCCGGGGTCCAGACCCTGCCGACCGACCAGATCAACTACATGCGCAACGCGGTCAAGGCGACCGTCGATGCCTACACCGGCCAGGTCACGCTCTACGCCTGGAACGAGACCGACCCCATGCTGCAGGCCTGGCGAAGCGCCTTCCCGGGCACCGTGAAGGACAAGACCGACATCCCGCCCGACCTGATGCAGCACCTGCGCTACCCCGAGGACATGTTCAAGGTCCAGCGCTACCAGTACGCCCGCTACCACGTGACCGACCCCACCGACTTCTACACGGCGACCAACCGGTGGGCGGTGCCGGAGGACCCCAACGCCCCGGGCAACAGCCAGATCCCGGTGCGGATGTACACGCGTAACCCGGTGACCGGTACGCCGATGTGGTCGCTGACCTCCAACTACGTGCCGCGCAACAAGACCAACCTGGTCGGCTTCGTCGCCGTCGACTCCGACGCCACCTCGCCCGACTACGGCCACATCCGCGTCGAGGAGCCACCGGACGCGAACGTCCCCGGCCCCGGGCAGGTCGCCAGCACCCTGCTCACCAACCCACGAATCACCCGCAAGACCCAGTCGTTCCTGCTTGGTGGTGCGACGCCGAGCTACGGCAACCTGCTGACCGTGCCGCTCTCGTCGGGCCTGATGTACGTCGAGCCGGTCTACGCCGCGCGGGTCCAGAGCGACACGGCGTCGTTGCTCACGCTGCGCTACGTGCTGGTCTCGTACAACGGCAGGGTCGGCATCGGCGACACCCTCGTGCACGCGATCACCGACATGGCAGGAGGCACCCCACCCACCAAGCCGCCGCCGTCGCATCACCACAACACCGGCAAGGGCGCGGCCGCCAGGGCACGAGCCCTGCTCGAGAAGGCCCAGCAGGACTTCGACGCCGCAGACAAGGCGCTCCAGCAGGGCAGGGCCGCGCGGTGGGTCCGGCTGAGCCACCAGGCGCGGGCCGAGGTCGCCCGGGCGCTCAACCTGCTCGGCTGAGTCCCGATTTGAGCGCGCCACCCGAGACCCGTAGACTGCATCCCGCGACGCGGGGTGGAGCAGTTCGGTAGCTCGCTGGGCTCATAACCCAGAGGTCGCAGGTTCAAATCCTGCCCCCGCTACAAATGCAAAACCGCAGGTCAGAGGCCGTCTCCCGGAGTTCTGGGAGACGGCCTCTGGGCGTTGTTGAGGGCCCATGTCCGCACCATGTCCGCAACCGCCGCCGTCGCATGGGGCCTCACACCGCTGGCGAGGCAGCGTCGAGCGGCGCTGTGAGGCACTCTCAGACGGGTGTGAGCCACTCGGTGAGCGTGTCGGTGTGGGCTTGAAATCCGCACAAGTCGTTCCGCGACATGACTGCCTGAGTGGACTCGAGGCGGGCACGAGCAAGCTGCGATGGCATCGGATCCCGAAGCCGGTAGACGTGCCTTCACCGGACGGTTCACCGGTCGGGTGTTGCGGGACGCGCGCATGCGAGGATCCGCGTTGACCTGCGATTCCCCGCAAGAGCTTCCCTGACCGGAACTGCTGCCCGGCGATGCGCCCATCCCAGTTAGACGCACTCCCGACCGCGCGGTCCGCGGCGCAGACCGTCGTGCCTTCGCACGCCGCTCTCAGTCCGGCTTGTCACTGATGCGCGGACCCCCGTTTGCGTCGCCGCGAACTGGGGCGAACGGGCCATGGTGCACACCTCCCCGGACGCGTACATTCGGGCTACCGAGCGAGCCCGTAGGTTCGCCGGCCTCACGAGGGGGTCCCCATGGGACGTGGCCGCAGTTTCTTGGTGCTCCTGACCGGCGCAGTGCTGGTGCTCGGGGTTCAATCCGCCGCTCCCGCCAGCCAGCACGTGCCAGAGGGTCCCGCCGTGGTCGTATCGGCGGCTGTGGCGCACGCGACGTCTCGCCCGGTCAG
>DAINSL010000057.1:0-17866 GCA_036741335.1 Nocardioides sp. | reverse complement strand
GTGGAGTTCAGCCACCACGAGGGCGGCCCGGGTCAGCAGGAGATCGACCTGCGGTACGCCGACGCGCTGTCGACCGCCGACAACATCATGACCTTCCGCGCGGTGATCCGGGAGGTGGCGCTGAGCCAGGGCATCTGGGCGTCGTTCATGCCCAAGCCGTTCACCGCCCACCCGGGCTCGGGCATGCACACCCACGTCTCGCTGTTCGAGGGCGACCGCAACGCGTTCTTCGAGGCCGGCGCGGAGTACCAGCTGTCCAAGACCGGGCGGCAGTTCATCGCCGGCATCCTGAGCCATGCCAGCGAGATCGCCGTCGTCACCAACCAGTGGGTGAACAGCTACAAGCGCCTGCTCGGCGGCGGCGAGGCTCCGTCGTACATCTGCTGGGGACACAACAACCGCTCGGCGATGATCCGGGTCCCGATGTACAAGCCGCAGAAGGGTGTCTCCACGCGGATCGAGCTGCGCACGATCGACGCGGCCTGCAACCCCTACCTCGCGTACGCCGTGGTGCTCGCGGCCGGGATGAAGGGCATCGCCGAGGGCTACGACCTGCCCCGCGAGGCCGAGGACGACGTCTGGACCCTGACCGAGCGTGAGCGCAAGAGCCTCGGCATCGCGCCGCTCCCGAGCAGCCTGGACGAGGCGATCTCGGTGGCGGAGGACTCCGAACTGCTGGCCGAGACCCTCGGCGAGCACGTCTTCGACTTCTTCCTGCGCAACAAGCGCACCGAGTGGCAGGAGTACCGCACCCAGGTCTCGGCCTTCGAGCGCGACCGCATGCTCCCGGTCCTCTGAGACGGGCACTACCGTGGGCTCGTGAGTCCCCGTGTCCTGGTCGTGCAGCACGAGGACGACGACCCGATCCACCGGATGGGCGAGTGGATGGGCGATGTCGACCTCGTCGTACGGCGCGCCCATCTCGGTGACGACGTCCCCGCCTCGCTCGAGGGGCACGACGCGCTGGTCGTGATGGGCGGGGCGATGGGTGCCAACGACGACGCGACCTCACCGTGGCTGGCGCCGACGAGGGAGCTGATCCGGCTGGCCGCCGCCGACGCCGTGCCGACGCTCGGGATCTGTCTGGGTCACCAGCTGGCCGCGGTCGCGCTGGGCGGCGAGGTCCGACCCAACCCGCGCGGCAAGCAGTTCGGGCTCCTCGACGTCGGTTGGGAGCCCGACGCCCATCTCGACGGGCTGTTCGCCACCGTGGCCACCCCGCGCCGCGCCCTGTACTGGAACAACGACATCGTCACCCGGCTGCCCGAGGGTGCCCGCCTGATGGCCGGCGCCGCCACCGGTGAGGTCCAGGCCGCCCGGCACGCGCCCACGGTGTGGGGTGTGCAGTGGCACCCGGAGGTCGATGAGCCGCTCGTGCGCCGGTGGGTGGCCGACGGCGCTGTGGACCCCGAGCTGGTCGAGCGGGAGCTCGGTGCCCTGGCGCGGGCCGACGACGAGCTCGCGCAGGCGTGGCGCCCGCTCGCCGTACGGTTCGCCGAGCTGGCGGCCGCGCGCGCGGACTAGTCCGGACTCGCGAAGCCGGCCCGGAGCCGGTCGCGGGCCTCCGGCGAAGCGCCGATTCGGTCCAGTCCGAGGAGTGCCGCGCCGACCACCGGCGGCGTACGTACGACCATGGCCGTTGCCAGCGGTGCCTCCTCGCGCAGGAGTCTGTCGATCTCGTCCATCAGGAGTGCATGACCGGCCGTCAGCACGCCGCCGCCCAGCACCACGTCGATCGGCTCGTCGAGGACGCCGAGGCGGCGCATCGCGGTGAGCGCGAGGGTCACCACCTCCTCGGCCTGACGGCGCACGATCCGGTCGGCCGCGACGTCGCCGGCCGCGGCGACTGCGAAGAGCACGGGTGTCATCTCGAGGCACTGCGCCTCCGATATCGCGCCGAGATGGACCGCCTCGATGAGCCCGGCCATGGTCGTGATGCCGAAGTGCTGGGGGAGCTCGACTCTGAGCCGGGTCTCGGGCCCGCGTCCGTCCTCCGCCCGGGCCGCCCACCACATCGCCTCCTGCCACAGGTAGGCCCCACCGCCCCAGTCGCCGGAGATGTGGCCGACGGCGGCGAAGCGCGCGGTGGTCCCGTCCGGCAGCAGCCCCGCGCAGTTGATCCCGGCTCCACACACCACGGCAACCCCGCGCGGTTCGTCCAGGCCGGCGCGCAGCAGCGCGAACGTGTCGTTGAAGACCTCGCTCGACTCGCCCCATGAGCGGGCCGCGATGGCGTCCTCGAGGGCCCCGTTCTCGGCCGGGAGGTCGGCGTTGGCCAGGCATGCGGACACGTGCTGCACGATCGGTCCCTCGTCCCGGTGGTCGAGGCCGGCATCCGCGCAGGCGGTGCCGACCATCGCCACCAAACCGGCCACGGCCGCCTCGGCGCCGATCCGCTGCGGCAGGAACGGACCCCCGCGGGCGGTGCCCACCAGGCGGCCGTCCGTCGCGATCAGGGCGACGTCGGTCTTGCTGTTGCCGGCGTCGATGGCGAGTACGCCGGCGATCCGCCCGTGTGTCTCGCTCATCTCAGGCCCACGGGAGGTAGTCACGGTTGTGCTCGATCAGTCGGTCCGTCAACGCACCCGCCTGGTCGGCCTGGCCGACGAGGGGGTGGGCCATCAGGGCCTGGAACACCCTGTCGTGGCCCCCGTGCAGGGCCGCCTCGAGCGCCAGATCTTCGTACGCCGTCACGTGGGCGACAAGTCCCGCGTAGAGCGGCGCGAGCGGTGCGACCGGCACGGGGCGCACGCCGGAGCGGTCGACCTGGGCGGGCACCTCGATGACGGCGTCGTCGGGGAGGAACGGCAGGGTGCCGGCGTTCCGCACGTTGACGACCTGGGTCGACGTACCGTCGGTGCGGCCGAGCAGCGCCGCAGTCAGCTGGACCGCGGCGTCGGAGTAGTACGCGCCGCCTCGCTGCTCGAGCAGGGCGGGCTTGCGGTCGAGCGTGGGGTCCGCGTACATCCGGAGCAGCTGCTGCTCGATCTCGGTCACCTGCGAGGCGCGGGACTCGGTGGTCAGCAGCTCCCGCACTACCTCGTCGTGGGCGTAGTAGTAGCGCAGGTAGTACGACGGGACCACGCCCAGCTCGCGGAGCAGGCCGGCCGGGAGCTCGATGCTCTCCGCCAGGTCGGTGACGTGTTCGGCGAGGATCTCCGGCAGCCGGTCGACGCCGCCCACCCGGGCCGCTCGTTCCCAGGTGAGGTGGTTGAGCCCGACGTGGTCCAGCTCCACCTGGTCGGGATCCACACCGAGGAAGGCCGCGAAGCGGCGCTGGAACCCGATCGCCACGTTGCACAGACCCACGGCCCGATGGCCGGCCTGAAGCAGCGCCCGGGTCATGATGCCGACCGGGTTGGTGAAGTCGATGATCCAGGCCTGCGGAGCCGCCTCGGCCACCCGGTCGGCGATGTCCAGGACGACCGGGACCGTCCTCAGGGCCTTCGCGAGACCGCCGGCACCGGTGGTCTCCTGTCCCACACAGCCGCACTCCAACGGCCACGTCTCGTCCTGGTGACGCGCGGCCTGGCCACCGACGCGGAGCTGGAGGAGCACGGCGTCCACGCCGTCGAGGGCCGGGGCCAGGTCGGTCGCGGTGGTCAACGTGGCCGGATGTCCCCACCTGGTGAGGATCCGGCGGCCGAACGCCCCGACGAGCTCCAGCCGGTCCTGGTCGGGATCGACGAGGACCAGCTCCTCGACCGGAAGCACGTCCTGCATCCGACCCAGGCCGTCCACCAGCTCCGGGGTGTACGTCGAGCCTCCGCCGACGACCGCGATCTTCATGGGGTCGTTCTCATCCCTTCACTCCGGTGAGCGTGACGCCCTCGATGAACGCCTTCTGGGCGAAGAAGAAGACCATGATCACCGGCGCCATGACCAGGAGGGTCGCCGCCATGGTGAGGTTCCAGTTCGTGTGGTGTGCGCTCTTGAACGACTGGAGTCCGTAGCTGAGGGTCCAGGCTGCCGGATTCTCGCTGGTGTAGATCTGTGGGCCGAAGTAGTCGTTCCAGCAGTAGAAGAACTGGAAGAGCGCGACCGCCGCGATGGCCGGCCGGGTCATCGGGATCACAATCCGCAGAAGGGCCTTGAAGTCGCTGCAGCCGTCGACCTTCGCCGCATCGAGGTACTCCCGTGGCACAGTGAGCATGAACTGGCGGAGCAGGAAGATGGAGAAGGCGTCTCCGAAGGCCATGGGGATGATCAGCGGCCACAGCGTGCCGGTCAGGTGCAGGTCCTTCGCCCACACCAGGTACAGCGGCACGATCGACACCTGGGGCGGCAACATCATCGTGGCGATGACGACCATCATTGCGGTCGTGCGTCCCCGGAAGCGGAAGCACGCGAGCGCGTAGGCGACGGGGATGCTCGACACGAGGGTCAGCGCCGTACCGGCGACCGCGTAGATGATGGTGTTGCGCCACCACGTCGCGAAACCCGGGGTGTGCCACACGTCGACCAGGTTGTGCCACACGAACGGGTGCGGCCACAGGTCGCGGCTCAGCGACTGCTGGTCGCTCATCACGGCCGTGAGCGCGACGAACACGAACGGCAGGACGAAGAACAGCGCGGCCGCGATGGCGACCGAGTGGAGCGCGATCCACTCGAGAGCAAGCTTGCGGCGCAGGTCCGCCGGCAGGGCAGTGGTGGCCATGTCGTCAGTCCTCACTCGTCATGAGTCCGGTGCCGCGGCGCATCAGGAACGCGGCGAACAGCATGGACAGCACGAACAGGACGAGGGCGACCACGCAGGCGGCGCCGATGTCGAAGCGCTGGAACCCGAGGTTGTAGACCAGCTGCGGCAGGGTGAGCGTGGACTGGCTCGGGTATCCGGGCTCGACCTGCTGCCCGGAGCCGCCGATCTGACCGCTGGCCACCTGCCCGGCCACCAGCGGCTCGGTGTAGTACTGCGTCATCGCGATGACGCCCGTCACGATCGCGAAGGCCAGGATGGGCCGCAGGTGAGGGAGGGTCACATGCCGGAAACGCTTCGAGGCGCGCGCGCCGTCCAGCTCGGCGGCCTCGTACAGCTCCCGGGGTACATCGAGCAGGGAGGCCATGAAGATCACCATCAGGTCGCCCACCCCCCACAGCGCGAGCAACGTCAGCGCCGGCTTCGACCAGGTCGGATCGTTGAACCAGCCGGGCTGGGGGAGCCCCAGCTTGCCGAGGATCGAGTTCACGGGGCCGGTGCCGGGATTGAGCAGGAAGACGAACGCCAGCGTGCCGGCGACCGGCGGGGCGAGGTACGGCGCGTAGAAGAACGTCCGGAACACCGCGCTCCCGCGCTTGATCCGGATCACCATCATGCCCAGGGCGAGACCGGTCACGACTCGCAGCGACACCACCACGACCACGAACCACAGCGTGTTGCGTAGGGCCGGCCAGAAGAACGGATAGTCGCGGAACACGAACCGCCAGTTGCCCAGCCCGACCCAGGTCGGCGAGGTGAAGCCGTCGTAGTGCGTGAACGACAGGTATCCGGTCGTCACCAGCGGGTAGATGAAGAACAGTCCGGTGCCGAGCAGCCACGGCGAGAGGAACGCGAGGTTGCGCGCGAGCTCGCGACGTCGGCGAACCCGAAGCGTGGGGCTGGGCGATGCCGTTCCGCTCACTGGCTTCCGCTCACTGGGCCTGGGCGATGTCGGTGTCGATCTGGTGAGCCGCCTGGCTGAGCCCCGCGCCGATGTCGGTCTGCCTGCTCGACTCGAGGGCGTACCCGAGATCCTGCAGAGTGACCTGGTAGGCGCCACCGTTCGGACTCGACGGCGTGGTGTTGCTGTTCGGGTCGGAGGCGATCTTGATGAATGCCTGGAAGTGCGGATCCTGGCTCACCTGCGGCGACGCGAGCGCGGCCGTGGTGGACGGCACGTTGTGGATCGCGTTGGCGAAGTCGACCACGGCCTTGGTGTCGGTCGTCAGGTACTGCACGAACTCCCAGGCGGCGTTCTGCTTCTGGCTGGTGCTGGCGATCCCCACGATGGTGCCGGTGATGTATCCCTTGCCGTACTGGTCGGCCTGGTCGTCCGGGACGGGGAACGGAGCGACGCCGTAGTTCAGATCCGGGGCTGCGTCGTCGATCATGCCGGCTCGCCACTCACCGTCGATGGCCATCGCGACCTGTCCGGTCATGAAGGGGTTCTTGGCGCCGAACTCGTCGCCGAAGGTCGTGCGGTACTTGTCGAGCTTGGAGAATCCGCCCAGCTGGGCCACGAGGTTCTTCTGCCACTGGAGGGTGGCGGCGAACGCGGGGTCGTTGGCGACGTTCGACTTGCCGTCGGACGTGAAGTACGTCGGCGACCACTGCGCGGCGAAGTGGCTGATGCTCGACTCGTAGCCGTGGTAGTTCGGCATGAACCCGAGCTGCGAGTAGGAGTCGCCGGAGCTCTTCGTGAGCCTGACCGCGTCGGCGTCGAACTCCGACATCGTCTTCGGTGGCGAGGCGATGCCCGCGGCCCGGAAGGCGTCCTTGTTGTAGTAGAGGCCGTAGGCGTCGCTGAGCAGCGGCAGGGCGCACTGGTCACCCTGGTACTGCGTGTACGCGAGCTGGGCGGACGGGAAGGTCGTGGTCGGGTCGATGTGCGACTTGGCCAGGAAGGGCGTGAGGTCGACGAAGGCCTGCGAGTGGCAGAACTCGCCGACGTTGTCGGTGGTGAACGAGGACACCACGTCCGGAGCCTTCGGTCCACCGGCCCGGAGGGCCTGGTTGATCTTGTCGTCGGTGATGTTGCCGACCGCCGTCACGTGGATATTGGGGTACTTCGCCTCGAAGCCGTCGATGGTCGCCTGGATCGCCTTCACCTCGCTCGGCGCGGACCAGCCGTGCCAGAACGTGATCGTGACATCGGCATTCGGGTTGTCGTTGGCTGCGCCGTGCGAGGAACCCAGACACGCGGTCATGGAGAGAGCGAGAGTGCCGATGACTCCACTGGTGGCGAGTCGGCGGACGAGACGCCTCGGTACGGTCATGGTGCCCTCCTGGTGACGGACCGGGCGGTGCCCGGGTCGGTGATGGGTTGTCGGACGGTGTCGAAGATCTCGTCCCGAGCAGAGGTCAGAGCGGTCTGGAGGGCGCCCGAGAGGACCGGGCTGTCCTGGACGCTGGCCAGCTCGAGCCGGGGCCGGGCCGCCGCCAGCGAGGCGATCTCGTCGGCGATCAGCTCGAGCAGGCGTGGTCCTCCGGCGATGAGCACGCGCCCCGAGAGGATGACCAGTGCCGGGTCGACCACGGCGACCGTCGCCGAGATCCCGAGGGCGAACCGGTGCGCGAGCGCCGCGAGAAGCCGGTCGCCGGATTCGGGTCGGACGAGAGCGGCAGCCACCGCAGCTTCGGGCGTTGCCGCGCGGATGCCGAAGGAGCGAGCCAGCGCCAGCACCTGGGGACCGCCCGCCAGCTGCTGGAACGCCCCCGCGTTCCCGCGCCGTACGTCACGCACCAGGGGCGTGCCGGGGAGCGGCAGGAACCCGACCTCGCCGGCACCTCCGGTGGCTCCGCCGCGGAGTCGGCCGTCGATCACGATGGCCGCACCGAGGCCCTCGTCGGCCCAGAGCAGTACGAAGTCGTCGACCCCCCGTGCGACCCCGTTGGCGAGCTCGGCGACCGCCGCCAGGTTGACGTCGTTGTCGACATGGATCGGGATGCCGACCGCCTCGGCGAGGCGCTCGAGCAGATGCGGGTCGTGCCAACCCGGCAGGTGTCGCGCGTAGCGCAGGCGGCGCGTGTGCGGGTCGAACGCGCCAGGAGTGCCGATGGCGAGGTGACGAAGCGCGGAGACCGGCACGCCGGCCGAGCTGGAGGCACCCTCCATCGCCTGCAACACGTGGCTCACCGCATCCGGCCGCGGCCGGCGCGGGGTGCGCAGCTCGTACTCGCCGACGGTGCGGCCGGTGATGTCGGCCACGGCCGAACGGATCCTCGCGGGAGTGACGTCCAGGGCGGCCACGTGGGCGGCGTCCGGGTTGACCGCGTAGAGCTGGGCCCGCGGTCCCGGTCCGCCGTGTGTGTTCCCGCTGGTGATCACCAGTCCCGCGTCCTCGAGCCGGGTCAGGAGCTGGCTCGAGGTCGGCTTGGACAGCCCGGTCAGCTCGCCGAGCCCGGACCGCGAAAGAGGCCCGTGCTCGAGCAAGAGGTCGAGGGCCGCCCGGTCGTTGATGCCGCGCAGCAGGCGGGGGGTTCCGGCCTTCACCGGATGCCACCGGAGATAGTGGGGGAGACGGCTGCGTGGGAGACGGCCGGAGCGGGGGAGAGCGTCGCGGCGATCGCCGCGCACCCCCCAGCCGCAATCAGGCGTCGTGCTGCGCCTCTTGCCATCGATCCCCATAGTTAGATAGGAAACTTTCCTATAGGTTGCACGAACCGCTGCAGATCCGCAAGACCAAGCTCGGAAAGGGCACCACCATGTACGTCGTCGTCGTCGAGGACCACCAGGCAATCGGGCGGGCTGCCGCCGCGATCGTCCTCGACGCCCTCGGCACCGATCCCGATCTGGTGCTGGGCGTGGCCACCGGGTCGTCGCCCCGCCCGATCTATCGGGCGCTCCTGGAGGCGCACCGCACCGGCACCGACTTCTCGCGGGTCCGGTGCGTGGCACTCGACGAGTACCTCGGGCTGGAGGCGACCGACCCGGCGTCGTACCACTCCTTCGTACGCCGTGAGATCGCCGTCCCCCTCGGCCTGCGCCCGGAGAACGTGCTCGTCCCCGACGGAGCAGCCCCCGACCCGTCGGCTGCCTGTGTTGACTTCGAGGCGTCGCTGGCCGACCTGGGCGGAGTCGCGGTCCAGCTGCTCGGTCTCGGCCGGAACGGACATCTCGGCTTCAACGAGCCCGGTTCCTCGTTCTCCTCCCGGACGCGGGTCGCGACCCTGAGCCAGAGCACGCGTGAGGCCAACGCCCGTTTCTTCGCCGACCTCGACCAGGTCCCGACCCACAGCATCACCCAGGGTCTCGGCACGATCCTCGAGGCCGGCCGGCTCGTGTTGGTGGCCTCGGGGCCGCACAAGGCGCCGGCGGTTGCCGCGGCCGTGGAGGGCTCACTCTCGGAGACGTGCCCGGCGTCGGTCCTGCAGATCCATGCACGCGCGACCGTGATCGTCGACCGGGACGCGGCCGCCGACCTGGCCCGCACCGACCTCCGACCGGCCGCGGCGGTGGATGACTGGCTACATTGACGCGGTGAACCCCCGCAGCGACTCGGTCCACACCCGGCTGCTGCGACTCGGGTTCGAGGACTCCGGACGGGCGCGCGACGAGCTTGCCACGCTGGGAGATCGGGCCGAGCCGCTGGTCGCCCTGCTCGCCCGCACCGCGGACCCCGACCAGGCGTTGGCCGGGCTCGTGCGCCTGGCCCAGCGCGTCGGCCCAGGGCTGGTTCCCGAGCTGGCCGACGACGAGGGCACCTCGATGCGCCTGCTCTCGGTGCTCGGCGCCAGTCAGGCGCTGGCCGACCACCTGGTGCGGCACCCCGACCAGTGGCGCGAGCTGACCGACCCCTTCCTCGGCTCGACGCGACCGACGTCGCACGGCGTACGCGCCGGGCTCCTGCGCGCCGTCGGAGCGGACCCGGGTGACGCGGCGCCGGTGGCCGCGCTGCCCGATGTGCAGGCCGCCGACACGCTGCGGGTGGAGTACCGACGGCTGCTGACCCGGCTGGCCGCGCGGGACCTCGCCCACCACCTCGGCGTCGACGACGCCGCGGCCGAGCTGTCCGACCTGGCGTCGGGCACCCTGGAGGCCGCGCTGGCCGTGGCCCGCGCCCGGGTTCCGGAGGCCCACTCGACCCGACTGGCCGTGATCGGCCTCGGCAAGTGCGGCGGGCACGAGCTCAACTACGTCTCCGACGTCGACGTGCTGTACGTCTTCGAACCGGCCGAAGGCACCGACGAGGGTACGGCGGCCCGGGTCGCCACCCAGCTGGCGTCCCACCTCATGCAGATCTGCTCCGAGCACACCGGCGAGGGGACCATCTGGCCGGTGGACGCCAACCTGCGACCCGAAGGGAATGCCGGGCCGCTGGTCCGCACGCTCGGCAGCCATCGGGCCTACTACGAGCGCTGGGCCAAGACCTGGGAGTTCCAGGCGCTGCTGAAGGCCCGGCCGGTCGCCGGTGACCTTGCCCTGGGGCGGGACTTCGTCGACCTGGTCACCCCGATGGTGTGGCGGGTCTCGGAGCGCGACGGTTTCGTCGGTGACGTGCAGGCGATGCGGCGCCGGGTGCTGGAGAACATCCCGGCCCGCGATGCCCAACGCCAGCTGAAGCTCGGCTCGGGAGGGCTGCGCGACGTCGAGTTCGCGGTCCAGCTCCTGCAGCTCGTGCACGGCCGGACCGACGAGAAGATCCGGGATGCCGCGACCCTGAGCGCCCTGCGCGCCCTGACGTCGCGCGGCTACGTCGGGCGCGAGGACGGCGAGGCGCTGCACCAGGCCTACGCCTTCCTGCGGACCCTCGAGCACCGCATCCAGCTGCAGCACCTGCGGCGCACGCACGTCGTACCGACCGACGAGGCGTCGCTGCGGCGCCTCGGCCGGAGCATGGGCTACACCAAGGAGCCGAGCCGTGGGCTGGAGGATGCCTGGGCGCACCACCGGCTGGAGGTACGCCGGCTCCACGAGAAGCTCTTCTACCGTCCGCTGCTCGAGGCGGTCGCACGGGTGCCGGCCGAGGGAGCCCGGCTCACGCCGGAGGCGGCCGGCGTCCGGCTCGCCGCGCTGGGGTACGCCGACCCCGCGGCCGCGCTGCGGCACCTCGAGGCACTGACCGGCGGCCTGACCCGCACCGCGGCCATCCAGCGCACGCTGCTGCCGGCGATGCTGGAGTGGTTCGCGGACGCGCCCGACCCCGATGCGGGACTGTTCGGCTTCCGCCGGATCAGCGAGAGCCTCGGCTCGACGCACTGGTACCTCAAGACCCTGCGGGACGAGGGGCGGGTGGCCGAGCGTCTGGCCCGGTTGCTGGCCACGTCGCGTTACGCGACCGACCTGCTCGAGCGCGAACCCGAGGGCGTGCGGATGCTGGGCGAGGACCTGACGCCGCGGACGTCCGAGGCGCTGACCGCCCAGCTGCGGGCGACCGCCGAGCGCCAGCAGGATCCCGACGAGGCGGTGCGGTCGATCCGGGCGGTCCGTCGCCGCGAGCTGTTCCGGATCGCGGTGGGCGAGCTGTTCGCGGAGACCGAGGTGGCCGATGTGGGCGCCGCCCTGTCCCGCCTGACCGACGCCACCCTGGAGACGACCCTCGAAGTCGCCGGCCGCTCGGTGCGCGCGCAGCGTGGACTCGACCGGGCGCCGACCCGGATCGCGATCATCGCGATGGGCCGCTACGGCGGGTTCGAGCTGTCCTACGGCAGCGACGCCGACGTGATGTTCGTCCACGAGCCGGAGGAGGACGCCGACGGCTCGGCCGAGGAGGCCACGGCGTACGCCCAGGCCGTGGCCAACGAGCTGCGCGCGCTGCTCGTCGCGCCGGCGAGCGACCCCGCTCTCGTGGTGGACGCCGACCTGCGGCCCGAGGGCAAGCAGGGGCCGCTGGTCCGCACGTTGGCGTCGTACGCCGCGTACTACGCCAAGTGGTCGAAGGTCTGGGAGGCCCAGGCGCTGCTCCGTGCCGACGCCGTGGTCGGCGACGAAGGCGTGCGCGAGCGGTTCACCGCGCTGATCGACCCCCTGCGCTATCCGGCCGCCGGGATCACCGGGGCCGACGTCGTCGAGGTGCGCCGGATCAAGGCGCGCGTCGACCGGGAGCGGCTGCCCCGTGGCGCGGACCCGCAGACCCACCTCAAGCTCGGGCGCGGTGGCCTCGCCGACATCGAGTGGACCGTGCAGCTGCTGCAGCTGAGGTACGCCGGTCGGGTCGAAGCCCTGCGCAGCCCCCGGACGCTGTCCGCGCTGGCGGCGGCCCGCGAGGCCGACCTGCTCACGACCGGCGACGCCGACGCCCTCGAGCACGCGTGGCGGTCGGTCAGCCGGCTGCGCAACGCGATCACCCTGGTCACCGGCAAGAGCGGCGACCAGCTGCCACGCGACGCCCGCGAGCGCGCCGCGGTGGCGAGCATCCTGGACTACGGTCCGGGACATTCCGACGAGATGGTCAACGACTACCTCCGCACGACCCGCCGAGCTCGCGCGGTCGTCGACCGGATCTTCTGGGAGTGAAGGTGGCGCGCCATGCCGGGCGCGCGCTGTCGGGGGTGCCCGACATACTCGGGGGCATGACCTCCACCGCTGACCGGGCGACGACGCTGCTGGCCCTCCACACCGAGTCCACGCTGCTCACCCTCGTCAACGTCTGGGACGTGGCCAGCGCGAGGGTCGTGGCCGAGACCCCGGGCACCACGGCGCTCGCCACCGCGAGCCACGCCATCGCCGCGTCGTACGGCTACGACGACGGCGAACAGATCCCTCGCGACCTGATGCTGGAGGCGGTGGGCCGGATCGTCGACGCTGTCGACCTGCCGGTCACCGCCGACCTCGAGGCGGGGTACGGCGACGCTGCGGACACCTGCCGGCGGGCCATCGGCCTCGGTGTCGTGGGCGCCAACATCGAGGACCAGATGCGGCCGCTGGCGGAGGCGGCCGGCGCGGTGGAGGCGGTCATGCGCGCCGCCTCCGACGAAGGGGTCCCCGACTTCGTGCTCAACGCGCGCACCGATGCCTTCCTGAGGGCCGGCGACCGTGACCGGGGCGACGTCCTGGCCGACGCGATCGCCCGCGGGCGGGCGTTCCTCGACGCCGGTGCGCCGGTCGTGTTCGTGCCCGGTGCGCTGGGCGAGGAGCAGGTCGTGGCGCTCGTCGAGGCCTTCGGACCGCAGAAGCTGACCATGCTCCCCGTGGCCGGCGCCCCGTCACTGGCCCGGCTGGAGGAGCTGGGCGTCGCTCGGGCCAGCTTCGGGCCGTTCCCGCAACGGGTCGCGCTGACCGCGCTGCAACAGATGGTCGAGGGCGTCGCGCGCGGCGAGGGCATCCCCGAGGGCACCCGCAACCTCACCTGAAACCTTGTTGGCGCGCCGTGACCCGGGCTGGTTGGCTGGTGCGGTGGACGACGAGCTGATGGAGCGTTTCCGCACGGCCGCCAAGGCCTGCGAGAGCACGGTGTTCTGGCACGCACCGCGCACCCCGGTCGAGGTGTTGCGCGCGCTCGCCGACGACGCCGAGGCCATGGACGTCACGCAGTGGGACGTGTACGCCGAACGAGGCCCGGTCGCCGAGGTCGAGACCCAGGTGGCGGAGCTGCTCGGCAAGCCCGCCGCGGCGTTCTTCCCGAGCGGGATCATGGCCCAGCAGGCCGCCCTGCGCGTGTGGTGCGACCGCATCGGGTCCAAGCGCGTCGCGATCCCCGACCTCTCCCACCTGCTCAAGCACGAGGACGACGGCCCGCGCCGGTTGCACGGCTTCGAGTTCGAGCACCTCACCGAGGGCCGGCATACCGCCACCGCCGACGACCTGCGTCGTCTCTCGCCCGGTCTCGGCGCCGCACTGGTCGAGATGCCGTTGCGCGACGCCGGCTGCCTGCTGCCGTCCTGGGAGGACCTCACCGCGCTCTCCGACGCGGCCCGCGTGCTCGGCGTACCCCTGCATGCCGACGGCGCCCGGATCTGGGAGTCGCAGCCGTTCTACGACCGGCCGCTGTCCGAGATCGCCGACCGGTTCGACAGCGTCTACGTGTCGTTCTACAAGGGCCTCGAGGCCCTCGCCGGCGCCGCCCTGGCCGGGCCCGAGGACGTCGTCGAGGAGGCCCGGCGCTGGCGCAAGCGGATGGGCGGCACCCTCTTCCACCTGACGCCCTTCGCCGTCTCGGCCCTGGCGGGGTTGCGCGACCGGCTGCCGCGGATGGGGGAGTACGCCGCGTGGGCGCGGAAGCTGGCCACCGAGGTCTCCGCCCAGGGCATGCGGATCACGCCCGAGCCCCCGCACACCAACACCTTCCTGATCTACGTCGAGGGCGAGCCGGACGCCGTCTCGGCCCGGGTGGTCGAGTTCATGGAGCGGGAGAAGATCCAGCCCTGCGGCGGCTGGGGTGCCGCCGACGTCCCGGGCTTCGCGATGACCGAGGTGGCGGTCCACGACGCCGCTCTCCAGCACGACCCCGCCCAGGTCGCCGCCTGGCTGGCGGAGGTCACCGGCGTGTGACAGGGGCCGGGCAGGCCGTCGACGGTGGTGTCGGCGCCCGGGCCGGCGTAGCGTGGAGAGACCGCCCCCGAGGAGGCCCCATGTCGATCGTCCGCGTCGCCCGCACCCTTGCCGTCACCGCGGTCGCGGGCGTCCTCGCGGCGACGACGTACGGCGCGGATGCGGCCGGGCCGGCCCCGCACGCGACGCACACCTCGCACGCGTCGCATCACACGTACAGCTTCGTGGCGCCGGTCGTGCACCAGTACCGCCCCGACGGCATGCGGATGGGTCTGCACTGCGACACCAAGGACATGTCCACCCCCTAGCTCTGCGTGACGTGGCAGTCGTCGCCGACCCTCCACGTGACTGCGAAGGTCAGGTCTCCGTCCACATGCGCGGCCTTCCCACACGGGCTCAACGGCCCGTCGAGATTGCCGCAGTTCCCGTCGCACGGCCGCAGCACGGCCCGGAGCCGATAGTCCCCGGGGGGCAGGTCGGCGAAGACCGCCGGCGACGCGTGATCCTTGCTCGGCTTCAGTTCCGTGCCGCCGGAGGTCACCAACCGGATCTCCGGCAGGGCCCCCTCGATGAACATGGACCCGTGCTTCCCGGGATTGATCTGCGTCTGCACGGTGAGCGTGGACCCGTGGGTGTCCGGGCTCGGGGTGCGCGGCTCGGCCGCGGTCGTCGAACCACAGCCCGCGAGGAGGGCGAGCGCGGACACGGTGAGTACGGCGTACCTGTGCGTCATGGTCGTCTGACGCATGGGCTGTGCCGGCGGTTCCGCGCGCTCCTGGCCCCGGACCGCATGCGGGGTGATACTGGCTGGGTGCCTACCGCGGTCCGCCACCTCCTGCGAGTCGGCGCCGCCGTGGCCCTGACCGCGATCCTGGTCGGCCCCTCGGCGCACGCCACCACCGCGTTGGTGAGTCCTCACCTCGGCCACGGCGCGGTCACCAGGGTCCCCGGCCACGACTCGTCGGACTGGCCGATGATGGGTCCCCACTGCGGCGCCAGCCTCAGCTGAGCCGGGGCCGGTGCCTCGGGAGCAGATGCTGCAGCGCCTGCTCCAGTCCGCTCCGCCACGCGGACAACTCGTGTCCACCCGGGTGCTCCCGGTGGGCGAGGTCGAGTCCCGCGGCGTCGGCTCGCTCCCAGAGGTCCCTGTTGCGCCGAAGCAGATCGGGGCCCTCGTTGACTCCGGCCCCCATCCAGATACGCAGCCCTGTCGACGCCAGGACGTCGTCGACCACCTGGCTTCCGGACAGCTGCACCTCGTCACCCGGCCACCACAGCGCGGCCGAGCCGGTCGCGACGGCGCCGAAGAGATCCGGCCACCGGCAGGCCACATGAAGAGCCGCGTTGCCACCCAGACTGTGCCCGAGCACGACGCCCCGCCCGGACGTGCCGGTCACCGGCTCCTCGAGGAACCGCTGCAGCGAGTCGATGAACCTGCCCAGCATGGCGGGATCGGTCAGCGACGCCACCCGCGTCGGACCGCGGGTGGTCGAGCCCTCGATCGACTCGACGTACACCGTGGTGAGCGGGCCGATGACGCCCGCGTCCTGCAGCGACCGGACGGTCTCGGGGGATGCCCTCGTCGATCATCGGTCGACCGTCGAACAGCACGGCCAGGGTCGACGTACCCGAGGTCCGAGGTGAGGCAGGCTCCTGCACGGACAGGACGGTCGCGTCGTCGAGCGTGTACCGATGCACGACTGGGCTCCTCCCTCGAACGTCGGCCGGGCGGCCGTCGCCGGCTGTTCTACCAGCGCTCACGGCGAGGGCGCTTGATCGCCGTTGGCGTCTGGGTCAGAGGTGCCGTAGAACAGGCACGGGTGACCAGGCCCGTCGTGTCGGACCGCTCGCTCCCAGACCCTGAGGACACGTGATGACATCGACGGCCGGGGACACCCTGATCACCGTCTCGCCGCACCCCGACGACGAGACCCTCGGCGTGGGCGCGACGCTGTCGATGCTCATCGACAGCGGCTGGGTGATGCGGAACCTGGCCTGCTCCCTCGGGCACGCCGAGGACCACGAGCGACGGCGTGCCGAGCTGGTCGAGGCAGGACACCGGCTCGGGTTCGCCACCACCGAGATGAAGCCGCTGGCACCTCTGTCACACACCGACGAACTGCGTATCGCCGCCGAGCAGGTCGCCGTCGCCGTGACCGCGATGATCGAGGCGAACGACCCCGTCGTGGTCGTCTCCCCGCACCCGGGGGATGGGCATCACGCGCACGAGGCCGTGGCCCAGGGTGTCCTGCTCGCCTTGGAGGGCCTGCCCGACGGGCCGGTGTGGTGGCAGTACGGCGTCTGGAACGACCTCCCCAAGCCGACGACGTTCGCGCCGTACGGCGAGGACGTCATGACCAGGATCGCCCACGTCATCGACGCCTACCGAGGCGAGAACGCTCGGTCGAACTACGACCTGATGTACCCCGCGCGGGCGGTCGTGGCCCGCACCCTCGGCTCAGAGCGAGTCTTCGGGTTCGGCACCGCAACCGCGTCGGACCTCCCGTACGCCGACCTAGTGACCGAGGTCCGGCACACCGCCGCGGGATGGCAGATCGCGGCCCCGCGGGTGTTCTCGACGGCCGAACCAGTTGCCACCGCATGGGAGCCGGCCGACGTGTCGTGGTGGGTCAGGTCGCCGTCGCTCCGGGAGCTGTGGAACCGCCCTGGCTAGGTGACTAGCCGTGGCTTCGGGCAGCGAAGTCGTACCCAGATGTGGCGGGCTCAGGCGATGAGCAGGCGAGCGCCAAGTTCTGCTGCGTCGAGATCGACGAGGTCGCGGTTGCGTTCGGCCCACCGACCTGAGGCGAGGTCATTACGGAGGCTGTGCACTGCCCTCTGCTCGGCGTCCGGCCCGACTGTGGCCCAGACCGATATTCCGCGACGGACATTCTCGTCCAGGTATGCCTCGGGCCGGCGCCAGTAGGCCTCGAAGAAGCCGTCAGCGCAGTCCCACGGGATGGGCACCGGTTCCATCCGGGCTCCGATCGCGCGGGCCAGCTCGGTCAGCGATGCCAAGACTCTGCAGCCTCTCAAGGCAGCGAACTCGGGCAGGTAGTCACGAGTCAGCCAGAACTGGCTCGGGTCACTGGTGTCGAACAGGAACACCACCACGCGGCGAGCGACGCGCCGCATCTCGCGCAGGCCGGCGACCGGGTCCTGCCAGTGATGAACGGTGCAAACAGCCATCGCGGCGTCGAAGGACTGGTCATCGAACGGCAGGCTCTCGGCAGATCCAGCCAGGCATGGCGCCGCGTTCGGTAGGCGCTGCGAGCGCATGAGCGCCGACGGTTCCACCGCGAGGACGTGGCGATCGGGGGGCTCGTAGGAGCCGGTACCCGCCCCGACGTTCAGTATGGTCCGGGCATCGCCGAGCGCAGCCCAGATCTGCGCAGCTATGCGCGGTTCAGTGCGCCGTGTCGCGGTGTAGGCGGCTCCGATGGTGTCGTACAACTGCCCGCTGGACATTGGCACTGCCTTTCTGGTGGGTCACCACCGTCGTCCCCGCACCGCGCCTGTGGCCGGAGCCAGGCTAGCCGCCATCGACTCGGCGATGACAGATCATGCGGACTCGCTGCCGACTGTGAGAGCTGGCGATGCCTCAACCCGCAGGTCAGAGCCTATCTACGGCCTAGATGCCGTAGTAGAGCTCGAACTCGCCCCGCTCAGGTGGCAACCGTTGGAAACTGAACCGCCCCGGCGAGTCCGGAGACTTATTGGTTTGAGAGCTCCGGCTGTTG
>DAINSL010000056.1:2742-17936 GCA_036741335.1 Nocardioides sp. | reverse complement strand
CGGCGTACGCACCCCCATGCAGTGGACGCCCGACCGCAACGCCGGCTTCTCGTCCGCCACGCCCGGAAAGCTGCACCTGCCCGCCATCCAGGACCCGGTCTACGGCTACCAGAGCGTCAACGTCGAGGCGCAGCTGGAGGACTCCTCCTCACTGCTGCAATGGACGCGCCGGATGATCCACGCGCGCCGTGGGCACCCGGCGTTCGGTCTGGGCACGTTCGCCGACCTCGGCGGCACCAACCCGTCGGTGCTGTCGTATGCCCGCGAGCACGACGGGGGCGACGGCCACGAGGCGGACGTCATCGTCTGCGTCCACAACCTGTCGCGCTTCGCACAGCCGGTCGAGCTCGACCTGCGGCGCTGGGAGGGCTACACGCCCGTCGAGCTGCTGGGCGGCGTCCCCTTCCCCCCGATCGGTGAGCTTCCGTATCTCCTGACCCTGGGTGGGTACGGGTTCTACTGGTTCCGGCTGACCGCTCCACCCGAGGAGGCCATCACCCCGTGACCGACAAGCGCACGACCGACCAGACGATGTCGTCGCCCATGTCCGACGAACGACGGCAGATCGCGGACTTCATCGAGGGCGCACGGTGGTTCGGTGGCAAGGGGCGTGGTTTCGCGGTCACCGACGTACGCCGGCTGGGCGCTGTGGCCGAGGAGGCTCCCCGCGTGGTCATCGACCTCTGCGAGCTCACCTACGACGACGGGGATGTCGAGCTCTACCAGGTGCCGCTCGCCCTGTACACCGAGCCCGAGCACCGTCTCGACCACGCCTTCGTGGGCTGGTGGAAGGACTCCGAGGTCGGATGGACCCACGCCTACGACGCGGTGCACGACCGGGAGGCGATGGGTGCCTTCCTGCGCGCCTTCGCCTTCCCGCCCGATGGCCCCCTGTCCTTCCATCGGCTCCCCGGTGAGGAGATCGACCCCGCCGCCCATTCGACGCCGTTCACCGGCGAGCAGTCGAACTCGTCGGTCGCCTTCGGCGAGGAGGCGCTGCTCAAGATCTTCCGCCGGGTGACGCCGGGCACCAACCCGGACATCGAGGTCCACGACGTCCTCACCCGGGCCGGGTCGACCAACGTGGCCGCCCTGCTCGGGTGGGTCGAGGCCGAGGAGGTCTCGACAAGCTCGACCGGCGGAGCGCCGTTCCAGCTGGCGATGCTGCAGCAGTTCCTGCGCACGGCCAGCGACGGCTGGGAGCTGGCCCTGGCCAGCGTGCGCAACCTGTTCGCCGAGGCCGACCTGTTCGCCGACGAGGTCGGCGGCGACTTCGCGGGCGAGGCGCAGCGGCTCGGCGAGGCGGTTCGGCGCATCCACACGCTGCTCGCCGAGCACTTCCCGACCGGCCAGCGATCGGCCGCAGACCAGCTGCAGCTGGGGGCCGAGATGACAGCCCGGCTCGAGGCCGCGCTCGTGGTCGTCCCCGACCTGGCCGAGCAGGCGCCGGCCCTGCGCGAGCTGTTCGACGCTGTCGGTGCGGTCCCCGGCGGGGCTGTCCAACGAGTCCACGGCGACCTCCACCTCGGCCAGACCCTGCGGACCGCCAAGGGGTGGAAGATCGTCGACTTCGAGGGAGAGCCGGCCAAACCGCTCGCCGAGCGGACTCACCCCGACTCCCCCTGGCGCGACGTCGCCGGCATGCTGCGCTCCCTTGACTACGCGCCCCGGGTGGCGTCGATGACGGCTGCCGCCGCGGATGACTTCGGTACCCAGCAACGCCTGTACCGGGCCGCGGAGTGGTCGGCGCGCAACCAGGCCGCGTTCCTCGAGGCGTACGTCGGGCGCGAGCTCACCGCCGACGAGCACACCCTGCTGACGGCGTACGTCGCCGACAAGGCCGTGTACGAGTGTGTCTACGAGGCACGCAACCGTCCGGCCTGGCTGGGGATCCCGTTGGCGGCGCTGGGCCATATCCCGGGCGAGGCCGAGTGGGACCGGTGAAGCAGGTGTCGCGCGACGAGCTCGAGCAGCTCGTCCGCGGTGAGCACGGTCAGCCGCACGCGATCCTGGGGCCGCACCCGGACGGCGACGGGGTGACGTTCCGCATCTACAAGCCGCTCGCCCAGTCGGTCACCGCGGTGCTGCACGGAGGTCAGCGGGTCGAGCTCGGGCACGAGCACGAGGGCGTGTGGGTCGGCGAGATGGAGGTCTCGACAGGCTCGACCAACGCAGACGTGCCGGACTACCGGGTCGAGGTGGACTACGGCCAGGGCGCGGTCACCGTCGACGACCCCTACCGGTTCCTGCCCACCCTCGGCGAGATGGACCTCCACCTGGTCAACGAGGGGCGCCACGAGCTGCTGTGGACCGTGCTCGGTGCCCGGGTCCACCACTACCGGGCGTCGACCGGCGACGTCTCCGGGACGTCGTTCGCGGTGTGGGCGCCCAGTGCCCGGGGCATGCGGATCAAGGGCGACTTCAACAGCTGGGACGGTCGCGAGCACCCGCTGAGGCAGCTGGGTGAGTCCGGGGTCTGGGAGCTGTTCGTGCCCGAGGTCGGGGCAGGCACCCACTACAAGTTCATCATCCTCGGCGCGGACGGACGGTGGCGCGAGAAGGCCGACCCGATGGCGTCGTACGCCGAGGTGCCGCCGCAGACCTCGAGCGTCGTGTTCGAGTCGCGGCACGAGTGGGGCGACCACGCGTGGATGGAACGCCGGCGCAACGAGCAGCCGGTGCACGGGCCGATGTCGATCTACGAGGTGCACCTGGCGTCGTGGCGCAAGCGCGACGGGCGGGTGCTCGGCTACGACCAGCTCATCGAGGAGCTCGTTCCTTACGTCGCCGACCTCGGCTTCAGCCACGTCGAGCTGATGCCGATCATGCAGCACCCGTTCGGTGGCTCGTGGGGCTACCACGTGACGTCGTACTTCGCCGCGGACTCCCGGTTCGGCGACCCCGACGGTTTCCGCCGGCTGGTCGACGCGTTCCACCGCGCCGGTGTGGGGGTGCTCCTGGACTGGGTACCCGGCCACTTCGCCACCGACGAGTGGGCGCTCGCACGCTTCGACGGCGCGCCGCTCTACGAGGACCCGAACCCGCAGCGCGGCTGGCACAAGGAGTGGGGCTCCCACATCTTCAACTTCGGACGACGCGAGGTGCGGAACTTCCTCTACGCCAATGCGCTCTACTGGCTCGAGGAGTTCCACGCCGACGGCCTCCGCGTGGACGGCGTCGCCTCCATGCTCTACCTGGACTACGCCCGCGAGGAGGGCGAGTGGAGCCCCAACGTGCACGGCGGCCGCGAGAACCTCGAGGCGGTGCAGTTCCTCCAGGAGATGAACGCCACCGTCTACAAGCGGGTGCCCGGCGTGTCCACGATCGCCGAGGAGTCGACCTCCTGGCCGGGCGTGACCGCCCCGACCTCCGGAGACGGCCTGGGCTTCGGCTTCAAGTGGAACATGGGGTGGATGCACGACTCGCTCGACTACCTCCACCACGAGCCGATCCACCGCGCGTGGCACCACAACGACCTCACCTTCGGCCTGACCTACGCGTTCACC
Organism: Nocardioides sp.; assembly: GCA_036741335.1. Classification (GTDB taxonomy): domain Bacteria; phylum Actinomycetota; class Actinomycetes; order Propionibacteriales; family Nocardioidaceae; genus Nocardioides. The sequence continues at coordinate 14,430 of DAINSL010000056.1, read as the reverse complement.
GAGAACTTCGTGCTCCCGCTGAGCCATGACGAGGTCGTCCACGGCAAGGGGTCCCTGCTGCGCAAGATGCCCGGCGACCGGTGGCAGCAGCTGGCCAACCTGCGGGCGTATCTGGCCTTCATGTGGGCGCATCCGGGCAAGCAGCTGCTGTTCATGGGCTGCGAGATCGGCCAGGAGTCCGAGTGGGCCGAGTCCCGCGAGCTCGACTGGTGGCTGCTCGATCACCCCGAGCACCTCGGTGTCCACGCGATGGTCAAGGACCTCAACGCCGCGTACGCCGCCTCCCCCGCGGTCTGGTCGCGCGACGACGATCCGGCGTCCTTCCAGTGGATCGACGCCAACGACGCGGGACGGAACACGTTCTCGTTCATCCGCAGAGCCAAGGGCGCACAGGACGTGGTGTGCGTCAGCAACTTCTCGGCCGTGCCGCACACCGACTTCCGGCTCGGCCTGCCCTCGGCGGGCGAGTGGCACGAGGTGCTGAACACCGATGCCTCGGCCTACACCGGCTCCGGGGTCGGAAACCTGGGCTCCGTCACCGCCCATGACGGGCCCCACGACGGCCAGCCCGCCCACGCCACCATCGTCGTCCCACCACTGGCCACGATCTGGCTCCGCCGCAACTGAAGCGCACGGTGCGCCCTCGTTGTGGAACAGGGTGTTCTCGTTCCCACCCGCGAGAACCGACACGTTGTGGAACAGGCTGTTCCACAACGTCTCGCTTGGGCACCCCGGGATCGTGAACACCCCGTGCCATCACCCCTGTGACCAGACGGGCTGTGGAGGAGCTCCGCCCTCGGCCCGGCAAATCAGCTAGAACCGTGCCATGCCGTTGAGGGCGTCCGGAGCACGGATCGCCACCTCGCGGAGCTGTGGCAGCCCCCGGCTAGTGTGGCCGGGTGACCGATCAGCCCACGCTCACCGATGGCGTGGTCACCCTCCGACCGTTCCGGAACGAGGACGCTGAGGCCGCGGTCGACGGCCACGACGACCAGCTCCTGCTGTGGTTCGGGCAGGAGCAGCTCCCCGACTATGAGGGGATGCGCGAGGTATTCGCCCGCTGGGAGCGCGAGCATGAGCAGGGCACGCGCATCGCGCTCGCCATCGTTCACGACGACCAGCTGGTCGGGGGGGTCGAGGCGCGACCCAGGGATGACGTCACCTCGCTCTCGTGGTGGCTGTTCGAGGGCCGTCGCGGACACGGATACGCCACGCGGGCCGTCCGGCTCATGAGCGACTACGCGATCGAGCAGCTCGGCGCCCGTCGCGTCGAGGCCGAGGTCGACCCCCGTAACAAGGAGTCCCTGCGGGTTGCGACCCGCGCCGGTCTGCACCGCGAAGGGATACGCCGCGTGGTGCCGGGCATGGCCGACCGGCCCGACGCGACCGGGATGGTGATTCTGGCCAGGCTCGCGACCGACCCTCCGCTGACCGAGCCGGAGAGCTTCCGCGGGCTGCTCAACTCGTTCCTGCCCCGCAAGCGGGCGATCAGCCAGCTGCTCGTCCGCGACCCCGACGACCGGGTGCTGATCTGCCAGCTCACCTACAAGCGCGACTGGGACCTGCCCGGCGGCGTGGTGGAGGTCGGCGAGTCCCCGAGGCTGGCCGCCGGCCGCGAGATCCACGAGGAGCTGGCGCTCGACCTCGAGGGAGGCGACCTCCTGCTCACCGACTGGCTGCCGCCGTGGGGCGGCTGGGACGACGCGGTGTGCCTCGTCTTCGACGGCGGGGTGCACGACGCCGGCATCCTGGAGGCCGTCACCCTGCAACCCCGCGAGATCCGGCACGCGGAGTTCGCCACCCCGGAGCAGGTCCGTGAACGCTGCGCCGACTTCACCGCCCGCCGCATCCAGTCGGCGCTGGCGCGCCTTCATGGCGACCGTCGTGCCGCGTCGTACGTCGAGGGCGGCGGCACGATCGAGTGACGTTCGGTCCTCGCCATCGGACGCCCGACGCGCAAGGATCGACCCATGACCTACGTGTACGACTTCACCGAGGGCAACAAGGATCAGTTGGACCTGCTCGGCGGCAAGGGAGCCAACCTCGCGGAGATGACCAACCTGGGTCTCCCCGTCCCTCCCGGGTTCACGGTCTCCACCGAGGCCTGCCGGGCGTTCCTCGAGGCCGGTGACCTGCCGGACGGTCTGTCCGCCGAGGTGGACGAGCACCTGCGCACGCTCGAGGAGTCGATGGGGCGCCGGCTCGGAGACCCCGGCGACCCGCTCCTGGTCAGCGTCCGGTCCGGGGCGAAGATGTCCATGCCCGGGATGATGGAGACCGTCCTCAACGTCGGCCTCAACGACCAGTCGGTGCGTGGCCTGGCCGAGCAGAGCCACGACGAGCGGTTCGCGATGGACTCCTACCGCCGGTTGCTGCAGATGTTCGGCTCGACCGTCCTCGGCATCCATGGTGAGGTCTTCTCCGAGTCGCTGGACCGGCTCAAGAAGGACCGCGGCACCGAGTCGGACACCGACCTGGGGGTCGAGGACCTCTCCGGGCTGATCGACACCTTCCAGCACGCCATCTCCGAGCACGCCGGGCGCGAGTTCCCGCAGGACCCCCGCGAGCAGCTCGACCTCGCGATGCGTGCGGTCTTCGAGTCGTGGAACACCGACCGCGCGGTCCTCTACCGCCGTCAGGAGCGGATCGAGGAGGGCACCGGTACGGCGGTCAACGTGCAGGCGATGGTCTTCGGCAACCGTGGTGAGGACTCCGGCTCCGGCGTGGCGTTCACCCGCGACCCGGCATCCGGCAACCAGGGCGTCTACGGCGACTACCTCCAGAACGCCCAGGGCGAGGACGTCGTCGCCGGCATCCGGAACACCGTCTCGCTGGCCGACATGGAGAAGGTCGACAAGCAGTCACACGACGAGCTCCTCGAGATCATGGCCACCCTCGAGAAGCACTACCGCGACATGTGCGACATCGAGTTCACCGTCGAGCGCCGCAAGCTCTGGATGCTGCAGACCCGGGTCGGGAAGCGCACCCCCGAGGCGGCGTTCCGGATCGCCCGGCACATGACCGACGAGGGCCTGATCAACGCCGAGGAGGCGATCAACCGGGTCACCGGCGCGCAGCTGGTCCAACTGATGTTCCCCCGCTTCGACGAGAAGGCTGAGCGCACACTGGTCGCCAAGGGGATGAACGCCTCCCCGGGTGCGGCGGTCGGCAAGGCGGTCTTCGACTCCGACACCGCGGTCGAGTGGGCCGAGCGCGGCGAGGACGTGATCCTGGTCCGCAAGGAGACGAACCCCGACGACCTGCGCGGCATGGTGGCCGCGAAGGGCATCCTGACCAGCCGCGGGGGCAAGACCTCCCACGCGGCCGTGGTCGCCCGCGGCATGGGCCGCACCTGCGTCTGCGGCGTCGAGGCACTCGACGTGAGCGTCAAGAAGCGCCGGGCCAAGGTGCGCGGTGGCGAGACGATCAAGGAAGGCGACGTCCTCTCGATCGACGGCACGACCGGTGAGGTCTTCCTCGGCGCCGTCCCGGTCACCGACTCCTCGGTGATGCGCTACTTCGAGGGCGACCACGTCGACGAGGACCTGGTCGGTGCCGTCGACACGGTGATGCGGCACGCGGACGACGTACGCCGGCTCCGGGTGCGGGCCAACGCGGACACGCCGGAGGACGCGCATCGTGCCCGTCGGTTCGGCGCCGAGGGCATCGGCCTGTGCCGTACCGAGCACATGTTCCTCGGCGCACGCCGACAGCTGGTGGAGGACCTCATCGTCGCCGAGGACGAGGCCGGGCAGGAGGCGGCCCTCGCCGCGCTGCTCCCGCTCCAGCGCGACGACTTCAGGGGCATCCTCGAGGCGATGGACGGGCTTCCCGTCACCATTCGGCTGATCGACCCGCCCCTGCACGAGTTCCTGCCCGACTACACCGAGCTGTCGGTCAAGGTGGCGCTCGAGGACGAGGCGGACGACAGCGACGAGCACGACCAGAAGCTGCTGGACGCCGTGAAGCGGCTGCACGAGCAGAACCCAATGCTCGGCCTGCGCGGCGTCCGCCTCGGCATCGTCATCCCCGGACTGTTCCTCATGCAGGTGCGCGCCATCTTGTCGGCGGCAGCCGACCGGATCGAGGCGGGCGGTGACCCGCACCCCGAGATCATGATCCCGCTGGTCGCTTCGGTCACCGAGCTCGACCTCGTCCGGGACCAGATCGCCGACGTGGCGGCCTCGATCGAGCGCGAGCGCGGGTTCGCCGTACCGCACATGGTGGGCACGATGATCGAGCTGCCGCGCGCCGCGGTGACCGCACACGAGATCGCGAAGTCGGCGGAGTTCTTCTCCTTCGGCACCAACGACCTCACCCAGATGACCTGGGGGTTCTCCCGCGACGACGTCGAGTCGTCGTTCTTCAGCCGCTACCTCGAGCACGGCATCTTCCAGGCCAGCCCCTTCGAGACGCTCGACATCGACGGCGTCGGCCGGCTCGTGCGCCATGCCGCGCACCTGGGCCGAAAGGCCAACCCCGACCTCCACCTCGGAGTCTGCGGCGAGCACGGCGGCGATCCCGCATCGATCCACTTCTTCGACGACGTCGGCCTCGACTACGTGTCGTGCTCACCGTTCCGGGTGCCGGTGGCCCGGCTCGAGGCGGGCCGGTCGGCGTTGCGGGGCTGAGGCCCACTCAGTCGAACGGCCAACCGTCGCGGATCGGGCCTTCGTCGCCCGGCTCGATGAGGTACTCGTGGCTGAAGAGCGCCGCGAACACGTCGGGTGGCATCGCCAGGAACAGCTCGATGTCCGTGGCCTGCGAGTGGTGCGCCTCGAGCGAGGCGCGCTTGCGGTCGAGGTACGCCGAGACGTCGACGCGCCAGGTGATCTCGTCCTCGGCGCTGCCGAAGAGGTTGCCGTCCTCCATCGGCTGCCCGGGGTCGAAGTCGCCGACGTCCATGCCCGCCTCGCGCCCCGCCCGGACCAGGTCGACGACCACCGTCCGGTTCATCGTGGACTCGAGCAGCCGCGGGCGGGCGGCTGCGAGGTCGGCGGCCCGGCGGGCGACGTGGTGGACCTTGACGTGGTCGGGATGGCCGTAGTTGCCGTGCCAGTCGTAGCCGACCAGCACGTCGGCGTGCTCCTCATCGAGGACATCGGCCAACCTCCGGGCGGCCTCGTCGACGTCGGCGCCGTGGAAGGAGCCCTCGGCATCGTTCTGCTCCCACCCGGCCATGCCGGAGTCGGAGTAGCCGAGCCACACCACCCGGGCGAGCCCGATCGCCGCGGCGGATGCCGCTGCCTCGCGGCGGCGGTGGTCGGCCACGGTCTCACCGTCGACGGCGTCGTCGGCGACCTCACCGAGCTCACCCTGGGTCGCGAACACCACGACGACCCGATGGCCCTCGGCGGCGGCACGGGCCATCGCTCCGGACGTCTGGGACGCCTCGTCGTCCGGGTGCGCGTGGAAGTAGACGATCGTGTTCATGCGTCGCCCCTCAGAACAGCGCCGAGGCGAGGTTCTGACGGCCACGGAGCACGCGGGGGTCGTCGTTCCCGACCGCGGCGAACAGCGCCAGCAGGTGCTCGCGCGCCCGGTTGCGCTCGTCGCCCGTCGTACGCCGGACCACCTCGACCAGGCGGGTGAACGCGTCGTCCACCTGGCCGCCGAGGAGGTCGAGGTCGGCCACCATGGTCTGCGCCTCGACGTCGTCGGGGGCTGCTGCCGCGGCCTCCCGAGCGGCGGCGAGATCCACCCCCTGCGTCCGCTGGAGCACCTTCGACATCGAGAGCCCGGCCGCAGCCTCGGCATCGGCGGGGTTGCCGTCCAGCAGCCGCTGGTACTCCGCGACGGCGCCGTCGATGTCGTTGCTCTCCAACGCCGCCTGGGCCGCCGCGTACCGCGGGTCGACCTGAGGCTCCGCCTCCACCGCCCCGGCCGCCGGGGCTCCCGCGGACAGCGGTTGGTGCCGGCCGGTGATCCCCTGCGCGGTGAGTCCCTGGGCCAGCTGGTTGAAGAGCGCGCGCAGCTCGTCGAGCGTGAGCATCCCGGGGATGGGCTGGGCCGCCGGCCGGCCGTCCAGGATGACCAGCAGCAGCGGGACCTCCGGGATCTGCATGGCCTGGGCGATCGTCGGCGAGGCGTCGATGTCGATCAGGCCGGCCAGGAACCGGCCGTCGTACTCACCCGCCGCGGTCGCGGCGTCCTCGGCCATGGTCACGCTGTCGGGCGAGCTGGTCGGTGAGTAGAACACGAGGACCACCGGTGCCGTGACCGAGGCGTCGAGGAGTGTCTGGAAGTTCTGCTCGCTGACGTCGACCGCGTACGCCGATTCGCCGGCCGCCGTGCCGGCGCCCGAGGGGTCGCCCGCGCTGGGCGGCGGGGTGCCGGCGGGCGAGGGTCGCGTCAGCCCCGAGAGGTCGATGGCGCCCGGGCGACTGAACGGTTGCTGCGTCATGCGGGCAATCCTAGGGATGCCTCAGAACCGCGCGGGCTCGCGGTACTCCCCCCACTCGGCCCGCAGCGCGTCGCAGATCTCGCCGAGCGTGGCCTCGGCCCGGCAGGCCTCGAGCATCGACTCGATCATGTTGCCGTCGGTGCGGCTCACCTCGACCATCCGCTCGACCGCCGCCCGGGCCGCCGCGTTGTCGCGCGTCGTACGACGCTCCGCCAGCGCGCGGACCTGCTCGACCTCCACCTCGTGGGAGACCCTCAGGATCTCGAGGTCGTGGGTGATCGAGTCGGTGTGGACGTTGACGCCGACGATCTTCTTGTCGCCCTTCTCCAGCGCCACCTGGTACTGGAAGGCCGCCTCGGCGATCTCGGACATGAACCAGCCGTCCTCGATGCCCCGCAGCAGGCCGCGGGTCATCGGCATCGCGCCCTCACGGGTCGCCTGGGCGAGACCCTCGGTGTCGGTGTGCGTCAGGTCGGAGCCACCCATCGTCAGGACGCGGTCGAAGATCGCGTTGGCCTCGGCCTCGATCCGGTCGGTGAGCGCCTCGACGTACCAGCTGCCTCCGAGCGGGTCGGCGACGTTGACGACACCGGTCTCCTCCATGATCACCTGCTGGGTGCGCAGCGCGATCTCGGCGGCCTGCTCGCTCGGCAGTGCCAGGGTCTCGTCCAGGGCGTTGGTGTGCAGCGAGTTGGTGCCGCCGAGGACGGCCGAGAGCGCCTCGATGCCGGTGCGCACGACGTTGTTGTAGGGCTGCTGCGCGGTCAGCGAGACGCCGGCCGTCTGGGTGTGGAACCGCAGCCACTGCGCCTTCTCGCTCTGCGCGCCGTACACGTCACGCAGCCAGCGCGCCCAGATGCGACGGGCGGCGCGGAACTTCGCGATCTCCTCGAAGAAGTCGACGTGGGCGTCGAAGAAGAACGACAGACCCGGCGCGAAGACGTCGACGTCGAGGCCGCGGCTGAGCCCGAGCTCGACGTAGCCGAAGCCGTCGGCGAGGGTGAACGCGAGCTCCTGCGCGGCGGTCGAGCCGGCCTCGCGGATGTGGTAGCCGGAGACCGAGAGCGGCTTGTACGCCGGGATCTCCTCGGCGCAGTACTCCATCAGGTCGCCGATCAGCCGCAGGTGCGGCTCGGGGCCGAACAGCCACTCCTTCTGCGCGATGTACTCCTTGAAGATGTCGGTCTGCAGCGTGCCGTTGAGCTTCCCGGTGTCGACCCCGGCCCGCTCGGCGGCGACGATCATCATGCAGAACACCGGTACCGCCGGTCCGCTGATCGTCATCGAGGTCGTGACAGCGCCGAGGTCGATCCCGTCGAAGAGCCGCTCCATGTCGGCGGCCGAGTCGATGGCCACGCCGCAGTGACCGACCTCGCCGAGGCTCTGGGTGTCGTCGGAGTCGCGGCCCATCAGGGTCGGCATGTCGAACGCGACGCTCAGCCCACCACCGCCACGCCCCAGGATCATGTGGTAGCGCTCGTTGGTCTGCTCGGCGTTGCCGAAGCCGGCGAACTGCCGGATGGTCCAGGTGCGGCCGCGGTAGCCGGTCGGGTAGAGGCCACGGGTGAACGGGAACTCCCCCGGCCACTCCGACTCCGTGCCGTCGGTCGCGCCGTATGCGGGCTCGACGGTCATCCCGGACAGGGTGGTGAAGTCGACGTCGCGGACCCGCGACTTCGAGTAGCGGTCCTGCCAGCGGGAGCGTGCGGAGTCGTCGGTCATACCTAGATAGTAGGACGTCCTACTATCTAGAGCCAGTCGAGCTGAGCGTCGACGCCAGGCTGCTCGCGGGTGTGGCGGCCAGATCCGGAAACAGCGCCCGGGTCTCGACGTCGTCGGGATGGCTCATCTCGTCCATCTCGAGCGCGGCCAGGCAGATCCGTCGTACCTTCGGCAGCGCGAGCCCGACGGTCCATGCGGCCGTCCGGACCGCTGCTCGCGGAACCCGTTGTGGCGCTCCCGGCCAGCCCAGACCCTCCATCATCGATCGGGCGAGCTGGTCGAGGGTCAGCCGCTCGGGACCCACGAGGTCGAGCGTGCGGCCACGGAGTGCGGGATCCCCGACGGCTCGGACGACGACCGCGGACACCTCGTTGACGTCGACCCACGGGATCGGGTTGTCCCCGCGGCCCAGCACTCGTGGACGCCGCGAACGTCCGGCGCTCGACTGCAGCACCTCCAGCCAGGTCTGCACGCAGGCCGCGGGCCGGATCACCGTGCCGGGGCAGCCGGACGCCAGGAGAGACTGCTCGGCGGCGAACTTCATCCGACACAGCTCCATCGAGGCGTCGGCGGCCGCTCCGGCGACAGACACCAGGACGACCTCGGCCCCGAGCCGCCGCGCGGCCTCGATCAGCACCGCGTTGCCGTCGCGGTCCACGGACGCCGGGCTGATCCGCCCCGGTCCGGCGAATCCCTGAACGGCAGACACGACGACGCTCACGCCCCGCATCGCCTCGCCGACGGCGGCACTGTCGCGCACGTCGCCGACCACCACCTCGATCCGGGGGTCGGTCTCCGGCGCCGGTGCCTGGAGTCCCCTGCTCATCACCCGGACCCGGTGGCCGGACGTCGCGAGCTCGGCCGCCACCAGACGACCCAGGCGGCCGGTGCCGCCGACCACGAGGATCACTGCGCCGCTCCGGTCAGCTGGGCGATCGCCTGGTCGGGTGTCGTCGAGTCGGCATCGACGGGCTCGACGAAGAAGCGCGCCGCAGCGGCGCGGCCGTCGACGATCTCGAACACGATCACGCCGCGCATCAGATGCGCGACGCCGTCGGGTCGGCTCCCCCGCATCTCCCACTCGCTCCACACCCGGTCGCCGTCCACCGCGGCACTCACGACGTCGACCTGGAGGTCGGGCACGGCGGTGAAGAGACCGGCCCAGTTGCGGCGTACCTGCTCGGTGCCGACGAAGCCGCGAGACGGATGACACGGGGCGGTCATGGCGTAGTCGTCCCGGAAGCAGGCCACGATCCCGTCGAGGTCGTGTGCGTTGGTGACGTCACGGAGACGCCCTGCGAAGTCCTGAGCATCCATGCGATCGCCTCACCTTTTGTTACAGTGGCCTGTAATGAATACTCGAGTGTGCTCGCGATGACCTCCCCCGTCAAGGGCCGCAGCTACGACGCCTCGCGCCGCCGCGCCGAGGCACTCGAGCGCCGGGAGCGCGTCCTCGACGTCGCCTGGGAGCAGTTCCGCACCCATGGGTACTCCGCGACGACCGTGGCCGCGGTGGCGCGCCGGTCCGGGGTCTCCGAGGAGACCGTCTACAAGACGTACGGCGGCAAGTCGGGGCTCGTGCGCGAGCTGCGGGCCCGGGCACTGGAGGGTGCGGGAACCGAGCCCGCGGAGACCCGGTCGGACCGCCTGCGCGACGAGGACGACCCGGTCCGGATCGTGCGCGGCTGGGCCCGGCTGGCCGCCGAGGTCGCACCGAGGGTCGCGCCCGTCCTCCTCCTCGTCCGCGACGCGGCCCTCGTCGACCCGGGGATGCGGGCGCTGCTCGCGGAGCTGGACGGAGAGCGGCGACGGCGGATGGCCACCAACGCCGCCGCCCTGCACGGCGCCGGACACCTGCGCCCCGGCCTCTCGGTGCAGCGGGCGACCGACCTCATGTTCGCGGCCAGCTCGCCCGAGATGTTCGAGCTCCTGGTGCTGCGGTGCGGCTGGGACCTCGAGCGCTACTCGCGCCAGCTCGAGGACACGCTGCGAGCCGGCCTGCTGCGCGGGTGAGGGGTCAGCGCTGCCAGCGGTAGACCTGCCCGTTGCGGATCTCGACGGCGGTCGGTGGTTTCGGGGTCGGATGCCCGGCCAGGTGCTCGAGCACCTTCGTCCTCCCGCGGAGCACGAGATCGTGGTCCTGCCAGCGCAGGTGCGGGTGCAGCAACGGTCGGACGTCGTGCCACTCCTGCCGCTCCATCAGGTCCCACGCCCGGGCGACCGGCTCCGGCTGGTCGGGCAGGTCGTGGAGCATCTTCGGGGTGCACATCCGCCACGCGTCGACCACCAGCTCGCGCATCTCGTCGTCGTCGAGTCGGTCGAGGTGGGCGCACACCCACTGGTAGCGCAGGTCGGCCTGGCCCGGCAGGAAGAACGTCTCCGGGTCGGAGGCGACCAGACCGTCGCGCTCGGCCTTGGGGAACCCGAACCCCATCTGCGTCTCGTCGCGGGAGAACGCCACGAACACAATCTGCTTCACCTTCAGCTTCCACCGACCACGCACCTCACGCTCGTAGACCCGGGGCAGGGCCAAGCCGACCCGTCGTACGGCGTCGGCGGTGGTCATCCGAAGTCGCCGGCCGCCCGGCGCACCGGAGCCAGCAGCGCCGAGAGCTCCGCGAGCTCGTCGTCGTTCAACGCGCCGAGCGCGAAGTCCGCGCCGACCAGCTCCACGGTCGCGGTCTCGACGAGGGCACGGCCGGCGTCGGTGATCTCCGCGAGAACGGCCCGGCCGTCGTCGGGATGGGGACGCCGGGTGACCAGGCCGTCGGCCTCGAGCCGCTGCACGATCGAGGTGATGGAGGTGGGGTGCACCTGGAGCCGCTCCCCCATCTTGCCCAGCGGCAGGGAACCGCGGGAGGAGAAGCAGAGCAGCACGAGCGCCTCGTAGCGGGCGAAGGTGAGCCCGTGCGGGCGCAGGATCGCGTCGAGCCGACCGAGCACCAGCTGCTGGACCCGCATCAGCGACGTGACGGCGTGCATCGCCGGCACACCCTGCCAGCGCAGCCCCCACTGCCGGGCCGCCTCGTCGATCGGGTCGAACGGAAGCGGCATGGGGGGCAGCCTATTCCGGCGCGGTCAGAGCTCGGCGAGGAGCGTCTCCGCGGCGGCGTAGGGGTCGGACTCCCCTGCCGCCACGGCCGCGGCAAGCTCGTCGAGCTCCGAGCGGCCGTGCACGTCACCCCAGCGCTCGCGCAGCGCGGTCACCGCGATCGCCTCGATCTCGTCGCGGGCACGGCGGGTACGCCGCGACTCCAGCTCTCCGCTCGAGCGGAGCCACTCGGCGTGGCGCTCGATCTCGGCCGCCACCTCGTCTAGACCCTCGCCCTTCGACGCGATCGTCTTCACGATCGGCGGCCGCCAGGCACCTTCGGGTCGGTCCGCCAGCGCCAGCATCGAGCGCAGCTCCCGTCGCAGCTGGTCGGCGCCGTCGCGGTCGGCCTTGTTGACGACGTAGAGGTCGCCGATCTCGAGGATCCCCGCCTTCGCGGCCTGGATCCCGTCGCCCATCCCCGGTGCGAGCAGCACCAGGGTCGTGTCGGCCAGGCCGGCAACCTCGACCT
>DAINSL010000056.1:0-2732 GCA_036741335.1 Nocardioides sp. | reverse complement strand
GGCCGACCCCCACGGTCTCGATCAGGATCACGTCGCCGCCGGCGGCGTCGAGCACCCGCAGTGCCTGCGGCGTGGTCCACGCCAGGCCGCCGAGATGGCCGCGCGAGGCCATCGAGCGGATGTAGACGTCCGGGTCGAGCGCGTGGTCCTGCATCCGGACCCGGTCACCGAGCAGGGCTCCCCCCGAGAACGGTGACGACGGGTCGACCGCGAGCACTCCGATCCGCTTGCCGGCCTTGCGCAGCTCACCCACGAGCGCGGCGGTCGAGGTCGACTTGCCCACGCCGGGCGAACCGGTGATGCCGACGATCTGGGCGTGTCCGGCGTACGGCGCGAGCGCGGCCATCACCTCGCGCAGCAGCGGTGACTGGTCCTCGACCAGCGAGATCAGGCGGGCGACCGCGCGCGGGTCACCCTCGCGGGCGTGCCCGACCAGCTCGGGTACGTCGCCCGTGGAGCGGCGACCCGTCACGCGGGAACGCCGTTGAATGGTGCCCTCGCAGCTCGCGCGCACAGTCGCGGTTGCACGCGCCGGACGGACCGACGCGCGCTCACGCTTCGGGCACGTGAACGATGAGCGCATCTCCCTGACCGCCACCGCCGCACAGCGCTGCCGCGCCCACACCGCCACCGCGGCGCTTGAGCTCCAGGGCCAGATGCAGCACGATCCGGGCGCCCGACATGCCGACCGGGTGGCCGAGGGCGATCGCACCGCCGTTGACGTTGACCCGGGACTCATCTAGCCCGAGAGCGCGCGCGGAGTCGATCCCCACCGCCGCGAACGCCTCGTTGAACTCGACGAGGTCGAGGTCCTCGGGCGAGATGCCCTCCTTGTCGCAGGCCTTCCGGGTCGCGTTCGCCGGCTGCATCTGCAGCGTGGAGTCGGGCCCGGCGACCATGCCGTGCGCACCGATCTCGGCCAGCCACTCAAGGCCGAGCTCGGTGGCCTTGGCCTTGCTCATCACCACGACCGCGCAGGCGCCGTCGGAGATCTGGGAGGCGGAGCCGGCGGTGATCGTGCCGTCCTTGCCGAACGCCGGGCGCAGCGCCGACAGGGACTCGGCCGTCGTGTCGCCGCGGACGCCCTCGTCGTGCGAGACCACGATCGGGTCGCCCCTGCGCTGCGCGATCGAGACCGGCACGACCTCCTCGTCAAAGACGCCGTTCTTCCACGCCTGGGCGGCCTTCTGGTGCGAGGCGGCGGCGAACGCGTCCTGCTCCTCGCGGGTGAGCTTCGTGTGCGACGTGTTGTAGTCCTCGGTCAGGGTGCCCATCGCCTGCTGGGTGGTCTGGTCGTAGAGGGCGTCGTAGACCATCGAGTCGACCAGCGTGGTGTCGCCGTACTTGAAACCCTCGCGCGACTTCGGCAGCAGGTGGGGCGCGTTCGTCATCGACTCCATGCCACCGGCCACCACGATCTCGGCCTCGCCGGTCTGGATCAGCTGGTCGGCCTGGGCGATCGCGTTGAGGCCGGACAGGCAGACCTTGTTGATCGTGATCGACGGCACCGAGAGCGGCAGGCCGCCCGCGATGCCCGCGCTGCGGGCGGGGTTCTGCCCGGCGCCGGCGAGGATGACCTGGCCCATGATCAGGTAGTCGACCTGGTCGGCCGAGACCCCCGCCTTCTCCAGCGCCCCCTTGATCGCCACGCCGCCCAGATCGGCGGCGGACAGGGACTTCAGGCCACCGAGCAGACGCCCGATCGGCGTACGTGCCCCGGCCACGATGACGGATCCGGACATGGTGCCTCCAACCAGCGAAACGGTGATACCCGTGACGATACCGACCTCGCCACCGGGGCCGCGAGGCCGGAGCGGCCGAGGCGACTGAGGAAAACCTCACAGTGGGCGGCTCGCGAGCGGGCGTCCCGTCGTACGACGATGGGGTCATGTCCGCAGATCTGCCGCAGCACCTGTTCACCGCGATCGACCACGTCGGGATCGCGGTCGCCGACCTCGACGAGGCAAAGGCGTTCTACCGCGACACCTTCGGCATGGAGACCATGCACGAGGAGGTCAACGAGGACCAGGGCGTGCGCGAGGCCATGCTGCGCGTTGGTTCAGCCGGCGACTCGTCAGCGACCTGCATCCAGCTGCTCGCACCGCTGGACGAGACGTCGACGATCGCCGCGTTCCTCGAGCGCAAGGGACCGGGCATCCAGCAGATCGCCTACCGCGTCACCGACCTCGAGGCCGTCTCGGCCGTGCTCCGGGAGCGCGGCCTCCGCCTGCTGTACGACGTGGGGCGGCGCGGGACGAGCGGCTCACTGATCAACTTCGTCCATCCCAAGGACGCCGGCGGCGTCCTGGTGGAGCTCGTGGAGCCCGCGGGCATCGTATGACCTCACGCACAGGCCCCGCCGCGCCCCGTTACCGAACGGTACATTCGGGGCCGCCCACGCCACCGCACCGACGCACCAGGAGATGACGTGCAGCACATCCTCGACGCCATCCAGTCCGGCGAGGCGAGCGCGGCGGACTTCGCCTCCCTCGCCCTGCCCGACAGCTACCGCGCCGCCACCGTGCACAAGGACGAGGTCGAGATGTTCGAGGGCCTCCCGAGCAAGGAGAAGGACCCGCGGAGGTCGATCCACGTCGACCACGTCCCGCTGCCCGAGCTCGGGCCCGGGGAGGCGCTGGTCGCGGTGATGGCGAGCGCCATCAACTACAACACGGTGTGGACCTCGATCTTCGAGCCGATGTCGACGTTCGGGTTCCTCGAGCGCTACGGCA
>DAINSL010000055.1:0-18070 GCA_036741335.1 Nocardioides sp. | reverse complement strand
CGGACGACCGGTATCGATCTCCACGGGATTGATCAGCCGGCCGCGCTCGGCGGTCCAGTTCGGGTCCCACGCCGGGATGTGGTGCTCCGGCCACTCCGGCTCCAGCAGGGCCACGATCCGGAACCCGTGTCCGGCGAGCAGCCCGACCCAGTCGCCGAGCGTGCGGTGGTGCTCGACGTAGGCCACCCGGCCGCTGTCGTCGTCGACCTCGACGTACGGCGTGCGGTCCCAGTACGACGACACGGCGGTGAGTCCAGCCTCGGACGGGTCATCGGGGAAGCTCCACCGGGTCGGGTGCGTGACCGAGAAGGCGAAGCGTCCGCCCGGGCGTAGCACGCGGACGACCTCGGCCACCGCGTCCTCGATATCGGCGACGAACTGGAGGGCACCGAAGCTGCAGAACACGACGTCGAAGCCGGCGTCGCGGAACGGCAGCCGGGTCGCCGTACCGAGGACGGACGGCACCGCGATGCCCGATTCCTCGTCCAGACGCCGCGAGTGCTGGAGCTGACGCACCGACAGGTCGAGCCCGACCGAGCGGCCACCGTGGAGGCGCACCCAGCGGGAGCACTGTCCAGCGCCCGAGCCGACCTCGAGCACGTCCTTGCCGGAGACGTCCCCGAGCACGCCGGCGTCGTCCTCCGACAGACCTTCCGGGCCCCACACGAAGCCGGTGTCGCCGAGGAAGTCGCCGTGCGTGGCTTGGTACTCGTCGGCGTAACGGTCCCAGTCGGGACCATTGGCCCGACGCGACTCCTGCTCGCCCACCGCCCGGCGTTCGACCCGCACGCGCTGCGGTAGGTGGTCCGCCACGGTGACGACCCTAGTCGGTGTGGCAGCGTGAGCTCATGGACGTCTCCGACCTGACCCCGCTCGCCGGGGGGTGGTCCGGCGAGACGTTCCTGGCGGAGGCCGGTGGAGAGCGCACGGTGGTGCGCATCTACCGGCCGGGGCGCCGCGATGACGCCGCCCCCGAGATCGACGCCGCCGTGCTGCGGCTCGTCCGCGGGCTGGTGCCGGTGCCCGAGGTCCTGGAGGTACGCCGCGGGTCGGTCACCCTGGATCGCCCGGGGTTGCTGATGACGTCGTACCTCCCGGGGGAGCGGGGCGACCTGCTGCTGCCCACCCTGGATGACACCGGGCTGGCGACCCTCGGTGCCCGCCTCGGCGATCTGCTGGCCGACCTGTCCGGCATGCCGACGCTACGTGCCGGGATGTTCGTCGATCCCGAGCTGACCATCGGCGACTTCGGTCTTCCCGACGGCCTGCCGGGCTTCGTCGCCGACCGCGAAGCGCGCCTGGGTTGGCCCGCGGGGCAGCTGGCTCGGCTGCAACGCCTGGCCGAGGAGGCCCAGACGCTGCTGGACAAGGTCGGACGCACCTGCCTGGTGCACTCCGACGCCAACCCGAAGAACCTCCTGGTCGACCCGGCCACCCTGATCGTGACCGGGCTGCTCGACTGGGAGTTCGCCCACTCCGGTCACCCGTTCACCGACCTCGGCAACCTGCTCCGCTTCGACCGACATCCGGCGTACGTCGAAGCGGTCCTCCGGGCCTGGTGCGAGCATCGCGGCGGCACCCCGGGTGAGGCCCTGGACCTGGCCCGGGCCGCGGATCTCTGGGCGTTGGTCGACCTGGCCGCGCGGGCCGGGCAGAACCCGGTGGCCGACGCGGCCGAGGCGCTGCTGGCTGAGATCGCGGCGTCGGGGGACCCGCACGGCGTACCCGCCGGTTGGACGCATGGTGGCGCCCCCGCCTAGAATCGCTACGCGCCAGAAGTCTGCCTGCGTCCCGGACGGAGCGGACACCGGCTCGCTATCTCTTCCGCGACTCAGCCACGAGCTGGATGCGGGCCTTCTGCGGTAGTGAAACAGGGCTTCGCGCGTGTCCGCACAACTCCATCCACTCAAAGGTTCCCTTACCCCTATGACGAGCAGTACCGCCTACCTCTCGGAGACCGACGCGCCCCAGGTGGCCGTCAACGACATCGGCTCAGAGGAAGACTTCCTCGCCGCGATCGACGCGACCATCAAGTACTTCAACGATGGTGACATCGTCGAGGGCACCATCGTGAAGGTCGACCGGGACGAGGTCCTGCTCGACATCGGCTACAAGACCGAGGGCGTCATCCCCTCGCGCGAGCTGTCGATCAAGCACGACATCGACCCCAACGAAGTCGTCAGCGTAGGCGACAAGGTCGAGGCCCTGGTTCTCCAGAAGGAGGACAAGGAAGGCCGGCTCATCCTGTCCAAGAAGCGCGCCCAGTACGAGCGCGCCTGGGGCACCATCGAGCAGGTCAAGGAGGAGGACGGCGTCGTCGAGGGCACCGTCATCGAGGTCGTCAAGGGCGGCCTGATCCTCGACATCGGCCTCCGCGGCTTCCTGCCCGCGTCCCTGGTCGAGATGCGCCGCGTGCGCGACCTCCAGCCGTACGTCGGCCAGACGCTCGAGGCGAAGATCATCGAGCTCGACAAGAACCGCAACAACGTCGTGCTGTCGCGCCGTGCCTGGCTGGAGCAGACCCAGTCCGAGGTGCGCCACGGCTTCCTGACCCAGCTCCAGAAGGGCCAGATCCGCAAGGGCGTCGTGTCCTCGATCGTGAACTTCGGCGCATTCGTCGACCTGGGCGGTGTGGACGGCCTGGTGCACGTCTCCGAGCTGTCCTGGAAGCACATCGACCACCCGAGCGAGGTCGTCAACGTCGGTGACGAGGTCACCGTCGAGGTGCTCGACGTCGACATGGACCGCGAGCGCGTCTCCCTGTCGCTCAAGGCGACGCAGGAAGACCCCTGGCAGCACTTCGCGCGGACCCACCAGATCGGCCAGATCGTGCCCGGCAAGGTCACCAAGCTGGTGCCGTTCGGCTCGTTCGTCCGCGTCGAGGAGGGCATCGAGGGGCTGGTGCACATCTCCGAGCTCGCCCAGCACCACGTGGAGATCCCGGAGCAGGTCGTCCAGGTCAACGACGACGTCATGGTCAAGATCATCGACATCGACCTCGAGCGTCGCCGGATCTCGCTGAGCCTCAAGCAGGCCAACGAGACCGCGACCGCCGGTGACGCGGAGGAGTTCGACCCGACGCTGTACGGCATGGCCGCGACCTACGACGAGCAGGGCAACTACATCTACCCCGACGGCTTCGACCCGGAGACCGGCGAGTGGCTCGATGGGTACGACGAGCAGCGCGCGATCTGGGAGGACCAGTACGCCAAGGCGCACGCCCGATGGGAGCAGCACGTCAAGCAGCAGGAGGAGGCCAAGCAGGCCGAGGTCGAGGCCAGCGAGGCCACGACGTACTCCTCCGGCACGACCGACGACGAGGTCACCGAGGGTGAGGAGTCCGGCGGCTCCCTGGCTTCCGACGAGGCGCTCCAGGCGCTCCGCGAGAAGCTCACCGGCGGCGGTACTGACTGACGCACGCTCCACCCACGAAGGCCCGGTCGGAAACCCGACCGGGCCTTCGTGCGTGTCGGGCCAGCGGTGCCTCAGCCACCGCCGTAGCGGGCAGGTCAGACCCAGCCTTACCGGCGCAATCTCCCCACACCCGAAATGCCGGATGGCCCGGGCCGTGAGGTCCGGGCCATCGTCCGTGCAGTCACCCTTAGGGCGAAGGCGTTCCGAGGACCGCCAGCTCCGTCAAGGACGAGAACTGACAGCCGCCGAGTCCACCGTTGGGGCAGTGGTCCGCTGACGCGAACGGCGGCGGAACCTGGTTGCTCTCGATGGTCGCCGTGACGTACAGCACGTTCAACGCGCCTGCGGTCACAGGGACGTCGTTCAGCTGGCCCGTGTCGTCCGCGCCGAACGTCGGATCGGCCGCGATCGTCCACGAGGTGCCGTTGGGCGAGGTCTCGATCAGGAGCTCTCCGGTAGCCGAGCTGGTGCCCGTGCCGCAGGTCTCGCTGGGGTCGACCTTGAACGAGGCGATGTCGACTGCCTGCGGCAGCTTGACCTCGATGGTCTTCGGCTTGAACACGGAGGTCGGCTCGCCGTTGTCGCCCGCGGCGGTGACCCAGCTCGTCCCGGAGCTGGTGTCGAACGCCTGGTTCGGCCCGCAGCCGAACTGGGAGAAGTCCGGACCTTCTGCACTGATCACGTCCGCGCCGCCCGAGAGGGCGGCCCAGTCACGCTCGATGGAGAAGTCCGTAGAGTCCGTCGCCGGGTTGAACGAGCCCGCCGAGACAGCCTTCCCCGGGTGAGCACCTGTGAAGTAACCGGGGGCGCTGGCCACCACCTTGCGGTAGGTGCCGGTCACCAGTCCGAAGATGGCGTAGCCGCCGTCATCGCCGCTGGTCGTCGTGTACTGATACCCCTGGCCGGTGACCTGGACGACGGCGCCAGAGACTGGATCACCTGTCGTCGGGTCCGTCACCGTCCCGGCCACTACACCGTTGTGCGGCCGGTGGACCGGTGGCACGTGGAAGTCGCTCGCGGGTGTCGTGTCGGTCGAGTCGATCGAGCCGGCGAAGAAGCCCATGCCGCGGTGAGCGAAGACGTGCCAGATGGCGTTGCGGTGCTGGCCCTTGTAGGCGACCAGGTCGGCCCGCAGGATGCCGTTGCGCATGTCGAGGAAGTCGGGGTCCTCGACCGAGAACGTCATGCCCCGGGTGATCAGTGTGTCCGCGACGCGGTGGCCGAGATTCTTGCGGAGCTCCCACAGAGTCTGGGCCCAGATCTCACCACTCCCGTGCACCTCAGGAGACCCCACGATGCTCGGGAAGTCGCCGTAGACGTATCCGCCCTTGCGGCCGTCGAAGCCGGACGTGCAGCCGTTGGACTTGGCGCCGACCGGGCAGTCGATCGCCATCGTCCGGATCAGGTGCTGGCCCGCCGCGACATACTTGCCCTCGAGAAGGTTGCCCACCTTCTTGGTGTCGTGGAAGAAGCCGTGCGTGACCAGGTAGTCGAATGCGTAGTAGTCGCTCCACGCCTCTCCCATGGCGCCAGCCTGGATGTCGTTCAGGGTGGAGTTGCCGTTGGCATCGATCACCAGGCGGTTGGACAGGCCGTGGGTGTACTCGTGGTACTCGACCGAGGCGTCCAGCGAGCCGGTGGTCGGCACGAACGGGTCTTGCGCGTCGGTCGCGAACGGCGCGTGGAACAGGTACATCTGCATCTTGGGCGGGATGCCGTTGGGCGGCGTGGTCATGTTGGCGTTGTCGATGTGCTGGCCATCTGGCATGCCGCTGTTGGTGTTCGCGCCGTCCAGCGTGTTAAGCATCACGGGGTCGTGCCCATTGCGGGTGAAGTTGCCGGCCGCAGGGGTGAAGCTGATCGGGGGCTTGGCCAGGTAGTCGTGAAAGTTGCTGGCGAAGTAGAAGCCGTTGGCGGTGACCTCCTTGCGGTTCGCCCTCCAAGACCCGACGACGTTCGGATTCCAGGTGCAGACCCACGCCTTGCAGAATCCGGAGGCGTGCAGACCGAAGGTGCGCAGCTTGTACTGGGCGTGGTGCTTGGTTCCCGGCACCGGCGTCTTCTCGTTGGGCTGGATGCTGTCGTCGTCGTTGACGTCGGAGAAGGCGGTCACTGAGTTGCCCTTGAGGAACGTCGCGTGTTTCTTGAGCCAGCCTCGCTTGATGAAGTTGACGACCTTCAGCTTGCCGCCGCGGGCTGCGCCGGGGTAGTTGTCGTAGATGTAGGTGTCACCGTTGGCGTCGTCGGTGTTGGACCGGCGGAAGAGCACCTGTCCCGAGACAGCATCGATCACGTGCTGAAAGGCGCCTGCCGAGGTCTGGACGTAGGTCGACCAGCCCGGACGGAGGCCGTGCGGTGTGAGGAACCAGACGCGCTGGGCGAAGTCGTTGTTGCTCCAGTCGGTGGACGCGGAGGAGCCGCCGCGCGAGGCGACGACCGTCGCCCGGGCTGGGTGGGCGTCCACGTTGCGCGCTGCGTCGGAGCGAGCCTGGGACGCGGTCACGAGGTCGGCCTTCGGTGCCGCCGCGGCCAGCTTGGCGAGGCCCGAGACAGGGCTGCCCTGGACGCTGAGGACCCGACTGTCACGTGTCACCCGCACGATCAGACCGTTCCCGAAGACCGTGGCGCCGTCAACGACCTGGGTCCAGGAGATGTTGTGCACGCCGAGGGGGTCGACGTAGTCCTGACGGAAGCGCAGCATCCTGAGGTCGGGCTTGGTCAGGCCGAGCGCTGACCTGTGGGCGCGCACGTAGTTCATGGCGACGGCGCGGGCCGGAGCCGACGAACGTCCACTCAGGTACCCGTAGAGGCGACCGAGGTCACGGACGGTGTGGGTCAGGGGGTCCATGGAGACGACGGACTGGGGGCCGAGGTGGCGGTAGTACGCCAAGTCCGCCTTGGTGCGGGTGGTGACCTGCTCGCGGAGCGCTCCGGTGACTGCGGTCCCGTGAAGCTGGCGTGCGTCGTAGAAATCGGATGCCGGATGGTGACGGATGGCCCGGAGACTTGAGGCCTCGCCTGAGAGGTGACCGCTGGTAGCGGCCTGGCTCGGCAGCCCGAGCATGCTGACCGCGAGCACGGTGCTGCCGATGGCAGCGACCGTCAACGACTTGTTCCTGGGCGGAGTCACGAAGGATCCCTTTATGGGCGAGAGCGCCGCTGAGCGCATGGAGGATGAAAGGCACCCTAGGCACTCCTGATGCTCGAGGGAAAGGGCTTCCGTAGGCTTTCCCCCATGAGAGTGGGTCTTACCGGTGGCGTGGGGGCGGGCAAGAGCACGGTCGCGCGCGCCCTGTCCGATCTCGGTGCCGTCGTGATCGACGCCGACGCGTTGGCGCGCGAGGTGGTGGAGCCGGGTACGCCGGGACTTGCCTCGGTGGTCGGGGAGTTCGGACCCGAGGTGCTTGGCGACGACGGGTCGCTGGACCGCGCCCGGTTGGGCTCGGTAGTCTTCGCGGACCCCATGCGAAGGGCCGCGCTCGAGGCGATCGTGCACCCCCTGGTACGCCGGCGTGCGGCCGAGCTCGAAGGTGCGGCGCCCGCCGACGCGGTGGTCGTGCACGACATCCCGCTGCTGGCCGAGACGGGTCAGGCGGCGTCGTTCGACGCCGTGCTCGTGGTCGATGTTCCGTCGGAGGTGCAGGTGGAGCGACTGGTCCGCGACCGCACCTGGTCGCCGGAGGAGGCCGCGGCCCGGATCGCTGCGCAGGCCGCGCGGGAGGATCGCCTCGCCGTGGCGACGTACGTCATCGACAACACCGGAACGCCAGAAGACCTCCGCCAGCGCGTGGCGGAGGTCTTCGCGGAGCTGACCGGAGTCAGCTAGGACCGGCTCTCAGGCAGCCAGGTCGGGGTCTCCAAGGCGACGCAGCTTCTGCAGCGCCTCGCGCTCGAGCTGGCGGACCCGCTCGGCCGAGATGCCGTGCCGGGCGCCGATGTCGGCGAGCTTGTGCTGACGGCCGTCGAGCAGGCCGTAGCGGGCGCGGATGATGTCTGCCGCTCGGTCGTCGAGCTGGCCCACCAGGGAGTCGAGCCGCTCACGGGCCTCGACATCGAGGACCGTGTCGTCCGGACCGGGCGAGGTCTCCTGGGCCATCAGGTCACCCAGGGAGGTGTCGCCGTCCTCGTCGACCGGGGTGTCCAGGCTGACGTGGTCGCGACCCCATGCCAGGAGGTCGAGCACGCGCTCGATCTCCATGCCGAGCTCGGCGGCGATCTCGCCCGGGTCCGGGTCGCGCCCCAGCTGTCGCTCGAGGGTACGGCGGGCGCCGCCCACCTGGTTGAGCTCCTCGACGACGTGCACGGGGAGGCGTACGACGCGCGCCTGCTGCGCGATGCCGCGGGTGATCGCCTGACGTACCCACCACGTGGCGTACGTCGAGAACTTGTAGCCCTTGGTGTAGTCGAACTTCTCGACCGCCCGGATCAGGCCGGTGTTGCCCTCCTGGATCAGGTCGAGCATCGGCATCTGGGCGCGGCCGTACTTGCGGGCGATGGAGACCACGAGCCGGAGGTTCGCGCTGATGAACTGGTCGACTGCCTTGCGGCCCTCCTCGGCGAGCCACTGCAGCTCCTCCTCGGTGGCCGTCAACGGGGCGCCGCCCTTGCGGCGACCCACGCGGCCCACGGCGAGCAGGTGCTCGGCGTACAGACCGGCCTCGATGGTCTTGGACAGCTCGACCTCCGAGGCGGCGTCGAGCAGTGCCGTGCGGGCGATCTCGTCGAGGTACAGCCCGACGCTGTCGCGGCCCTCGATCTCCCGCGTCGCGCTGATGGTTCGTGTTGCCATGTCGCCCTCCTGACCTGCGTGGCCCCTACCCCCCGGGTAGTACCCACTGTCACTCCAACGCTTCGGACCCGGGTGAGATTCCCCGGCCGGAGCTCGGACCCTTCTACTGAGCCAGACGAGTGGGCGGGCGGTGGAGTTGCGTCCCCGCGGAACTCTCAGGGACTTCTCAGGGCTGATCCGTAGCCGCGGCGCCGAACGGATGGGATCGCTGCCGCCCAGGCCCTAGCATCGGGCCGTGCTCGAACTCCGCCTCGTCCTCGAAGACGCGCGGCCCGGCTGGCTCAGCGTCCTGGCCGACCGGATGGACGCGCTGCGCTTCGCCCGCCAGTACGACAACCGTGCGGACTCCGCGGCCCGGGCCCGGCAGTTCGTCGAGGGGATCCTGGAGACCTCGAGGGTCTACGAGGTCACCGAGAGCGGTGTCCCGGTCGGCCACCTGTGGTGGGGCCGCGAGGGCGAGGATGTCGCGGTCATGGACGTACGGCTCGACGAGCCGCAGCGGATCGGTGAGCTGCAGCCCGCCATGCTCGATCTCGCCCGCGCCGACGACTCGCGACGGATCGGTACGGCGGGGATCCCGGACGACCCGAGCCGGCGGGGCCTGGTCGAGCTGCCCGGCTTCATTGCGCGGGCCACGAACATGCTGCTGCGCCTCGATGCCCCGATCGGCGATCCCGGGGCGGTCGAGCTGCGGAACATGACCAGCGAGGAGTTCGACGAGTTCTACGCGAACCTCCTGCGTGACTACGCCGACGAGCTGCACGCGGCGGGGTTGAGTCGCGAGGGAGCCGACGAGCAGAGCCGGACCCAGTCGGCCCAGCTGATCCCCGACGGGGTGAACTCGGTCGGCCAGGAGTTCTTCACCGCCTGGGTGGGGGAGGAACGGGTCGGGCACCTCTGGCTGAGCACGGAGCGGCCGATGGCGTTCGTCTACGACATCGTGGTGCTCGAGGAGCAGCGCCGGAAGGGGTACGGCGCGGCCGTCATGAACGCCGGGGCCGTGTGGTCGCGCGAGCACGGACACTTCGCCCTCGGGCTCAACGTGTTCGCCCACAACCCGGGAGCCCGCGCCCTGTACGACCGGCTCGGCTACGTCGTCACCGTGGACTACCGGACCCTCGACGTCCCCGATGCCGGCTGACGGAGCGCCCACGGTCGACCTCAACGCCGATCTCGGCGAGGAGGTCACCGACGACGCCGGACTGCTGGCCGTCGTCACCTCGGCCAACGTGGCGTGCGGCTTCCATGCCGGTACGCCGGACATCATGCGCGCGGTGTGTGCCAGGGCCGAGCAACTCGGCGTCGTCGTCGGCGCCCAGGTCTCCTACCGCGACCGGGCCAACTTCGGGCGGGTGCCGCACGACGCCTCCTTCGACGACCTCCGTGACCAGGTCGCCGAACAGGTCGACGTGCTGTCGGCGATCGCCGTCGGCGAGGGGTCGATGGTCCGCTACGTCAAGCCCCACGGTGCGCTCTACCACCGGGTCACCGACGACGAGGACCAGGCGGCCGCCGTGCTCGCGGGTTCGGGAGACCTGCCGGTCCTGGGCTTCCCGGGCTCGCGGTTGCTGGGACTGGCCGCCGCGGCCGGCCGCGCGACGTACGACGAAGGGTTCCCGGACCGCGGCTATGCCGACGGGCGCCTGATCGACCGTGGTCGGCCCGGCGCCCTGCTGGGGGGCGCCGGCGAGATCGCGCGTCAGGCCGTCGCCCTCGCCCCCGGCGTGGCCTCACTGTGCGTGCACGGCGACTCCCCGGACGCGGTCGCCCACGCCCACGCCGTACGACGCGCGCTGGCGGCCGCCGGGTACCGGGTCGCCCCCTTCCTCGACCCGCCCGTGACCGCGGGCTGATTGTCCACAGACGATCGGGCCGAGCTGTGGAGGAGTCGCGTCGTTCTGTGGAGGAAGGACGCCCTACTGTGGAGGACACGCCGATCCGCCGAAATCTCCAGAGAAAATGGGCCGCAGCCCCTTGCGCGACGTCGTCGCGAGCCCGTAGAACTCTCCCTACCAACCCGCCGCTTGCGGCGGTGCGGGGATCGGAGAAGTCCGAAGATCTGTACCGCGAGCGTGCTCGCGGCGTTGGCCGGTGGCGGCCACGGCGGGGTCGGAGGGGTTGTCCGGTCGGTCGGGAGGTCACCCGCCCGGTCTTCGAGGGGCTCTTGGTGCTCATACCATCGAGAGCCCCTCTACCTATGTCCCCGGGAGCCCCGCGTGCGCATCATTCCCGTCGGCCGGCTCGCAGTGCTGGTGGAGGTCTCCTCGGCGCAGGACGCCGTCGACCTCGCCGGGTGGGCACGCGAGCGCCGGTTGGCGCGCGAGGTCGTGCCGGGCGCCGAGAGCGTGCTGCTCGACGGCATCTCCGAGCCCGACCGGCTGGCCGGCCGGCTCGCCGAGTGGCGTCCCGGATCGGCGGCCGAGGGACCTACGGTCGAGCTGGCGGTGACCTACGACGGTCCGGACCTCGGGTTCGTCGCCGCCCGTTGGGGATGTGACGAGGACGAGGTCGTCGCCCGGCACCAGGGCACGGATTTCGTGTCGGCGTTCTGCGGGTTCGCCCCCGGTTTCGCCTACCTGGCCGGCCTGTCGGACGCCGTACCCCGGCTGGAGACGCCGCGGACCCGCGTGCCGGCCGGCGCGGTGGCTCTCGCCGGTACCTGGTGCGGCGTCTATCCGGGGGAGTCGCCCGGCGGCTGGCGGATCATCGGCCGCACCGACACGGTGCTCTGGGATGCCTCGCGGAAGGAGCCGGCGCTGCTGGCGCCCGGCACCCGAGTCAGGTTCGTGAGTCGATGAGCGACGTTCTGGTGACGGTGCGCTCCGTCGGTTCGTCGGTGCTGGTCCAGGACCGGGGCCGCACCGGATGGGCGCATCTCGGGGTGCCGCGTGCCGGCGCACTCGACGGACCGGCCGCGGCGTTGGCCAACCGCCTGCTGGGGAACGGCGGCGACGACGCCTGTCTCGAGGTGCTCCTGGGCGGGCTGGCGATGACGACCGATCGTGCCCGCTGGGTCGCGGTGACCGGTGCACCGTGCGAGGTGCGGGTGGACGGCCGCCCGCGCGACTTCGCGGCCGCGGTGTGGTGGCCGGCCGGGTCCGAGCTGGTCCTCGGTACGCCGGCGACCGGGCTGCGCTCCTACGTCGCGGTGGCCGGTGGGATCGCGGTCGAGCCGGTGCTCGGGTCGCGATCCACCGACACGCTCGCCGGGGTCGGCCCGCCGGCCGTCGCGGAAGGGGACGTGCTCCCGGTCGGGACGCCGGCCGGGTCGCCGGCGGCCCTGGACACCCCCCGGCCACCGACGCCCGGACCGCTGCGCGTCAGGGTCGGACCTCGCGCCGACCGGGTCGACGGTGACGCGCTCGACCTCCTGTGTCGCACGACGTACACAGTGTCGCCGGACTCCGACCGGATCGGCCTTCGTCTGGACGGCGCACCGCTGCCGCGCACCAGCACCGACGAGGTCGCCAGCGAGGGCATGGTGCTCGGGGCGGTGCAGGTGCCACCTGACGGACGGCCCGTGGTGTTCCTGGCCGACCATCCGACGACCGGGGGCTACCCCGTGGTCGCGGTGGTCGAGGAGGACGACCTGTGGCAGTGCGCCCAGCTACGCCCGGGCGAGCCGGTGCGGTTCACTCGCGCTGCCACGGGCCCCGGCAGGGTCTCCGCGGTCTCGAACCGCACCGTGACGATGTCGCGACCGGCCCCCCACACCCAGCCGCGGCCCAGCTCGTCGTGGACCACGTCCATGCCGGGCCACCAGGTGCGCACCTCGGGCGGCTCGGGCAGTAGGTCGACCTGCTCCGCGTCGTCCCCGGCATCGTCGGCGCCGAACAGGTCGTCCTGGATCCAGTCCGCGAGTCCCGAGACCCCGACCCCGAGCAGACGGACGCCACCGGTGGTGTCCAGCTCGCCGAGCAGACCCCGGGCCAGCCGGGCGATCGTGGGCCCGGCGTCCGTCGGGGCGGTCAGGGTGGTGGAGCGGGACAGCGTGGTGAAGTCGTGCAGCCGCACCTTGAGGGTGATCGTCCGGCCGGAGAGCCCGTTCTTGCGCAGCCGCTCGGCGACGTTCGTCGCCTGCCGGGTGACCAGTCCGGCCATCAGGCTCGGATCGGTGAGGTCGGTGTCGTAGGTGCCCTCGACGCTGACCGACTTCGTCTCGCGCTCGGGTACGACGGCCCGGTCGTCCTCGGCGCGCGCCAGGTGGTGGAGCCCGTGGCCCTGGGCGTTGCCGAGGAGCCGGACCAGCTCGTCCTCGCTGACGTGCTCGAGGTCGGCCACCGTGGTGATGCCCGCCCGCCGCAGCCGCTCCGCGGTCGCGGGACCGACGCCGGGGATGACCGTCACGTGCATGGGCCGGAGCAGATCGCGCTCCGAGCCGGCCGTCACGATGACCAGGCCGTCGGGCTTGTCGAGATCGCTGGCCACCTTGGCGATGAACTTCGAGGTGCCGATGCCCACCGACGCGGTCAGCCCCCCGGTCACCTCGCGGACCCGGGTCCGAAGGGTCTCGGCGAAGTCGCGCAACGCTGCCTCGTCGTACGCCGTCAGGTCGGAGGTGGCCAGGTCGACGAAGGCCTCGTCGACCGAGAGCGGCTCGACCAGGGGCGAGACGGCGCGCAGCACCTCCATCACCGCCTGGCTGGTCTCGCGGTACGCGGGGAAGCGCGGGTTGAGGAACGCCGCGTGCGGGCAGCGAGACCGCGCCTCGCGGGTCGACATGGCCGAGCGCACGCCGTACTTGCGGGCCTCGTAGGAGGCGGTCGCGACCACACCGCGCCCGCCCACGCCCCCGACCACCACCGGCTTGCCGCGCAGCGAGGGCTTGTCGCGCTGCTCGACGGAGGCGAAGAACGCATCCAGGTCCAGGTGCAGGACCGAGGCCTCCGGACGCATGTGCGCAACCTATCGCCGGGCACCGACAGCCCGCTCACCGTCCACAGACCCGACCGGCGACGCTGCGGTCCACAGGTGACCTCGACGCCGCCCACCCAGACACCGGAGCGGGTGGAGCGTGGTCGCCATGACCACCACCCTGACCGCCCGCGGACCGGAGGACCTCCTGGCCGCCGTCCCCATCGTCCTCGGCTTCCGGCCGACGGACTCCGTGGTGATGCTGACCTTCGACGCGCGGCGCACCTTCCACGCCCGGGTCGACCTGCCGTCACTAGACGACCTGGACGCCGATCTCCCGGAGCTCAGTGAGGCCCTGCTGGCCCCCTGCCTGGCGCACGGCGTCGGGCGGGTCGCGTTCATCGTCTACTCCGGCCATGCCGCGTTGTCGGCTCGGGTCGCCGCCCGGCTCCGACGCGACTTCACCGCTCGCGAGATCGGCGTGATCGACGTGCTCCGCGCTCACCACGGCCGGTGGAGCCCGGTGTCCTCGCGCCAGGGAGCCCGCGAGCCGACGAGCCGGCCGTACGACGACGCCACCCACCCGTTCGCCGCCCAGGCGGTGTTCGACGGTCAGGTGACCCACGCGTCCCGCGACGACCTGCGCGAGACGCTGGCTCCGGACGCCGACGCCCAGGCGCGGGTGGTGGCCCTGCAGGGCGGCCTCGGGGTTCCAGGCCCGGCCGAGGTCGGCTGGGCCACCGACCTGCTGGTGCGCTGCGTTGTCACCAGGTCGGATCCCGGGGACGCCGACGCGGCCCGACTGCTGTGGGCGGTCGGACGCATCGACGTCCGCGACGCCGCGCTGTTCGCGGTCTCGCGGGAGAGCTCGCGCGAGCACCTCCGGATCTGGTCGGGGTTGGTCCGACAGGCGCCGACGGACCAGGTGCCTGGGGCCGCGGTGCTCGCGGCCTTCGCCGCCTGGCAGGCCGGTCACGGGGCACTCGCCTGGTGCGCGCTCGATCGCTGCTTCGAGGTCGATCCCGACCACGCGTTGGCGCGCGGCCTCGCCGACTGCCTGACCCGCGCGGTGCCGCCCTCGGCCTGGGGGGAGGGGGCGCAGCTGTTCAGTCCCGAGTCCGACTCTGCCTGAGGCGGTCCTTCCGGGCCTAAGGTTCTTCTCATGGGAGAAGACGTCGACGCCCAGGAGTTCTCTCGCGCAGACCGCACCCGCTACCGCGAGAAGGTGCATCGCTGCCTCGACGTGTTCGAGCGGATGCTCAGCGAAAACCGGTTCCACACCGACGACCCGATGACCGGGCTCGAGGTGGAGCTCAACCTCGTGGACGACGCCGGCGATCCGGCCCTGAAGAACGCCGAGGCCCTGGCCGCGATCGCGGACCCCGCGTTCCAGACCGAGCTCGGCCAGTTCAACATCGAGATCAACGTCCCACCGGCGCGGCTACGCGAGGGTGGCCTGAAGACGTTCGAGGCCAGCCTGCGGCATTCGCTCAACGACGCCGAGGAGAAGTCGTCGGAGGTGGGTGCGCACCAGGTGATGATCGGCGTGCTGCCGACCCTGGCTCCGGGGCACTTCGCCCCGCAGATGATGAGCGCCAACCCGCGCTATCGCCTGCTCAGCGAACAGATCCTGAACGCCCGTGGCGAGGACATCCGGATCGACATCACCGGGCCGGAGCGGCTGATCACGACGGCGGACTCCATCCTTCCCGAGGCGGCCTGCACCAGTACCCAGTTCCACGTGCAGACCTCGCCGGATCAGTTCGCGGCGTACTGGAACGCCTCGCAGGCTATCTCGGCGGTCCAGGTCGCGGTCGGCGCCAACTCGCCGTACTGCCTGGGCAAGGAGCTGTGGCGCGAGACCCGGATCGCGTTGTTCGCGCAGGCTGCCGACACCCGGAGCGAGGAGCTCAAGTCGCAGGGGGTGCGGCCGCGAGTGTGGTTCGGCGAGCGCTGGATCAACTCCGTGTTCGACCTGTTCGAGGAGAACGTCCGCTACTTCCCGGCTCTGCTGCCGATCACCGCGGACGAGGACCCGGTGACCGTGCTCGAGGGCGGCGGAGCGCCGCAGCTCAGCGAGCTCCGGCTGCACAACGGCACCATCTACCGGTGGAACCGGCCGGTCTATGACATCAACGACGGCATCGCGCACCTGCGGGTGGAGAACCGCGTGCTGCCCGCCGGGCCCACTGTCGCGGACCTGATCGCGAACGCCGCTTTCTACTTCGGGCTGGTCCGCCACCTGGCCGAGAGCGACCGACCCCTGTGGTCGCAGATGTCGTTCCAGGCGGCGGAGGAGAACTTCGAGACGGCGGCCGAGGACGGCATCGATGCGTCGATCTACTGGCCCGCCCTGGGCGAGATCAAGGCGACCGAGCTGGTGCTGCGCCGGCTGTTGCCGATGGCTCACGAGGGGTTGGCCTCCTGGGGCGTCGAGACCGAGGACCGCGACCGGCTGCTCGGCATCATCGAGGCGCGCTGCATGAAGGGCGTCAACGGCGCCAGCTGGTTCGTCGACCGGATACACGCCCGCACCGGCCAGGACCGGTACGACGCGCTGCGGGCGACGCTGCTGGAGTACCGCGAGCGGATGCACAGCAACGAGCCGGTCCACACCTGGGATTGACCTAGGTGACGCGAGCGAAGCGAGCGTCGCTCTGGTCGAAAGCACGCGGGGCCGCGAGGCGGACACGCGTGACCGCGTCTGCCGCTCAACGCTCACGGATCCGCCTCCAGGTCCGGCCGACTCCCGAGCGTGGGTCGGTCCAGCCGTGACGGGTCACCACCACGAACGTCGCGTCCTCCTCGCGCTCGGCGAACGCCGCGACCACCGGTGCGAGCCACGCAGCGTCGACGTCCTGCAGCGAGCCGGGTCCCGCCCTGGTCAGCCAGGCCCAGGGTGCCGGGTCGGTCAGCTCGTTGCGCACCGTGCCCACGATGTCGGTGCGCAGCCCGTGATCCCACGACGGGTCGTCGGTCACCGAGATGACCGCGCCTCCGGGGACTCCAGCGTGGAGCACCGCGGGGAAGTGGTGCCGGTGCTCGGACGACGCCAGGTCGAGGACGGCCTGGCGAAGTAGCCGCGTCGTACGAGGTGGAAGTGGCTCCTGCAGCACGGGCACCGGGCCAGCCTGCCGCGCGCCGCCGGATCGCGTGCGCGATCTCCACAGGGAAGCGGGCGGCGACGCACCGGACCGGGTGGGATAAGTTGCCCCCCATGGGAGCCGTGGTCGTGGGATACGTGGCCAAGCCCGAGGGCGAGGCGGCCGTCGATCAGGGCATCGCCGAGGCCAGGCTGCGCGGATCCAACCTGATCGTGGTGAACTCCCAGCGCGGCGGACGCGAGTACGACGATGACGCGTCCCTACGCATCGAGCAGGACCTGACCGCCCTCGAGGCGAAGCTCAAGGCCTCTGGGGTGGACTACGACGTGCGTCACCTCGTCCGCGGCTTCGAGCCCGCCGAGGACCTGATCAGCATCGCCGAGTCCAGCGGGGCGGACCTGATCGTGATCGGCCTGCGCCGTCGTACGCCCGTCGGCAAGCTGATCCTCGGCAGCAACGCCCAGCGCATCCTCCTCGACGCACCCTGCCCGGTCCTGGCCGTGAAGGTCGGCTGACGATGGCCATCCAGATCACCGGCGACGCGCACGCCGACGACGTCCTCAGCGACAGCACCTTTGCGCTCCTGGTCGGCATGATGCTCGACCAGCAGTACCCCATGGAACACGCGTTCCGGGGTCCGGCGAAGGTGCTCGACAGGTTCGGCAGCATCGAGCCGGCGGCGATCGCGGCGGCCGATCCGGAGCAGTTCAGGGCCCTGTGCTCGACGCCGCCCGCGATCCACCGTTTCCCGGGCTCGATGGCGGCCCGGTTGCAGGAGCTCGCGACCTTGATCGAGGAGCGGTACGACGGCCGGACCGAGCGGCTGTGGACCGAGGCCACGTCCGGCGCGGACCTGCTGAGGCGGCTGATGGAGCTGCCCGGATTCGGCAAGCAGAAGGCGCAGATCTTCGCGGCCCTGCTGGCCAAGCAGCTCGACGTACGCCCCGAGGGGTGGGAGCAGGCCGTCGGCGACTACGCCCTGCCGGGCTATCGATCGGTGGCGGACGTGGTCGACCCCGCGTCCCTGCAGAAGGTGCGTGCGTACAAGCAGGAGAAGAAGGCAGCCGCCAAGGCCCAGCAGGCCTCCGCCTGAGCGGCGACGCGTCTCACCAGGTGTCGCGGGAGGAGCCTCCCGCTTCGTGATCGTGCCCGTCCCCATGGCAGAATGGGGAGAGCGGCTCTTGACCATACCGGGCCTCGCCGCGCCCATGTGTCCTTCACGAGAGGTGTTCGTGTCCTCGACCGCGCGCAACAAGACCACCACGACCCAGACGAAGGCGCCCGCCAAGGCGCCGGCCAAGAAGGCGACGACCAAGGCCAGTTCGTCGAGCGCGTCGGCCAAGCCACCGGTCAAGAACGCGGCCGCCAAGGCCCCGAGCGCGAGGCCCTCGAGCACGACCAAGAAGGCTGCGGCGAAGGCCCCCGCCAAGAAGGCGGCCGCGTCCGCCGAGGCGGTCGAGACAGCCGCCGTACCCGTCGACCCGGCTGCGCTGGGTCCCGACGGCAAGAAGATCCTGCCCGACATCCCGGACGAGAAGTTCGAGGCGGACGTGAAGGCGGACCCCTCGATCGAGGAGGACGAGAAGGAAGGGACGTTCGTCGTCTCCGACGCCGACGACGCGGGTGAGCCCGAGCAGCAGGTCATGGTCGCCGGTGCCACCGCGGACCCGGTCAAGGACTATCTCAAGCAGATCGGCAAGGTGCCCCTCCTCAACGCCGAGATGGAGGTCGAGCTCGCCAAGCGGATCGAGGCCGGCCTGTTCAGCGAGGAGAAGCTGGGCAAGGGCGGCAAGATCTCCGCCAAGCTCGAGGAAGAGCTCGAGTGGATCGCCGAGGACGGCCGCCGCGCGAAGAACCACCTGCTGGAGGCCAACCTGCGCCTCGTCGTCAGTCTCGCGAAGCGCTACAC
>DAINSL010000054.1:14086-18200 GCA_036741335.1 Nocardioides sp. | reverse complement strand
GCGGGATCATCTCCCGCTCCTCCTCGCGGTAGATCAGGTTGTAGTGGTTCTGCATCGAGACGAAACGGGTCCAGCCGTGCGTCTCGGCCACGTGTTGCGCCTTGGCGAACTGCCAGGCGTACATCGACGACGCCCCGATGTAGCGCGCCTTCCCCGCCCTCACCACGTCGTGGAGGGCCTCCATCGTCTCCTCGATCGGGACCTGCGGGTCCCACCGGTGGATCTGGTAGAGGTCGACGTAGTCGGTCTCGAGCCGGGAGAGGCTGGCGTCGATCTCCTGCAGGATCGCCTTCCGGGACAGGCCCGCGCCGTTGGGTCCGGGCCGCATCCGTCCATGGACCTTGGTGGCGAGTACGACGTCCTCCCGGTCCGCGTGCTTCCACAGCGACCGCCCGGTGAACTCCTCGCTGCTCCCGCCGGAGTAGACGTTGGCGGTGTCGAAGAAGTTGATGCCCGCATCGAGCGCCGCCTTGATCGTCTCCTCGGCGAACGACTCGTCGCGCGTCCACGGGCGCGTCGTACCCCCTTCGCCCCAGCTCATGGCCCCCACGGTGATCCGCGAGACCTCGAGTCCGCTGTGGCCGAGCCTGGTGTACTCCATCGGTCCTCCTCCAACGTCGCTTCGTCTCCACCCTGCCACGGGCCGCGTGAGCGGTCACGGGCGCTGGAGGCAGCCATCGCGATGACGGACGAGGTGGAGGCGGACCGAGCGAAGCGCCCGAGACGCGCGTCACGCGTGCGTCCAAGGACGCACGCGTGACGACCAGCCCCCCGGCTGATGGCGTCAGTGTATACGCGCCAACCCCTCGAAAACGTCCCCCGAGCCCATCCAGGAGCCTCGAAAAGGAAAAATCTGGCAACGAGACGGGTGAGATGACAGATTCTTGACCGGATTTGCCGGGCGTCAGTCACAATCTGTCTATGGACTCCCGCGACGCGGATCTTCTCAAGGAGATCGACCCCATCGAGCTCGGACATCGGATCCGCGCGCTACGCGTCGCCAAGGGATGGACGCAGACCGATCTCGCCGGTGCCGACATCTCGGTCGGCTACGTCTCGCGGATCGAGTCCGGCCAGCGCCGCCCCAACGCCGCGGTGCTCGACGACCTGGCCTCGCGACTGGGCGTCCCCGCAGACCATGTCCTCCGGGGCGTCTCCGCCCGTGAGTACGACGAGATCAAGCTGACGCTCGACTTCGCCGAGCTGTCGCTGGAGTCGGGTCAGCACCTCGAGGCCGAGTCTCAGGCGCGCCAGGCGCTGGAACGGGCCGTCGCCACCACTCAGGGCGAGCTGGCGTACCGCGCCCGCTACCTGATCGCTCGCGCGCTCGAGAACCAGGGCAGCATCGACGACGCGATCCTCGAGCTCGAGCCCCTGGTCGCCGGCAAGGAAGACGGGATCCTGCGGATCAAGTGCGCCATCGCACTGAGCCGCTGCTTCCGCGAGTCCGGCGACTTCACCAAGGCGATCGAGGTCGGCGAGCGGGTTCTCGAGCAGCTCGTCGGCACCCCCCTGGACAGTGCCGACGAGGCCGTGCAGATGGCGGTGACGCTCGCCGCCGCGTACTACGAGCGCGGCGATGCCGGCCAGGCCGTGCGCACCTGCCGCAAGGCGGTCGCGAAGGCCGAGACACTGGATTCCCCGACCGCCCGTGCCTCCGCGTATTGGAACGCGAGCATCATGGAGGCTGAGCAGGGCATGGTGCAAAACGCCGTGCCGCTCGCCGCCCGCGCTCTTGCCCTCCTCTCCGAGGGACAGGATGGCCGCAACCTGGCCCTGCTGCGCACCCAGTTGGGCATCATGCAGCTGCGGCTCGACCCGCCCGCGGTGGCCGAGGCCCAGCAACACTTGGAGCAGGCCGCCCAGGAGTTGGCGTGGTGCAGCGCCAGCCCCGTCGAGATCGCGCGCAACGACCTTGCGCTGGCCAGAGCCTTCTTCCTCGACGGCCACGTCGCCGCCGCAGAAGCCAAGTGCATGGCCGTGCACGCCAGCATCCACGCCGAATCACCGTTCCTGGCGGCGGACGCAAAGACGCTTGAAGGTCAGGCAGCCGCCGTGCGCGGTGACGTTGATGGCGCGAAGCAGTGCTACCGCGAAGCTGTGTTTGTCCTCACGGGCATCGGA
This sequence comes from Nocardioides sp., assembly GCA_036741335.1. Lineage (GTDB taxonomy): Bacteria > Actinomycetota > Actinomycetes > Propionibacteriales > Nocardioidaceae > Nocardioides. Next base: position 16,076 of record DAINSL010000054.1, on the reverse strand, counting down.
GCCGATCGTTCAGCCGCCCAGCTCTGGTTCGAACTCGCGGCTCTCCTTGAGGGATTGGAAGACTTCGACTCGGCCCGCGATGCCTACCGAAGCGCAGCTGCTTCGGCCGGTTTGCGCACCCGCCCAGGTGTCCGCGTTGGTATGACCACTCACGCGTCGAACTGAGGATCTACCTCAGGCTTCGACAGCGGAAGAGTTGGTTCAGCAGCACCACTGGTTGTCGCGGGCATTGCTCGTGATCGTGGTCTTGCCGGAGTCGGCGGACGACGCGGGCGAGATGCCGGCCATCCCGATCGTTGCCACGAGTGTGGCGGCCAGAGCGGCGATCTTGATCTTGGTGTGACGGGCCATGACGAGGTCTCCCTAATTGCGGTGTCGAACTGCTGGGGCTAAGCATGGGACATGGGATGGCAAATTTGGAAGCCCATACGACACACAAACCTCATCCGTTAGCCCCTGGGACCTGCTGGAACCGTAGCCAGGTGGCCCCATTTCACGCCGAAATCGCGCTGAACAGGCGTGAGACGGGGGGGGCCGACAACCGTTGTTAAAATCTGGACCAATCTGCCGAAAATGCCTGTCGGGGGCCCCGTCGGTGTAAACTTGAGTCAACATCAAGAGGCAAGCCCCCCCGTTCGCCTCGAGGTGTGACCTCGCGGGCGCCACCCCCCCGGCTACCAGCGAGATCGCGCTCCGGTTTCCACCGGGCGCCTGACCCCCCGCACGACGGTGCGGGGGGTCCATACATTTCCGGGTAGTTCCCGAGCTCCGGCCAGCGGCCGCGAGGCCCGCCGAGGTTGGCCGGCCCCCTCCTCCGCTCGGCTCTGCCGACGCCGCTGGACAAGCGGCGACGCGGGCAACGCCGTCCGCACCTGCGATCGTGAGTTTCCCCTTGTCACATTGGGGATTCTCTGCGGCCGGGTCGGGATGGCTGTGACCTGGCCCGCAAGCTGAAGACCGGTTCGGCTGGCGAACGCGGGGATCCACGCATCGCAGAAAGGTGCGGCCGACCGGACTCGCGCTGGCCACCGCCGAGCACGTCGCCGGCTGGGTCACGGGCCAAACTCGGAGACCGACAACACGCCATGGGGGGACGCGTCGTACCGCCGGGGTGGAGGTGCCGGCATGACGTGCCGAGGCACACCAGGTCCCGCGCGTCGGCGAGCTGTCGGGACCCCGTCCGATCGGTTGGATTTAGGGCAAAATCCGGGTCAACTTGAGCCAGAACCGCACGGACACGCCGCGGAAGTGTTAAAAGCGCGTCCCGCCGGCGGGTGACGGCCTTGCCGGGGTAGGACTCGAGCCGGATGCCCGGTCACCGCCGGCGCGGCCGGGCCTCCGCCGCCACGAGGAGGCCATCGAGGTAGACGCCGAAGCCGCTGAACATCGGGCGGATCTCGAGAGGTTCGAGCTCGGCGAGGGTGACCGCGACCCGATCTCGAATGGCACGCTCCACGGCTCCCACCACGTCAGTGTGCCGTTCGGATGCAGCGAATGTGCCTCACGGGCCGTCGTGATCGAAGCCCGGATACGGAAAATGCGCGGATGGTGGAGCTGAGGGGACTCGAACCCCTGACCCTCTCATTGCGAACGAGATGCGCTACCAGCTGCGCCACAGCCCCTTGCGATGTACATGCGTCCGACGACGCGAAGCGAAAGGCTAGCACCGGGCCCTGCACCCATCCGAATCGAGTCAGGCGAGGACCCGAGGGACCTCATCGAGCCCCGGGAGCGGGTCAACCGGCGGTGGTCAGGAGTTGACGGCCTGCTCGCCGGGGGTGTCCTTGCGGCCGGCACGACGGCGTACGCGATCGGCCGCCTCGGCCTCGCGAGCCAGCGCGCTGTCGGCCTCACTGCGGCCAGAGGTCCAGACGCCTGTGGAGTCGAGGTCGATGGTGCGGACGCTGCGCCGGGCCGGCGGCTTGGAGACGTACGTCGGCAGCGTGGTCGGCATCGGGTCCCACAGGGTCGGGTCGCGCGGCACATCGGC
>DAINSL010000054.1:0-14076 GCA_036741335.1 Nocardioides sp. | reverse complement strand
GTGGAACCAGCCACGGATCCGCTACGCCCCGACCGAGGTCGTCTCGGCCGACGACTGCTCCACGGTCACGCCAGGCGTCGGCTCGACGAGTACGGCGGGGATCCACGCACGCTCCCTCTGCACCATCAGCCGGCAGGCCACCAGCCACACGAGCAGCAGCGCGGCCGGGATCGCGACGTACGGCCAGGTCAGGCGGCCGGAGGCGGACACGGCGACGACCCCCACCAGGGCGACGAGCAGGAGCGAGAGCACCCGGCGTCGTCGGCGCGTGGCGCGCGCGGTGGCGAGTCGGCGCTGCGCGAACACCTCGTCGGGATCTGGCGACGCGGCGGTGGGCTTGGTGCTCACCAGGGCCGCGGTCGCGGCGCGCGCGGGCGCCACCACCAGTCGCGCCATCCGGGCGCTCACCGGCTCGCGGCGTGCGAGCACTCGCATGCTCTGCGAGAAGCGGTCGATCGAGCGGCCCCGGACGACGTCGTCGTGGTGGCGGAGCGCCTTGGGGATCAGGTAGGCGGCCCAGGCGATGGCGAGGGCCACGAAGATCAGTCCGCTCAGGTCCACGGCCTGACACTAAGTTCGCGGGGACGACGCCCCGGGGATGTCAACAGGTGTGTCGCGAAATCACTCGTGTGACGGAAGGGAAAGTCGGGCCAGCATCCCCTCGGGACACTCCTCGACGGTGATCGCGAAGACGCGGTGATCGCGCCAGGCGCCGTCGATGTGCAGGAGCTTCGGCGAGTAGCCGATCTCGCGGATCCCGAGCTTCTCCATCACCCGCAGTGAGTTGGAGTTCTCCGGCCGGATGCAGACCTCGATCCGGTGCAGCCCGGCCGAGCGGAAGCAGTGGTCGATGACCAGAGCGACGGCGGTCGGCATGATCCCGCGGCCGGCGAGGTCGCGGTCCAGCCAGTAGCCGATGGAGGCGAACTGAGCCGAGCCACGCACGATGTTGTTCACGGTGACCTGCCCGCCGAACCGCCCGTCCACGTCGATCGCGAACGGCATGCCCAGCCCCTGCCGGGCGTGGCGGTTGAGCCGGGACACCAGCGCTCGGAAGGTCGCCGGCCGCTCCGACCCGCCCGGCGGCACGGTCGCGTCCCACGGCTGAAGCCACGGAAGGCTGCGCCGGCGTACGGCGCGCCAGGCCCGAGCGTCGCGGTAGGACAGCGGCCGCAGGGTGACCGGGCCGTACTGGAGGGTGGCCGGCCAGCCGATCATTCGGTGATGCTCAATGGTCGCTCCCCACGATCTGCTCGACGGCGTGCAGGAGCAGCGGCTCGAGCACCGCCATCGCGTCCTTCACCCCGCCCCCGGAGCCGGGCAGGTTGACCACCAGGCACGAACCGGAGATCCCCGCGAGACCCCTCGACAGGGCGGCCGTCGGGACACCCAAGCTCACGCCGTACGCGCGGATCGCCTCGGCGATGCCGGGGATCTCGCGGTCGAGGAGCGGGCGGGTGACCTCGGGTGTCAGGTCGGTCGGGGTCAGCCCGGTGCCGCCGGTGGTCAGGACGACGCGGACGCCCGCGTCGACCGCAGCGCCGATCGCGGCGCCCACCGGGTCTCCGTCGGGCACGACGCTCGGGGGGTCGCAGGAGAAGCCGAGCGACGTCAGGAAGTCCACCAGCAGCGGCCCGGTGGCGTCGTCGTACACGCCGGCCGCCGCTCGGTTGGAGGCCACCACGACGGCGGCGCGCATGGTCATCTGCGGAAGTCTCCCGACTTCCCGCCGGTCTTGGAGAGCACGCGTACGTCGGTGATCACCGCCCGCTTGTCGACGGCCTTCACCATGTCGATCACGGTCAGCCCGGCCACGGCGACCGCGGTCAGTGCCTCCATCTCCACCCCAGTGCGGTCCGTCGTACGCACCGTCGCGACGACCTCGACCGCGTCGTCGGCGACCTCGAGCTCGACCGTGACCGAGGAGAGGGCCAGTGGGTGGCACAGCGGGATCAGCGACGGCGTCTGCTTGGCGCCCATGATCCCGGCGAGCCGGGCGACGGCGAGCGTGTCCCCCTTGGGTACACCGGCCCCGCGCAGCAGGGCGACCACCTCGGCGGAGACCAGCACCCGGCCGGCCGCGACCGCCTCGCGGGCAGTGACGTCCTTGCCGGACACGTCGACCATCCGGGCGGCACCGGACTCGTCCACGTGGGTCAGGCGATCCACCATCAGAACTCCTCGTCGAGGGGCAGCACGGTCACTGTCTCACCGGCGTCGAGCCAGGTCACGGACTCCGGCACCACGATCAGCGCGTCGGAGTCGGCCAGGTCGCCGATCAGGTGCGAGCTCTGCGCGCCCACCGGGGTGACGGCAAGGTGACCGTCGACGACCGACAGCGTGCCGCGGGCGAACTGGCGGCGGCCCTCGGGTGAGCGGAGGCCGTGGGTGAGCCGGGCATCGGCGGAGGGCCGGGTGTACGGCGTGCGGCCCATCAGCCGGCGGATGGCCGGGAGCACGAACTGCTCGAAGGAGATGTACGACGACACCGGGTTGCCCGGCAGCGTGATGATCGGCGTCTCGTCCTCGCCGACCAGGCCGAACCCCTGTGGTTTCCCGGGCTGCATCGCGATGCCACCGAACCACACCGTGCCAAGGGGGGCGAGTGCCGCCTTCACCACGTCGTAGTCGCCCATCGAGACGCCGCCGCTGGTGACCACCAGGTCGGCCCGCACGAGCTGGTCGTTCAGGGCGTCCATGAACGCCCGCGGCTCATCGGGCACGATGCCGACCCGGTAGGCGATGCCGCCGGCCTGTCGGACGGCCGCCGCGAGCAGGAACGAGTTGCCGTCGTACACCGAGTCGTGGCCGAGCGCGGTGCCGGGCTCACGGAGCTCCGATCCCGTCGACATGATGACCACCCGCGGTCGTGGCCGGGACCGCACCGACGGGCGGCCGACGGCCGCGAGCAGGCCGAGCTGCCGTGGCCCGAGCACCGTGCCCTCGGCCACGATCAGGTCGCCGACGGCGACGTCCTCGCCCGCGGGGCGGACGTGCTGGCCGAGCTCGGGAGCCTGGGAGATGACGACCTGGGCGACACCGCGGTCGGTCCACTCGTACGGCACGATCGAGTCCGCACCGGCCGGCACCGGCGCGCCGGTCATGATCTTCACCGCGGTCCCCGGCGACATCGCCAGGAGCGTGGCCTGCCCGGCGCCGATCTCACCGACCACGGGCAGGTGCACCGGGGACTCCTCGGTCGCGGCGGCGACGTCGGCGTGGCAGACGGCGTACCCGTCCATGGCGGAGTTGTCGAAGCCCGGCAGCGCGACCTCGGCGTGCACATCCTCGGCGGCCGACAGGCCGAACGCCTCCATCAGCGGCTGGTCGAACGCCGGGAGCGGCCGGATCGCGGCCAGGATGCGGTCGCGGTGGTCCTCCACGGAGAGGAGCGGGTCAGTCATGCCCCAAGACGCTACCCGGCGCGATGCGCTCGGCCCGGGCGGTCTCCAGGGCGACGTCGCCGACGACCTTCACCCCGGTCCCGAACGTCCAGTCGCCGGCCACCTTCAGGGAGGTCGCCTCGCGCAGCGAGGGCGCGCCCTCGGGGAACCGGCGCTCGAAGTCGGGCACCCGCTGGTAGAACTCCGGGTCGAGCTCGACGAACGGGATCTCGGACACCGCCGGCGTCATCACGAAGTCGGACCCCACGTCGTAGACGTCCGAGCGGACGACCAGGAGGTCGTTGGTCGTCTTCACCGGCACGAAGCGGTCGCGGCCCACCTCGATCGTGCGGGCGCCCTCGAACACCTCGATCGCCGCACCCATCGCGGTCTCGATCTGGATGACCTCCGGCGTGCTCGGGTCGGCCGGGTCGACGTGCTTGACGTTGCGGATCATGGGCAGGCCGAGGATGCCGTGCCGGGCGTCGAGGGCCCCCGACATCGCCTGCAGGTCGAACCACAGGTTGTTGGTCGAGCAGAACCGGTGCCGGTCCAGGTCGGTCAGTGCCGCCTGGTCCTCCTTGGTGGTCTGCGCGGTCTCACGCAGCACGATCCGGCCGTCGGCCTTGCGCCGCGCGAAGTGGCCGCCCTTGCGGTCGGAGGGAGTACGGCGTACCGCCTCGATCGCGAACGGCGCCCCCGAGCCGGCGAACCAGCCGGCGACCCTGGGGTCGACCACCGCTCCGAGGTTGTCGGAGTTGGACACGAAGACACGCTCGAAGCCCTGGTCGATCAGGTCCTGGAGCAGGCCGCTCCCCCGCAGCGCGGTGTAGAGGTCGCCGTGTCCGGGCGGGCACCACTCGAGGTCGGGGCTCTTCGGGAAGCTGACCGGGCTGAGGTCCGTGACGAGCAGCTTGGGCTCGCGGTTCTGCAGGAACTCCAGCGGCAGCCCCTCGACCGGGAGGTCGACGTATCGGGCCAGGGCGGCCATCGTGTCCGGGGAGGTGCGGAAGCTGTTCATGAAGATCAGCGGCAGCGGAGCGTCGTGCTCGCGGCGCAGGTGCAGCACCTGGCGCGCGAGGATGTCGAGGAACGACCAGCCCTTGCGCACGCCGAGCAGGCTCTTCGCGCGATCCATGCCCATGGAGGTGCCGAGGCCGCCGTTGAGCTTGATCACCGCGGTGGTCCGCAGCGCGGCCGACGCCGCCTCCGGATCGACCTCGACGTCGGCGAGCGCCTCCATGTCCAGCGGATCGATCGAGGACTCGGGGATCATCCCGGTCTCCCCGTGCTCGAGCAGCCGGTAGTAGTGCGCGAAGGTCTCGATGGCCACGGAGTCGAGGCCCGCCTCGGACATCTTGGCGCGTGCGCGGTCGAGTCCGGCACTGCTCATGCAGGCGATCGTAGGCTTGCCCGGTGCCCCCACCGCAATCCCGATCGGCCGACGGCCCCGTGCCCGCTGCCGCCGTGGCGAAGATCGCTCTCAGGGACCGCATCCGCACCACGCGTCACCGACGCCCGCTGCTCGAGATCGGGGACGCGGCGCGTGGCCTGGCCGAGGTGCTGATGGCGCGCCCGGAGGTACGCCGCGCGGCCACGGTGGCGGCGTACGTCTCGATCGGCTCGGAGCCCGGCACCGGCGCGCTCCTCGACGCGCTGGACGCGGCCGGCAAGCGGGTGATCCTGCCGGTGCTCCAGCGCGACCTCGATCTGGACTGGGGCACTTGGCGCGGGCCGACGTCGCTCGCGCCGGCGCGGATGGGACTGCTCGAGCCGGTCGACCAGCTCGGGGTCGACGCGGTGGCCACCGCCGACCTCGTGATCGTCCCGGGGCTGGCCGTCTCCCCCACGGGCGAGCGCCTCGGTCAGGGTGGTGGCTCCTACGACCGGGCGTTGGAACGCGTCCCGGTCGGCACGCCGGTGGTGGTGTGCCTGTACGACGACGAGGTCGGCCTCGACGTACCCGTCGACCCCCACGACCGACCCGTCACCGCGGCGGTCACCCCCACCCGCTGGATCCTCCTGCGCTGACCTGTCTCGGGCTCAACGTCTGGTTGTGGTGCCGTACCATTGGCAGTCTCCGGCGGCGAGTGCCAGCCGGACCGCGTCGGCAGCAGGGTCTGCCGTCCGCACCCGTGAGTCCGACCCGAGGATCGTGCGTTGCCCACCTACCAGTACCGCTGCACCGAGTGCGGTCACGCCTTCGAGCAGTTCCAGAGCTTCACCGACGACGCGCTCACCGTCTGTCCCGAGTGCAGCGGCCGGCTGCGCAAGGTGTTCAACGCGGTCGGCGTCGTGTTCAAGGGCTCCGGGTTCTACCGCACCGACAGCCGCGCGAAGGGCACCCCAGCCGAGTCCCCGGCCGCGAAGGAGACCGCGGGCTCGTCCGACTCCTCGTCGAAGCCCGCCGACTCCTCGTCGAAGTCGTCGAAGTCGTCGAAGTCGTCGGAGCCCTCGGCGGGCACGTCGACGCCGGCGTCGACCACCAGTGGCTCGGGGTCGACCGGCAGCTGACCCGGCGCCGCCCCCCTGTGGACAGACTCCGCGGGGCGTGCGCCGACCGACCTACGGTCGGGGGCATGGCCGCACCGATCCCTCCCGCCCTCGGACCCTCGGGCCCGGGCCGTCGCGAGCGCGCTCGCCGGACCGTACGCCGTGTGGTGCTGGCCCGGCGCCGTCCCCTCGCCGCGCTCTGCGTCGCGGGTGCTGTCCTGGCCGGTCTCCATGCGGTGCGACCACCACCCGGGCCGACCGTCACGGTCGAGGTCGCGGCCCACGACCTGGCCGCCGGCACGGTGCTGACCGATCGCGACCTGGTCCGGCAGACCTACCCCGCGAGTCTGGCTCCGGTGGGGTCGGTGGCCGATGCCGCCGGGCGCACCCTGGCCGGGCCGGTCCGCGCCGGTGAGCCGGTGAGCCGGTGACCGACGTACGGCTGGTGGCGGCCTCGCTCCTCGGCGGCTATCCGGGCCGGGTCGCGCTCCCGGTGCGGATCGCCGACGCGGCGGCCGTCGGCCTGCTGCGATCCGGTGACCGGGTCGACCTGGTCGCGGCCGACCCGCGCCGGGGTACGGCGTCGTACGTCGCGGTCGACGTGCCGGTGCTGGCGATCCCGAAGGCCGACGACACGGCCACCGGCACCGCCCAGCTCACCGGTCGGCTGGTCGTCGTCGCGGCCGATCCGTCGGACGTCGACCTCATCGCCGGAGCGGCCGCCACCGACCTCCTCAGCGTGGTCATTTCCCGCTAGCGTGACCCGCGTCCGAGCAGCCAGCCGCCTCCGGGGCGGTCAGGAGGAGAGTGCCATGACCGGGTTCAAGAACTTCATCCTCCGCGGAAATCTCGTCGAGCTCGCGGTGGCCTTCGTGATCGCGGTGGCGTTCAAGGCCGTCATCGACGCCACCGTCGCGATCATCATGGGCATCGTGGGCAAGGCCGGCGGGCACCCCGACTTCGACACCTACACGCCCGGTGGACTCGCGGTCGGCACCTGGATCACGGCCATCATCTCGTTCCTCATCATCGCGGCCGTCGTGTACTTCCTGGTCGTCAAGCCCTACACCGAGGCCAAGACGCGCTACTTCCCGGACGAGGACGCGGGTACACCGGCCGACGTCGCGCTGCTGACCGAGATCCGCGACCTGCTGGCACGGCAGAGCGGCACGTCGCCGACGCTCTGAGGCAACCCGCCCGGTGGTCGTTCGATCGCACGCGGCGGCCCTCGTTCGGCCCGCCGCGGTCATCCGTGGTGCGGCGGGACCTGCTCGCGCAGCCAGCGGTCCGAGGACTCGGCACCCGCGTCGCGGTCGTCGCGCTCGTCGCTCGTCGTCTCGGGCAGGACGGCTCCGAACACCTCGTCGAGCCGACGTCGTCGTGCGGCCTCGGAGTCGCGGGCTCGGTCTCGACGCGCTCGATCGGGTCGACCGGCGGCGGACTCGGTGTCGGCCATCAGGCGCAGAGGCCGTTGGCGAGGTTCTGGGCCGCCTGGCTCGAGCCCGGCTTGTGGCCGTGGGTCACTCCGGGAATGTGCTGGGCGTTGATGGACCCGCTCAGGATCGACTTGGGCAGAACCCGGTCGTTTCGGATGTCCTTCCACATCGCGGTGGCCGCAGGCTGCCAGACCACCCGGTTGGCGTTGGTCGGGTCGGGCTCCCAGGGCGTGGTCACGAACTGGATCTTGTCCAGCCCGATGTGCCGGAACTGGTAGGCCAGCCCGACCAGCTTGGCGAGGCTCTTCAGGCCCGTGTCCACGGTGAGGGACTTGGTCGCCGCGTCGAGGAACCTGGTCAGGTGGAGCGGGTTGGCCAGCGTGTTCGCGCTGATCGCCGCGTGGGCCATGGAGGCGATGAACGCCTGCTGGCGCTTGATCCGACCGATGTCCGAGCCGTTGCCGAGGGAATGCCGCTCGCGGACGTAGTCGAGTGCCTGCTTCCCGGAGAACTTGTGGGTGCCGGCGGGCAGAGTGATGTGGCCGATGGTGTCGTGTACCGCGTGTGGGATGCAGACGTCGACGCCACCGATCGCGTCGACCATCGACTGGAAGCCGGCGAAGTCGACCACGATGAAGTGGTCGACGGGCACATGGGTCAGCTGCTCGAACTGCTCGATCGTGCAGGCGGGGCCGCCGACGTTGAAGGCGTCGTTCCACATCGCACCGTCGGTTGCCGCGGAGATCTGCTTGCCGCTCGTGTCGTAGCACGCGGCACGATGGACGACTGAGTCGCGCGGAATGCTGATGCCGTAGGCGTGGCGCCGGTCACCGGACAGGTGCAGCAGGATCGTGGTGTCCGACCGTTTGCCGATGCCCGTGAGGTTGTCGATGTGGTCGCCGGGTGCGTCACGGTTGTCCGAGCCCATCACCAGGATGTTGATCGGACCCGACGGACCGGTCGGCACCTTGCGCTCGGGACTGTTCTTGATCGCGTTGGTCAGGTCGAGGACATTGAGGTTCGAGTTGTAGTGGCGGTACAGGAACACGACGCTCAACCCGGTCGCCAACGCGAGGACGACCATGCTGGCGAGCACGACCCTGCCCACCGTGTGCCGGACCTTGACCTTGCCCTTGCGCTTCCCGGCGACCGAGTCGTCGACGGGCATGCCGTCGTCGGGCGGGGAAGCGGACATCAAGCAGACCTCGGTCAGAATTGGTTCCGGTCGGGACGCGGCCGGATCGCCCTCGAAGATACGGGACGTGACCAAATTGTGACCGCCCGGCGACGCGGAGACAATTCCCCGCCGTACCCAGGCGTATCCCGAGGGTCCGGCCGGGCGGGTGAGCCCGATGGGGCACGTGACGCCGGTACGCCCGTGCGGGCAGACTGGTCGGCATGCGCCGACTCGTCTCGATCCTGCTGCCCGTCACCCTGATCCTGGCGGCGGCGTGCTCGTCGGCGCCTGCGGCTCCAGCGGGGCGCGTGCACGAGACGACGTCCACCAGGGCAGCCACGACCTTCTCGGACTGGCCGATGTGGCACGGAAATGCCTTCCACACCGGGCGCGTGACGCATCCGGCCGGTAACCCGCTGCACCAGGCCTGGGCGAAGAACCTCGGCAAGGCCGTGTACGGCGAGCCGCTGGTCGTGGGCAGCACCCTGATCGCGGCCACCGAGGGCAACAAGGTGTTCGGGCTGAACGCCAGCACCGGCCATCAGCGCTGGTCCGTCGGTCTCGGGAAGCCGCAGCCACTCAGCGGCCTGCCGTGCGGTGACATCGACCCGCTCGGCATCACCGGCACTCCGGCGTACGACGCGAAGACCGGCTCGGTGTTCGTCGTCGCCGAGACGCTCGGTGGACACCACACCCTGTGGGCGCTCAACGCGGCCACCGGCCACCGGCGCTGGCACCGGTCCCTCGACGTGCTCCCCCACCGCAACCGGCTCGCGGAGCAGCAGCGCTCCGCGGTGCTGCTCGAGCACGGCCGCGTGGTCGTCACGTTCGGAGGCCTCGCCGGCGACTGCGACAACTACGTCGGCTACGTCACCTCCACCTCGACGGCCGGGACTGGTCACACCTTCCACTACGCCGTCCCCACAGACCGCGAGGCGGGCATGTGGGCCACGGGCGGCCCGATCCTGGGCGCCAACGGCCACGTGTACGCCGCGAGCGGCAACGGCGCCGAGCTCCACGGGAAGTGGGACAAGAGCGACTCCGTCACCGAGCTCACCGCCACGAAGCTGCGGCCGGTCTCGGTGTTCGCGCCGTCCACGTGGCGAGCCGACAACCAGGCCGACCTCGACCTCGGCTCCTCGTCGCCCGCATCCGTCCCCGGCCTGCGGCGCATCGTCATCGCCGGCAAGCGCGGCACCGTGTATCTCCTGCACCAGCGCTTCCACGGCGTCGGTTCGGCCATCGACAAGCTGGACGGGTGCAAGGCCTTCGGCGGTCCGGCGGTGGTCGGCCACACCGTGCTGATGCCCTGCCTGGGGACTCCCCAGGTCCGCGCCCTGCACGTGGGCGCGGCCCACGTCCACTGGGTCTGGACGGCCGGCGGCATCTACGGCTCCCCGATCATCGCCGGCAGTCGCGTCTACGTGGCCGACCGCTACAGCGGCGACCTGGTGGTGCTGCGGTTGACCAACGGCTCGGTCATCCAGAGCATCCACGCCGGCAACCTCACCCACTTCCCGTCCTCGGTCGTCGACGGGGGTTTCGTGTTCGTCCCGACCCTGACCGGAGTCACCGCGTTCCACGGTTGAAAGGCGCCGCCGGGACACGGAGTCCCGAACCACGAGCGATCATCAAGCCGGGCACATCTCGGGTTCCGACAGCGGCACGCGCGCCAGCCACCCGGGCCGGCCGACGAACTGGTCGTCGACCGCGCTCGGGTCACTCGGGCGCGTCGTCGTGCCGCGTCAGCCGATGTGGATGGACTGCTTCGCCGAGGTAGCGCGGTCGTGGACCCAACCGCCGGCGTAACGCCACTGGAACTGGGTGAACTTCTTGACGACGAGCAGCACCTTCGCCTTGCCCTTCGAGGACGTCGTCTTGGTGATCACCTTGGTGAACGGGCCGCTCTTGGACGTCCTCTTGTAGAGCGACACCTTGTCGTGAGCGATCGGCTTCCCGTTCGCCCGGTCGGTGAGCCTCGTCGCGACAGTCACCGTCGTGCCCTTTTTGACGGTCTTCGAGGCGCCGATCGTGAGCTTCGAGGGGTCGATGTTCGCGAAGGTGATCAGGCCCGATGCGCCGGTGGCGTCCGGGCTGAGTCCGCCGTGCCCGCAACATCCACTCGTGCTCCTCGTGCCGGAGCTACCGCCGTTCACCACCAGGACCAGGGTCGCGTGCGAGGTGAGCGACTTGGACTGGATCGCGATCCGACCGCCGGCCCCACCTCCACCATCGCCACAGCACCCGCCCGCACCGCCCGCACCACCCGCGACGACGATGACGCCGTCCAGCGAGATGCTGTTCCCGTGCACGACGACTCCACCACCGGACCCGCCGCCGGAGCCGCCGCCGCCGCCGACCGCCCCGCCGCCACCGTTGGCCACCACGACAGCGCTCGACGAAAGGGTCACGGACGCCCCGACCAGGGCCACCGCGCCGCCGCTTCCGCCTCCGCCGACGCCGGAGCCTCCGGTGGCCGCACCGCCGCCGCCGCTGCCGCCCTGCAGAGCCAGGTTCAGGTTCCCGTTCTTGAGGCCGCCTTTACCCCCGATGCCTAACGTTGCTGCCTGTATGCCACCCCGGGCACCCCTGCCGCCGAAGCCGCCGCCGCCGGCACCGTCCGTAAAGAGGCTCCCGTGCCCCCCGCCGCCGGGGCCTACCCCGGCGTGCGCGAAGTCAGCCCCACCGGCGCCGCCGCCGGGGCCGCCGGCGTTCGGACCGGCGATGAAGTCGGTGGCGCTCACACCGCTGGCATCGATCGTGCCCCCGAGCAGCAGGCTGTTCGTGGACAGGAGCTCCAACGGCCGCTTCCCGGTTGCCGTGATGGTCACACCGTTCGGCACGCTGATCGTGCCGAACTTGAACACCGCGACTCCGCCGACGTTGGTGCCGGTGACATTGACGGACGGGCCGGTGAGCTTGAGGGTCGTCGTGTTGACGGTGTAGGCACCTGGACTGAGGATGAGGTTGGCCGCATTCGCCTGAGGCGCCTCCACGAAGGTCAGGAACAGCGCTCCTGTCGTGGCTGCGAGCAGCGTTCCGACCTTCTTGGTGGTTGATCGCATGGAACTGACGAGTCCGGCGCCTCGTCCCCGTGAGCGACAGTCTGGGGCCAGCCGCCAGCCCTGGCAAGGAACGCGCGCCAGCTAGCCCTAGAATCGGCGATACTCGCCTCGGGTCGAACGATCGAGCACCCGACAACGGGTCCCCGGACGGGAATCTCGGGTCGCACCGCCCCAGCCCCCCCAAGCCCTGAGCGACGGTCAAGTACGCCCAGTTGCCCTTAGCGATCGCGCAGTCAAGAGAGACCTCGCTGTGCGGCGCGCTTACAAGGTTGGGTTGCTGAACGACGTGGATGCCACCTCCCCCGGAAGTACAGGCGCGACCATGTGGTGGGTCTTGACGGGAAGGTGTTCAGCAGTCCACTGCGCTCACTCGAGACCGAGCGAGTCGTCAAGTCCACGGGTGAGCTGCGCCGCATGCGCCAGGACCCGGCACGACAGCGATACGGCGAGGGCGGCGTCGAGGGACTGGTCTGGGGGGCACTGTTGCATTGAGCGTCCGGATGATCGCGCGACGGGAGATCTTCCTGTGCGGCACGTGCGTCCGGCCCCAAGTCGACCCGTTTCGCTACCAACGCACCCCTGTGGACTCGATCTGCGGCCCCTTTGGCGGAGCTCGGGCGAAGATCCTGCGGCGCCGATGTCACGGGATGGCTCAATGTAACAGTGCCCCGAGGAGCTGACCTCCGGGCACAGATCATGGGCCGGTTGCCCATCACAGGTCGTTGGGCCCTACCGCTGGGCGTTCGGGCGATGACAACCTGCGGCCATGTCAGTAGTGCGTACGGAGAGGCAGCCTGTCGTGGAGAAGCCGCAGGGCGAACTTCCGCAGATCATTCAGGGTGGCATGGGTGTGGGGGTGTCCTCGTGGCAGCTGGCCCGAGCGGTGTCGAGCGCCGGTGGGCTCGGAGTCGTGTCCGGCACCGCCCTTGACCTGGTCCTCGCGCGTCGGCTCCAGGACGGGGACGAGGGTGGATCCATGCGTCGCGCTCTCGAGGCGTTCCCGGTCCCCGCGATGGCGCAGCGGGTCCTGGATCGCTACTTCCAGCCGGATGGCCGAACCACCGACGGAATGACCCGCCGGCCCTACCGCCCCGTGCCGAAGCTCACGCTGCGCCAGACCACCGAGCAGCAGGAACTAGCAGTGGTCGCCAACTTCGCCGAGGTGTGGCTGGCGAAGGAGGGCCACGACGGCGTGGTCGGCGTGAACTACCTCGAGAAGGTGCAGATGGCGACCCCGAGTGCCGCGCTCGGCGCGATCCTCGCCGGTGTCGACTATGTGCTGATGGGGGCCGGCCTACCCCGAGAGATACCACGCCTGCTCGACGACCTGGCCGCTGGACGGGTGGGGGGCGTGGGCGTCGACGTTCAGGGCGCCGATTACCCGCACCGCGTCGAGGTCGACCCGCGGGTGCTGCTGGGTGACGCCCTGCCGGACCTCCGACGGCCGCGTTTCCTGGCGATCGTGTCGGCCAACGTGCTGGCGGCCTACCTCGCGCGTGACGAGGCCACCCGACCCGACGGCTTCGTCGTCGAAGGACACCGCGCGGGCGGACACAACGCCCCGCCCCGGGGCAAGGTCGTCCTCGATGATCATGACGAGCCCGTGTACGGCCCGCGCGACGACGTGGACCTCGAGAAGCTCGCGGCCCTCGGCATCCCGTTCTGGTTGGCCGGCGGACAGTGCACACCCGCTCATCTGGCCGAAGCCCGGTCCAACGGTGCGGCCGGGGTGCAGGTCGGCACGCTCTTCGCGCTGGCCGAGGAATCCGGCCTCACTCCCTACCTGCGCAACAAGCTGCTGGGAGAAGTGCTGGACGGCACTCTCGAGGTGCGCACGAATGCCATGGCGTCACCGACTGGATTCCCCTTCAAGGTTGCCCGAGTCGTCGACACGTTGTCGGATCCCACGGTGTACGCCGAACGCCAGCGACTGTGCGACCTGAGCTACCTCCGAACCCCCTACCAGACGCCGGATGGCGACGTCGGCTACCGATGCCCGGGAGAACCCACACGCATGTACGTCCGCAAGGGCGGCGACGTCGCTGACACGGCGGGGCGCACGTGCCTGTGCAACGCGCTCACCTCGGACATCGGTCTCGGGCAGACCCGACGCGACGGCTACCTCGAGCCGCCCCTGGTGACGCTCGGCTCAGACATCGACGGGCTCAGGGAGGTTGCGTCCATCTACCATGACGGCTGGACGGCGACGGACGTCGTCACTTGGTTGAGCCCTCCCGCGTGACACTCGCCCCCGGAGTCGCCACCGGCGACGACTGGCGACGACTGGCCGTCACTGGCACGGGCATTCATCTGTGTGCTTCGCCGCCTGCACCGCTGTGATTTCGTCATCTGTGTACGGGGCTCTGTTGCGTTGACGCATCGCACCGTGGCCGTGAGGGTGGCTCGATGAAGCGCACTCGCCGTCCGAGGCCGCCTGTGAGGATGCCCTCGGGCACTGTTGCATTGGGCCATCGGGACGCGGGTCGGCCGCAAGATTTCCGGTCGATAGCGCTGCGCAGCCT
>DAINSL010000053.1:9344-18641 GCA_036741335.1 Nocardioides sp. | reverse complement strand
GGGCTGATCATCGTCATCCCGGTCTCGGTCTGCCACCAGGTGTCGACGACCGGACACCGGTTGCCGCCGATGGCCTCGCGGTACCACATGTAGGCCTCGGGGTTGATCGGCTCACCAACCGACCCGAGGATCCGCAGCGTCGACAGGTCGAACTTGGCGGGGAAGTCTGCGCCCCACTTCATGAATGTGCGGATCGCGGTGGGGGCGCAGTAGAGCACGGTCACCTTGTGATCTTGGATGATCTCCCACCAACGGCCCTTGTGTGGAGTGTCCGGGGTGCCCTCGTACATCACCGACGTGGTCGCGTTGGCGAGCGGACCGTAGACGATGTAGGAGTGGCCGGTGACCCAGCCGATGTCGGCCGCCGTCCAGTAGACGTCGGTCTCCGGCTTGATGTCGAACACGGCCCAGTGCGTGTACGACGTACCGACCAGGTAGCCGCCGGTGGTGGGCAGGATGCCCTTGGGCTTGCCGGTCGTGCCGGAGGTGTACATCACGTAGAGCGGGTGCTCGGCGTCGAACGCCTCGGGGGTGTGCTCGCGGCTCGCCTTCCCGACGGCGTCGTCCCACCAGACGTCGCGACCCTCCGTCCAGGGGATATCCTGGCCGGTCCGCCGGACCACGAGCACGCTGCGCACCCCGGGGCAGTGGGAGACGGCCTCGTCGACGGCCGGCTTCAAGGCGGCCGGTGCGCCGCGGCGGTAGCCGCCGTCGGCGGTGATGACGACCTGGGCGTCGCAGTCGATAACCCGGTCCTGCAGCGCCTGGGCGGAGAACCCGCCGAACACCACCGTGTGCGGGGCGCCGATGCGCGCGCACGCCAGCATCGCAATGACGGTCTCGGGGATCATCGGCATGTAGATCGCCACCCGGTCTCCGGTCTGGACGCCGAGGTCAGTGAGCGCGTTCGCGGCCTGGCAGACCTCGTCCTTCAGCTCCGCGTAGGAGATGTCACGGGTGTCGCCCGGCTCGCCGACCCAGTGGTAGGCGATGCGGTCCCCGAGACCGTTCTCGACGTGCCGGTCCACGCAGTTGTACGCCGCGTTGAGCTTGCCGCCGATGTACCACTTCGCGAACGGCTTGTCGGTCCAGTCGAGCACCTCGGTAAACGGCTCGGCCCAGGTGATCCGCTCGGCTGCCTTGGCCCAGAACCCGAGCGGGTCCTTCGCGGCCTCGTCGTAGACGTCGGCCTTGACGTTGGCGTTCGCGGCCAGGTCGGCGGGCGGGTCGAAGTGGCGTGTCTCGTGGAGCAGGTTCGACAGTGACTCGTTGCTCATCTTCTCTCCTGGTCAGACGCGGCCGAGGGGTGGCGGGAGGTGGTCGCCCTCTCGCCACTCCACCAGCCTTGTGCGGTTAAGACAAGGCCGCGCCGGTCACCGCGGACCGACGGGCAGCACCTGCCTCTTGAAGGTGAACGCCGTGACCCCGGCGAACGAGGCGTACCAGGCGGCCAACGCGGTAAGCAGCCCGAGATACCCGCCGAGGTGGGTGATGCCGGTCTTGCCGGCCATGGCACCCCAGCCGAGCACCAGGAAGGTCAATGTCAGCAGGACGAACACGGTGAGCACGGCGAGGTTCACCCGGGTTGCGGCGACGGACATGTAGGCGGTGAAGATGCCCCAGGAGATGAGGTACCACCCGATGGTCTTGTCCACGTCGCCCGCGGGCATCCCCGACAGGTTCGTGTGGCCGGTGAGGTACCAGAACGACAGCCAGAACCCGCCGTACGACGCGAACGCGGTGGCGCCGAACGTGTTGCCCTTGGCGAACTCCCACATCCCGGCGAGCAGCTGGACGAGGCCTCCGTAACCGAGGGCGAGACCGAAGACGACCGGTTCGGCGTGGAACCAGTTGGCGTTGACGGCGCTGAGCACGAAGGTGGTGAGTGCGAACCCCGCCAGACCCAACGGGGCCGGGTCGGCGATGTGCGAGCCGGGCGTCGGTGTGGTCGCGACAGGTGCTTGGGTCATGGTTACTCCTCCGACAGGGGGATGGTCGGCGCCAGGCTAGGCAGCCATCCGCCCCGAGTGAACGCGGTCACACCGGGTTGTCGCCGAGCGAGCGGACGAGGCCGGTCAGCGGTTCGTCCGGTACGACGAACGGTCGCTCTCCGGGTGGTAGCTGCCCCGGTCGAGGTCGATGTCCTCGGGCGTGTGCAGCCGGACCATGGTGCTGGCCAGATGGGCCGGCAGCCGGTCACGGGTGGCCAGCGATACCCCGATCATCGCGGCGAACGCGATCGGCACGGTGACCAGCGCCGGCTGCTGCAGCACCGCTCCCGGCCAGCCGTGGGCGGTGACCCCGAACATGACCAGCAGGACCGCACCCGTCGACAAGGCGCCACCGGAGAGCATCCCCGCGATGGCGCCGCGTGCGGTGAGCCCGCGCCACCAGATGCCGAGCAGCAGCAGGGGGCAGAACGTCGACGCCGCCACCGCGAACGCCAGCTCGACCGCGTGGGCCACCGCCAGGCCCGAGGAGGCGAACGTCAGGCAGAGGGTCACCGACACGCCGAACACACCGGCCAGCCGGAACGCCGGCACCCCCTCGAGGCGGCGGCTCACCAGGTCCTGGCTGAGGACCCCGCCGATCGAGACCACCAGCCCCGACGAGGTCGAGAGGAAGGCGGCGAACGCCCCCGCGCCGAGGACCGCGGTGAGCAGGTCTGCGCCGAGGCCGCCGCCCAGGACATCCCCGGGAAGCTCGAGGACGACCGAGTCGGTCCGCCCCGTGCGCACCAGGTCGAACGCGTAGATCCGACCGAGGACCCCGTAGAGCGTGGGCAGCAGGTAGAAGCACGACAGGAAGCCGAGCACCGCCACCGTCGTACGCCGTGCCGCGCGGCCGTCGCGGTTGGTGTAGAAGCGGACGACCACGTGGGGAAGCCCCATCGTGCCGAGGAACGTCGCGGTGATGAGCGAGTAGGTGAGGTACGCCGCGTGCTCGTGCCCCATCGGGTCCGCCCAGTCCGCGGCATGCAGCGCCGGAGTCATCGGGGCGCCGTGGGACCTCCAGATCACGACCATCACGGCGAGCGGCACGAGCAGCGCGACCAGCTTCAGCCAGTACTGGAAGGCCTGGACG
Source organism: Nocardioides sp. (assembly GCA_036741335.1). GTDB lineage: Bacteria > Actinomycetota > Actinomycetes > Propionibacteriales > Nocardioidaceae > Nocardioides. Next base: position 15,557 of record DAINSL010000053.1, on the reverse strand, counting down.
AGCGTGATGCTGCGCATGCCGCCGGAGGCGACGATGAGCAGCACGACGGCGGCGACGGCGACCTCCCCCGTCCAGGACGGGGCGCCGGTGATGGCGCGCACCGTGAGCCCGGCGCCCTGGAACTGCGGGACGAGGTACAGCATCCCGATCAGCACCACGAGGGCGCTCGACACGCGGCGTGCCGGGATCGACTCGACGCGAAGCTGGGCGAAGTCCGGCAGCGTGTAGGCGCCCGAGCGGCGTAGGGGAGCGGCGACGTAGACGAGCAGGAACAGGTAGCCGGCCGTGTAGCCCACCGGGTACCACAGGCTGTCGGCGCCGCGCAGCAGCACGAGACCCGCGACCCCGAGGAAGGACGCTGCCGAGAGGTACTCACCGCTGATCGCCGACGCGTTCGCGACCGGACCCACCGTCCGCGAGGCGACGTAGAAGTCGCTCGTGGTGCGCGAGATCCGCAGCCCGAACGCGCCGATCCCCAACGTGGCAAGGGAGACGGCGCCCACCGCCGTCACGCCCATCGTCGGGTTCATCGGCCGACCAGGTCGCTGAAGGCCCGCTCGTTCCGCTCCGCCCGGCGTACGTAGGCCCACCCGACCAGCACCAGGCACGGGTACACCACCAGGCCGAGCAGCAGCCACGGCAGCGGTACGCCGAAAAGGTGCCAGCGCCTGGTCCAGGGGAACAGCGAGAACAGCGCGGGCAGCATGCCGAGCGTCGCCCCGACCAGGGCCGTCACGCCGAGCGCGAGCCGCAGCTGGGTGCGGACCAGCGACCTGATGTAGACCTCACCGAGCTGGGTCTGGGCGTCGATCTCCGACGCGACCGACCGCCGCCGTGCTGGGCGACCCGTCGCACGCGGACCGGTGACCCGGACCCGCTCCATCAGCCACCACCACCGGGCCGCGCCGCGCGCACGAGCCGGTCGCGCAGCTCACGGGTGTGCCGTCTGCTCACCGGCAAGGCGGTGCCCGCGATCACCACCGAGGTGTGGCCGGCCTCGACGCGCACCTGGTCGACGTGTCCGAGCGACACCAGGAGCGAGCGGTGGATCCGCACGAAACCGGCGTCGCGCCACTCCTCCTCCAAGGTGGCCAGGGGAATGCGTACGAGGTGGCTTTCGGTGCGCGTGTGCAACCGGGCGTAGTCGCCCTGGGCGGCGACGTAGGTGATCGTCGAGCGCGGTACGAAACGCGTCACGCCGCCGAGCTCGACGGGGATCATCTCGTTGCCCGACGGCGAGGTTCCGTCGACGACCCGCCTCACCGCCTCGCGGATCCGGTCGGCGCGGACCGGTTTGAGAAGGTAGTCGACCGCATTCAGCTCGAAGGCGTCCACCGCGTGCTCATCGTGCGCAGTGACGAAGACCACCGCCGGTGGGCTGCGGAACTGGGCGAGCACCTTCGCCAGCTCCAGGCCGGTGAGCCCCGGCATCGCGATGTCGAGGAAGACCACGTCGAGCTGGTCGGCGTGCAGTAGCCGCAGCGCCTCGGCGGCCGAGCCAGCCGTCGCGACCTCCGCTACCCGGTCGTCCTCGCGCAAGAGATAGGCCAGCTCGTCGAGGGCGGGCGGCTCGTCGTCGACGACCAGCACCCGCAACGCGGTCACCGGTGCACCCCGGGTGAGTACTTCGGCACTCGCACGGTGACCTTCGTGCCCGCCCCCGGCGCGGTCTCCACGACGAGACCGTACTCGTCGCCGTACGTCGAGCGGAGCCGCTCGTCGACGTTGGCCAGGCCGGAGGACTCCATGTCGGGATCGCCGGCCAGGGCACGGCGTACCCGATCGGGATCCTCACCGACACCGTCGTCCTCGACGGTGATCAGCGCCTCCTGGTCGAGGTCCTCCGCGAGGATGCTCACCCGACCCGGCTCCGTCTTGCCGGCGAGCCCATGCCGGACGGCGTTCTCGACCAGCGGCTGAATGGACAGGACCGGGATCGTCACCGGCAGCACCTCAGGCGCCAGCCGCAAGGTGACCCGGAGCCGGTCGCCGAACCGGGCCTGCTCGAGGTCGAGGTAGCGCTCGACCGACTTCAGCTCCTCGGCGAGCGTGGTGAACTCACCGTGGCGGCGGAAGGAGTAGCGGGTGAAGTCGGCGAACTCCAACAGCAGCTCGCGAGCCCGTTCCGGGTCGGTCCTCACGAAGGACGCGATCGCGGTCAGCGAGTTGTAGACGAAGTGCGGGCTGATCTGCGCCCGCAGCGCACGGACCTCGGCCTCCATGAGACGGGCGCGCGACGCGTCAAGCTCGGCGAGCTCGAGCTGACCGGACGTCCACCGGGCCACCTCCTCGGCAGCGCGCACCAGGCCCGCGGAGGCCGTCACCGCGAACACCTGCAGGGTGCCGATGGCGCGGTCCTCGATGGACAGCGGCGCCACGATCGCGTGACGGATCGGGCAGCGTGCGGCGGTGCATTCGGTCTGCACGACGGCCGCGGTGCCGGTGCCGATCACGTCGACGGCGTACGCCGGGGCGGCGTCGGCGTGATGGTGGTAGCGGCCGTCCCAGGCGAGTAGCCGCTCGGCGTCGGTCAGCGCGATCGCCGGTGCGGCGAGCAGGCTACGCAGGTGCCGCGCCGCGCGTTCGGCCGAGTCGGCGTCCAGGCCGCCGCGCAGGGCTGGCGAGGCGAGTGCGGCGGTGTGCAGAGTGCGGAACGTCGTCCGGTCCGCCTCGGTCCCCAGATGCCTCGGACGCAGCCAACCGAAGCCCGGCACGCCCGCCATGCCGCTCACCATAGGCCCCGCCGGGCTGGGTCAGCTGAAGTCGATCAGCAGGGAGTCGCCGTCGTCGTCGCGGCCGGTCGCGGTCTCGCTGGCAGTCTCGGGGAGTGGCTGGGGCAGGACGCTGCCCCGGAAGCAGTGCGTGAGGTAGGGCAGCAGCATCCCGTCGGGCCCGCGGCCGTACTCGTCGTACAAGGCGTCGACCCGCGCAAGCACGTCGGCACGGGCGTCGTCGTCGAGCACCGCGATGTTCGAGCGGGAGGCGACCAGGTCGCGCAGGTCGTCGCGGCCGAGTGGCTGCCAGTGCCGGAAGTTCTGTGCCTCGAGTACCTCGAACAGGTGTGACTCCGCGACGACGGCGCCTGGGTCGCCGTGCTCCTGGTTGCCGACCAGCTCGCCCAGACGGCGTACCCACGGGATGCGCTCGTCGCGCAGGTTCCAGACCAGCGCGAGCCGACCGCCCGGCCGCAGCACGCGGGCGATCTCGGGGAGCGCCAGTGTGGGGTCGAACCAGTGGAACGCCTGCGCCGAGATCACCACGTCCACCGACCGCGAGCGGATCGGGATCCGCTCGGCCGCCGCGCGCACCCGCCCGACGTGCGGGAGCCGCCGACCGAGGTGGCCGAGCATCTCGTCCAGCGGGTCGGAGGCGACAACCTCGTGGCCGAGGGCGACAAGCTGCTCGGTCAGCCGGCCGGTGCCGGCGCCGAGCTCGAGGACCCGCCCGGGCTTGCTGCCGGCCAGCCAGCCGGCCGCGTCCGCGGGGTAGCCGGGCCGGGCCCGGTCGTAGGCGTCGGCGACCGCCGCGAAGGAGAGCGCGTGACGGGTGAGGTCGTCGTCGGTCATCGTCTCGGAATCTACCGGTTCTCGGTGGTCGAGCTCGTCGAGACCCGATGTCGTCACCCGGGAAATGGCAGACAGGTATGACGGTGGCTGGTGTAATGTGAATTACATGATTACAAACGAAGCATTGGAGCGGGTGCGCGGCTGGTTCACCGGCCGCCTGCCCGAGGAGTGGCAGGCCGAGCCGCCCACGATCAACGTCGACCGCGAGGAGATCACCGTGGTCTTGACGCTCGACGACGTCGACCTGCCCGAAGGGACCGCGGCCGCCGAGGCCGAGGAGGCCCGAGCCGGGCGCGCGAGCGGTTTCCGCGAGGAGACCCGCGGCGCGCGCATGGCGATCGCGCGCGAGGCGCAGAGACGCTACGACCGCAAGGTCTCGTGGGGGGTTCGCGTCGGCGAGCACGACGAGCTCTTCACCCACCTGGCCGCTCCCGTGATGACCCGGCTGCGCCAGCCACAACGGCAGGTGCTCGACACCCTCGTCGAGGCCGGCGTGGCTCGCTCTCGGTCCGAGGCGCTCGCCTGGTGCGTCCGTCTGGTCGGCCAGCACGAGGACGACTGGCTGGTCGAGCTGCGCGACGCGATGACCGCGGTGCACGACGTACGCGCGAAGGGGCCCGCGGCCTGACCGAACCAACCGGCTAGCCTGCGCCACGTGCCCGACTCCCTCGCCGCGCTCGCCTCCCTCGAGGGAGTCGCCTCGGCGATGACGGCCACCCGCGACGGCATCGACGCGTTGCTCCGGGACCGCGGCCCGCGCCGGACGACGCCCGAGCAGACCGGGCAGTCGCTGCTCGAAGGGGCCCGCGCGAGCGGCCTTCTCGAGGGCGACGCCGACGCCGACGGCCCGTCGACCCTGGCCGCGATCCGAGTCAGCACCGAGCTGCTCGGCCTCGCACCGACACTGCTCAACGCACCTTCGCAGGCCATCGCCCGCATCCATGTCCTGGCCGCCCACGGACACCCGGAAGCGGGGCGGCCGCATGACGACCGCGGTGCGGGAAGGCTGCTCGCGGTGGGGCGGATGCTCACCGCCCCGACGACGGCGCCGGCCCTCGTCGTCGCCGCGGTCGTCCACGCCGAGCTCGCCACGGCGGAACCGTTCGCCGTCGGCAACGGGGTCGTCGCTCGGGCGGTCGAACGGCTCGTGCTGGTCGCGCGCGGTGTCGACCCGCGGTCGCTGACGGTCCCGGAGGCGGGCCACCTCGCGCTGGCCGTGGCCTACGCGTCGAACCTTCGGGGGTACCGCGACGGCGGCAAGGCCGGGGTCCAGGGCTGGCTGCTGTACGCCGCGCAGGCCTTCGCGGCCGGTGCGGAGGCGAGCCCGCTGCGCGAATAAGGCCTCCATGCGAGCGGCACCCCGACCTTGGTCGAGGTGCCGCCGCTGACACGCGTGCCTATGGCTACCAGGCGTGCATCACCATGTCTGTTGCTCCGGGAATGTCCCGGATCACAACGCCCACTAGGAAGGGTAGTTCGCCGCGTGGGTACCTGGCTCGCGTGCAGGTCTTGAGTTGTCTGTCTCCTTTGTACGCCGTAGCGGCGACCCCCGACAAGACACGCCGGGTCGTTCGCGCTCGTGCTCGTCTAGACAGACCGGGCGCCGCGCCGGCGCGCCGCGACGTACACGGCGCCGCCGACCGCCGCCGCCGTCGCGAGTCCCAGGGCCGCGACTGTGGGAGTGTTGCGCGGTAGCCGCATCCTGCGGCGCAGCGCGACCGGCTTGTCGAACACGAGGACCGGCCACCCCCGCTCCAGCGCCAGGCGCCGCAGTTCCCTGTCCGGGTTCACCGCGAAGGGGTGGCCGACAGCCTCGAGCATGGGCAGGTCGGTGATCGAGTCGCTGTAGGCGTAGCTGATCGACAGGTCGTAGCGGTGCTCGGCGGCGAGCTCCTCGATCGCGCGTGCCTTGTTCTCGGCGTAGGCGTAGTAGTCGATGCCGCCGGTGTACTTGCCGTCACGGATCTCCATCCGGGTCGCGATCACCCCGTCCGCGCCGAGCAGCTGGCCGATCGGCTCGACGACCTCGGCTCCGGACGCCGAGACGATGATCACGTCGCGCCCCGCCAGATGGTGCTCCTCGATCAGCGAGACCGCCTCGTCGTAGACCAAGGGGTCCACGATGTGGTGCAAGGTGTCGGCGACGATCTCGCGCACGGTGGCCACGTCCCAGCCTGCGCACAGGTCGGACAGGAACGCCCGCATCTTCTCCATCTGGTCGTGGTCGGCGCCGCCGACGAGATAGACGAACTGGGCGTAGGCGCTGCGGAGTACGGCGCGCCGCGAGATCAGGCCGCCGGCCTGGAACGGTCTGCTGAACGCGAGCGTGCTCGACTTGGCGATGACCGTCTTGTCGAGGTCGAAGAACGCCGCGGGACGGCCGGTGGCGCGGTCGGTGCTGGCCACGAGGTCGGCCCCTTCCTGCCGGTGCGGGTGCACGGCCGACTCGCGGCTTGGAAAGTTCGCCGATCGGACCGGTCCGTGCCTAGCATAGGGAGTAGGAGCCACCCTCCTGTTGCCTCGACTTCGCCGTCGTCGGCACCGCACACCCGTCGCGGTAGGTACCATCCGATCCCCGCGGCGGACTCCCAGTCGTCAGCGATTCCCCCAGTCGCTGGCCATCCGGTCCGGCCAATCCCCCCAGGCC
>DAINSL010000053.1:0-9334 GCA_036741335.1 Nocardioides sp. | reverse complement strand
AGTGTAGAGCGTGTCGCCGGCGGCCAGCACAGGGAGCGCGCAGGCAGCGGTCGTGCACAGGGACCGCCGCCGCGTCCGGGGTGCGTGGTTCCCGGCGGGCATCGTCGGAACATGAGCACCCCACGAGACCACTTCCGCAGGGACGCCGCATGAACGCGTCCTGTCTGTTGGTGACATGCGACGAGGACCTTCTCGAGGACGTGCTCCGGCTGGCCGCCGCGGCCGGGACGCGGTTGGACGTGGCGCACGACGCAGAGGCCGCCCTGCGCGGCTGGCCGACCGCGTCCGTCGTACTCCTGGGGGCGGACCTGGCCGCCGCCGTGGCCGGTGCCGACCCGCCGCGCCGCGACCAGGTGCACGTGGTTCGGAACGGGCCGGTCTCCGACGGGCTCTACCAGGCCGCCCTGGAGGCGGGGGCGGAGTCGGTGGTCGAGCTGCCCGCCGCCGACGGGTGGGTCGTGGAGACGCTGGCCGACGCGGTCGACGGGGGTGTCACGCGAGCACCTCTCGTCGGGGTGATGGCCGGGTCGGGCGGCGCCGGCGCCACCACGATGACCTGTGCCCTCGCCGCGACCTCGGCTCGGCAGGGACCGACGCTGGCCGTGGACCTCGACCGCTTCGGTCCCGGCCTGGACCGCGTCGCGGGGCTCGACGAGGCGCCCGGAGTCCGGTGGGACGCCCTGCTGTCGGGATCCGGCCGCCTCGGTTCGCGCTCCCTTCGCGAGGCGCTGCCCCGTCGCGACGACCTGGCGTTGCTCACCTGGTCTCCGGCGGACCAGGCTCCGTTGCCGGCGGCCGCGGTGCGCGAGGTGATTGCGGCCGCACAACGTGGCCACCGCCTGGTGGTCGCCGACCTGCCCCGAGCCGGCGACGAGGTGACCGGTGAGGTGGTCGCGCGCTGCGACCGGGTGGTCCTGGTCGCCCGGGCAGATGTCCCGGCCGTGGTCGCGGCGGGCCGGGTCGCGGCCCGGCTGCGCGAGGTCCAGCAGAGGCTGGCCCTGGTGGTGCGGACCGACTGCGGCAGCATCGAGCCCGAGCGGGTCGCCGCGTGGCTCGACCTTCCGTTGCTCGCGACCGTCGGGCGGCAGCGGGCGCTTGCCGAGCAGGTGGACCTCGGGCTCGGCCCGGTCCGGTCCCGGCGTACGCCGTGGGGCAGAGCGGCACGCGCGGTGCTGGCCGAGATCGCCGAGCCGTCGCGATGACCATCGCGGCGGTCGAGGAGGTCCGTGAGGTTCTCGCTCGGCAGGGCGTCGACCTCAGCCCGGAGGCCGTCGCCGACGCGCTGCGCGCCGGTGGCCGCCCGGTCGGCAACGAGGTCGTGCTGTCGGTCCACGACGCGCTGCGGCGCGAGGTGCGGGGGGCCGGGCCGCTCGACCCGCTGCTGCGTCAGGCCGGAGTGACCGATGTGCTCGTCAACGGTCCCGACGCGGTCTACCTCGAGCGTGGCGACGGCCTCGAGCTCACCGACGTTCGGTTCCCCGACGACGCCGCCGTCCGCCGCCTGGCCCAGCGGCTCGCCGGCGCGGCCGGGAGACGCCTCGACGACGCCTCTCCCTACGTCGACCTGCGTCTCGCCGACGGCACCCGCTTCCACGCCGTGCTCGCGCCCATCTCCCGTCCCGGCACGATGATCTCGCTCCGGGTGCCCGCCGCAAGGGTCTTCACCCTCGAGGCGTTGGTGGCCGCGGGGTCGCTCACCGAGGACGGCGCCCGGCTCCTGCACCGGATCGTCGAGAGACGCCTCGCCTTCCTGGTGAGCGGCGGGACCGGCTCGGGCAAGACGACCCTGCTGGCCGGACTGCTCAGCCTCGTCGACCCGACAGAGCGGATCGTGCTGGTGGAGGACGCCAGCGAGCTCCGGCCGCGCCATCCGCATGTCGTGGCGCTGGAGGCGCGTCCGCCCAACATCGAGGGCGCCGGCGAGGTGACCCTGCGGACCCTGGTGCGCCAGGCGCTCAGGATGCGCCCGGACCGGCTGGTGGTCGGCGAGGTACGCGGTGGCGAGGTGGTCGACCTGCTGGCGGCGATGAACACCGGTCACGAGGGCGGCTGCGGCACCGTGCACGCCAACTCCGCGCGCGACGTGCCGGCCCGCATCGAGGCGCTCGCCCTCGCCGCCGGCCTGGGACGCGAGGCGGTCCATGCGCAGCTCGGCTCGGCGGTCGACGTGGTCGTCCACCTCGCGCGGGACCGACACGGTCGCCGACAGGTGCGCGAGCTGGCGGTCCTGCGCCGCGACTCGGGCGGCCTGGTCAGCGCCGAGCCGGCCATCGAGTTCGGACCGCACGGCGAGGTGCGCGAGCACCCTGGTGCGGACGAGCTCGGGACCAGGCTGGCGGACTGGAAGTGGTGAGCGCGGACGGCTCGCCCGTGGTGGCGGTGGTGCTCGCCGTTGTCGTCGTCGGCCTCGCGTGGCCGCCTTCGACTCGGTTGCCGGCCGACGCCCCTCGCCCTGTCCACCTGCTCAACCGGCGCATGGTGGCCGGTCTGGTGGCGGTGGCCGCGGTTCTGTTCGCACTCAGCGGGCTGCGCCTGCTGCTGGTGCTCGTCCTCCTCGGCGGCGCCGTCGGCATCGCCGGCATCGTCCGACGAGCTCGCGGCGAGAAGGAGGCACTGACGCGCGAGCGGGTGGTCGTCGAGCTCGCCGAGGCGCTCGTCGGTGAGCTGCGGGCCGGCCAACCGGTCCAGGCCGCGCTTGAGCGGGGGGTCGAGCTGTGGCCGGAGTTCGCGCCCGTCGCGGCGGCCGGACGCCTGGGCGCCGATGTTCCCAGCGCGTTGCGCCGGTTGGCCCGGGCTCCGGGCGCCGGCGGCCTCGACGACGTCGCCGCCGCATGGTTCGTGTCGCTGCGCTCGGGAGCGACCCTTGCGGTCGCGCTCGGCCAGGTGGCCGACTCGGCGCGAGCCCGCCTGTCGACCCGCCACCTCGTCGCCGCGGAGCTGTCCTCTGCGCGTGCCACGGCCCGGCTGGTGGCCGTGCTGCCGTTCGCGTCCCTGAGCATGGCCGCGGGGCTCGGCGGGGCACCCTGGCGGTTCCTGCTGACCGACCCCATCGGCATCGCCTGCCTGGCCGTCGGAGGGTCGCTCGTCCTCGGTGCGCAGTTCTGGATCGACGCCCTGGCGCGCCGCGTCCTGATGACATGAGCGCGGCGAGCTGGATGGCGCCCGTGCTGGCCGCCTGTGCTGCCGGCTTGTCCCTCGCCACACCCTCTCGAGACCGGCTTCCGCAGCCACAGGCAACGGCGCGTGTAGCCCGGGATCGCGTCGGGCGACCGGCCGCGCTGGCCGGGGTGGGGGCGGGCTGTGCCGCTTACCTCCTCGTCGGCGGCACCGCCGCCCCGATCGCCGCCGTGGTCGTAGCCGTGGTCATCTGGCGGTTGGTGCTGCGGATGGAACCCCCGGCAACCCGCCGCCGTCGCGAGGCCCTCGAACGCGCACTGCCTTTGACCGTGGACCTGTTGGCCGCCGCCCTCGCGGCGGGACAGGCGACCGGCCAGGCCGTCGAGCTGGTTGCCGAGGCGGTGGAGACGCCGATGGCCGACGAGCTGACGGGGTTGGCTGCCCGGCTGCGGCTCGGGGCGGATCCCGGCTCGGTCTGGGGTCGACTGGCCGCCGACAGCACCCCGTTGCGGCCGGTGGGTCGGGTCGTCATGCGCGCGGTGCGCAGCGGGGCCAGCGTCTCGGAGGCGATGAACCGGCTCGCCGACGACCTGCGTCGGGACCGTCGCGCGGTGACCGAGGCGCGGGCCCGGACCGTCGGCGTGAAAGCGGCCGTCCCGCTGGGCCTGTGCCTGCTGCCGGCGTTCGTGCTGATCGGCGTGGTGCCGCTCGTCGTCGGTTCGGTGTCGACGCTGCTCGGCCGATGACGGGCCGATGGCGGGTGGCGGGAGAGGCCGCTTGTGGTGCACACCGGTGCGGGTGGCGAGCCCATCCCCAGGATCGTGCGGCCCGGTCGCGGTGAACCAAGCGGTCGGGAACGGTCGGATCACAACCGATCACCGGCGGGTCCGGTGGCACACCACTAGGAGGTCGACATGACCAAGGCACCCGTTGCCCGGCTGCGCAGCTCGCGCGGTGCGGTCTCGGCGGAGTACGCGGTGACCACCGCGGCCGGATGCGGCATCGCGTCCGTGCTCATCAAGCTGCTGACCAGCGACTGGGGCAAGGCGTTCCTCAAGATGCTGTTCGAGCTGGTCTTGAAGGTGCTGGGTATCGGCTGAGATGTCCCGGTCCCAGTCGACGACGGTGGGGGCGCGCTCGCGCGTCCTCACCGGACCCCCTCTCGACGAGAGGGGTGCGGTCACCGCCGAGGCGGCGATGGTCATCCCCGTGCTCGCCGTGCTGGGGCTGCTCTTCGCATGGATGATCTCGGTGGCCGTCACCGAGATCCGCGTGGTGGACGCGGCCCGTGAGACGGCTCGCGCTGCCGCGCGCGACGACTCCCGCGCCGCGGCCCTCGGCGCCGGGCAGCGGGTCGCTCCTGACGGTGCCCACATCGCGCTGTCCCGGGGCAACGGCACGGTGACCGCGCGGGTCGAGGTCACCTTGACCGGGCCGTTCGGCCTGCTCGCGGCGCTTCCACCGGTCCACCTTCACGCGACCGCAGTCACCGCGTCGGAGCAACCGTGAGACGACGTCCTTCGACAGGCTCGGGATGGGCCGCCGGGGAGGGCGGTTTCGCCACGCCCTTTGCGATCGGGCTGATTGGCCTCCTCGTCGGGGCGACGGTCTTCGCGGCCGCCGTGGGTGGTGTTCTGGTCACCCAGCGCAGGGTCTCTGCGGCGGCGGACCTGGCCGTGCTCGCCGGTGCGTCCGCCCTCCAACGAGGTGGCTCTGCCTGCGCTGCCGCCGGTCGTGTCGCGCGAAGCAACGGAGCCCGGCTCACGGCGTGCGGCGTGCAGGGGTCGACGCTGCTCGTGCGCGTGACCGCGACCGCGGCGGGACTGTTCGGGACGTCCGTGACCGTCCGGGCCCAGGCCCGCGCCGGTCCCGCCTAAGGCTTGTCGCCGCCCTCGCTGTCGGTGTTCTCGTTCGGGGCGGGGGTAGCGACAGCGGCGCGGTCGGCCTCCCGTTTCTCCAGCTTGCGCAGGCGGCGCTGGTCCCTGCGCAGCTGCCGGAAGCGGCTCAACCCCGAACGCGACACGTCGAGTCCGAGCATGAACAGCAGCAGGGTTACCGCGCCCGCGAGGAAGACCGCCAGGGTGGCCACGTGCGAGTGGCCGTTGAGGATGGTCGCCTGGTCGCCGGTCCCACCGAGCAGGGCGAGGACCAAGACGGCCGCCGCGACCAGGATCAGAAGCAGTCCGAGCAGCAACATGAGGAGCCCCTTCCGCGTCGCCTCCGCTGAGGCTACTCGGCATCCAGCAGCGCGGCGAGAAGCTCGATCGCACCCGCCTTGTCGAGCGGGTGGTTCCCGTTCCCGCACTTCGGGGACTGCACGCACGAGGGGCAGCCGGTTTCACATCGGCAGGCCACGATCGCCTCGCGCGTCGCCGTCAGCCACTCGCGGGCCGCGTGGAAACCGCGCTCGGCGAAGCCCGCGCCGCCCGGATGCCCGTCGTAGACGAACACGGTGAGCCGGCCGGTGTCGGGGTGCAGCGCGGTCGAGACGCCACCGATGTCCCAACGGTCGCAGGTCGCGAACAACGGCAACAGGCCGATCGAGGCGTGCTCGGCGGCGTGTGCCGCGCCGGGCAGGTCGCGCGCGGCCAGCCCGGCAGCCGCGACGTTCTCGGCGGGCATCGTCCACCACACCCCGGTCGTCTCCAGGGTCCGTTCCGGCAGGTCGAGCGGTTCCTCGCCCAGCACCTCGCCCCCGGGCGAGCGGCGCTTCAGGTAGGACACCACCTGGTGGGAGACTCGGACGTCGCCGAAGCTGAGCCGCGCGTTCCCCCAAGCGCGGTGCTGCCGCTCCCGTCGCACGGCGATGTCGGTCAGCTCGCGCGCGACGGTGGTGAAGTCCGGGTTCGCAAGACGGAGCATGGCGACGTTCTCGTCGAGGTCGAGGCCATCCACGAGGTAGGTCTCGCCCAGGTGGAGGTACACCGCACCCTCGTGGACCGCGGCGTGCGCCGAGCCCTGGTCGATCGTCCCGATGAGCCGGCCGGTCTCCGCCTCGACCAGGCGCACCGGCGACCCGCCGCTCGAGCGGATGTCGGCCAGGTCGCTGGCCCGCCGGCGGTCGGTCCAGAACCAGCCTCCCGGCCGGTGCCGCAGCAGCCCTGCCTCCGTCAACGACTCCACGCCCGCGGCCGCCGCCGGCCCGAACAGGTTGAGGTCGGCCTCGGTCAACGGGATCTCGCTGGCGGCCGCGCACAGATGTGGCCCGAGGACGTAGGGGTTGTCGGGGTCGAAGACGTTGGCCTCCACCGGCCGGCCGAACAGCGCCTCCGGGTGGTTGACGAGGTAGGTGTCGAGCGGGTCGTCGCGCGCGACGAGCACCCCGAGCGCTTCGCCTCCGGTGCGCCCGGCACGGCCGACCTGCTGCCACAGTGCTGCCCGGGTGCCGGGGAAGCCGGCCACCAGCACCGCGTCCAGCCCGGCGATGTCGATGCCCAGCTCGAGCGCGTTCGTCGCGGCCAACCCGGTCAGCCGACCATCCCGGAAGGCCGACTCGATCTCCCGCCTGTCCTCGGGCAGGTAGCCGCCGCGGTAAGACGCGACCATCTCCGGCAGCGACGCATCCACCTCCTGCAGCACCCGACGGGCGGTCAGCGCGACGGTCTCGGCGCCGCGCCTCGAGCGCACGAACGCCAGCGTGCGGACCCCCTCGACCACCAGGTCGGCCAGCAGGTCGGCGGTCTCGGCGGTGGCGGGTCTCCGCACGGGCGCGCCGTTCTCCCCGGCGTACGACGTGAACGGCGGCTCCCACAGGGCAAGACAGACGCGACCCTTCGCGGAGGCGTCCTCGGTCACGGCGTACACGGGCAGCCCGACCAGCCGCGAGGCGGAGGTCTCCGGGTCCGCGACCGTGGCGGAGGCCAGCACGAAGGTGGGGTCGGCGCCGTACAACGCGCAGACGCGACGCAGCCGGCGGAGCACCTGGGCGACGTGCGCTCCGAAAACGCCGCGGTACTGATGACACTCGTCGACCACGACGAAGCGCAGCAGCGACCAGAACCGGGCCCAGCGTGCATGCCCCGGCAGCATCGAGTGGTGCAGCATGTCGGGGTTGGTGAGCAGGTACTCCCCGAAGTCGCGGGCCCAGTCGCGCTGCTCGCGTGAGGAGTCGCCGTCGTGCGTGGTTGCCGACAGCGCGGGCACGTCGAGGGCGCGGACCGCGCTCAGCTGGTCCTGCGCAAGCGCCTTGGTCGGTGCCAGGTAGAGCACGGTCGCACCCCGGCGGCCGTTGTCCGCGCGCGACTCGAGGATCGCGGTGAGCGCCGGGAGCTGGTAGGCGATCGACTTGCCGGACGCGGTGCCGGTGGAGACCACCACGTGGCGGCCCGCCCGCGCGGCCGAGGCGACCTCGACCTGATGCGCCCACGGACGGGGGACTCCGCGGGCCGCCCACGACGCGACCAGCCGCGGCGGCGTCCAGTCGGGCCAGTCCACGGCACGGCCGGCCCGTGCCGGTACCTGCTCGAGGTGTGTCAGCCGGTCCTCACGCCCGGCCGCGAGCCGCGCGACCAGATCGGGACCCGCGTCTCCAGGCACCTGCGCAGTGTGGCAAAGGGGGCCCTCGAATTCGAGGGCGGCCAGTTGCGAAGCGTCCCGATTGCGGTGACAAGTCGGCGTCGGTCAGGCGTGCGTGGTTGAATGCACAGGGTGGCATCAGGGGAGCCGACCGCTACACAAGGACGAGGGAGCACCCGCGTGGATCTGTCATTGGAAACGCGGCAGGCCGACGGTCGCACCATCATCGAGGTGGGCGGCGAGATCGACGTGTACACCGCGCCGAAGCTGCGCGACAAGATCGGTGAGCTCGTCAGCCAGGGCAACTACAACCTCGTCATCGACATGGAGCACATCGACTTCCTCGACTCGACCGGCCTCGGTGTCCTGGTCGGCGGCCTGAAGAAGGTCCGCGCCCACGACGGTTCGATGCAGCTGGTGTGCACCCAGGAGCGGCTGCTCAAGATCTTCCGAATCACCGGCCTCGCGAAGGTCTTCGCGATCCACGGTTCACAGGCCGACGCCCTCGCCCAGGGCTGACGCGATGTCGCCGGCCATCACGGTTGCGGTTGCCCGGGACCCCAAGCTCGTCAGGACGGTCCGCCTCGTCGCGGCCGCTGTCGCCCGTCGTGCCGGCCGCGACGAGCAGTTCGTCGAGGAGGTCCGCCTCGCTGTCGGCGAGGCCTGCGGCTTGTTCGTGAGTGTCGACAGCGACACCCCGGTCACCGTCCGGCTCGACGTCGCGGACCGCTTCGTGGTCGCCGTCGAGGCGGCCGGCCCGCTGCCGCCGCCGGTCGTGGACGGGGTCGAGCCGTGGGCGGTGCTGCGCGGCCTGACCGACGAGTTCAGCCTCGTCGAGGTCGGCGACCGTACGACGGTGGAGCTGGCCTGGGCCCTGTCCTGAGCGGCCCGGATGCGGCGGGTGCGACAGCCCCGAGCGCGCATGTCGGCGCGCCGATCAGTAGACTCCGCCGACGTCAGACCTATTGGGCCGGCCACGCGAGCTCGCGCACGCGGGGAAACGTCCACGCGGGTGCACGACCGAAAGTCGACGGGCATCACGCCCAATCGGAGGAGGACGTATGTCCGGACACCCCTTTGCGGCGGTAGATCTCGCAGCCACCGGGTCCGTGCACCTGTCCGGCGGCAACTTGACCCTGGTCGCCGTCGTCGGCGTCATCGCGTTGGTCGCGCTGGGCATGGCAGTGGTCTTCCGTGGGCAGGTGCTCGCCGCCGACGATGGCACCGAGAACATGCAGCGGATCGGTCAGGCGGTGCAGGAGGGCGCCTCGGCGTACCTCACCCGGCAGATGAGGACGCTCGCGGTCTTCGCCGTCGCCGCGTTCCTGCTGCTGCTGCTTCTTCCGGCCGACAGCCAGTCGCTTCGCCTCGGGCGCTCGGTCTTCTTCCTCGTGGGTGCGGGCTTCTCGGCGACGATCGGCTACCTGGGCATGTGGCTGGCGGTACGCGCCAACGTGCGCGTCGCGGCCGCGGCGCGCTCGGGGGGACGCGACCCGGCCATGAAGGTGGCGTTCCGCACCGGCGGCTTCGTCGGCATGGCCACGGTCGGGCTCGGTCTGCTCGGTGCCTCGGTCGTGGTGCTCATCTATAAGGGGGACGCCCCCAGCGTGCTCGAGGGCTTCGGCTTCGGGGCCGCCCTGCTCGCGATGTTCATGCGGGTCGGCGGCGGCATCTTCACCAAGGCCGCCGACGTCGGCGCCGA
>DAINSL010000052.1:1737-19021 GCA_036741335.1 Nocardioides sp. | reverse complement strand
TTCTGACCGGCAGCACCAGCAACGAAGGGGTCGCCTCTCCGGGCGGCCCCTTCGTCGTCGGCCGCGGTGAGCGGTGAGGGTGCCCCACGGCGCAGGCTCTCCCCGCTAGCGTGTCACCGTGAGCAACCGATGGGGGATGGCACGGCCCGGGCGCGGGTCCGAGGACGGGTGGTTCCGGATCGGCTCCCTCGACGTCGGCACGACGATGTTCATCGTTCTGCTCAGTGTCGTCGCGCTCGTGGTGTACGCGGTCGAGCCGATCGACAAGCCGATCGAGACCGCGCTGGCCATGCTGCCGGGGCGGGTGACGCACTTCCAGCTGTGGCGCCTGGTCACCTGGCCGTTCGCCAACCTCTTCGTCAGCCTCTGGACCGCCGTCAGCATCTTCTTCTTCTGGTACTTCGGCACCGAGCTCGAGCGCATGCTCGGGCGGGTCAAGTTCGCGGTCTGGTTCGTCGGCACCACGATCGGCGTGGGTCTGGTCAACGTCGTGCTCTACCTCGTACTCCCGTTCGGCATTGCCCACGGGGGGCTCGCCGGCCTGCAGTACATCGGCATCCTGGTGCTCCTGGTCTTCATCGCCGAGTACCCCCTGCGACGATTCTTCTTCAACATCCCTGGCTGGGTGATCGGCCTCATCTACGTCGGTATCCAGGTGATCCAGTACCTCGGGAACCGTCAGTCGTTCGAATTGATCGCGTTCCTCCTGAGCCTGGTGGTCGCGGCCGTGATGGCGCGCTCGGTGGGTCTGCTGCAGGAGCAGCCGTGGGTGCCGAAGATCCCGTGGCGCAGCCGGGCCCGCAAACCCAAGCGTCCGAGGGGAGCCGCCCGGGGTGGCCCCGGCACGGTCGTGGCCGGGCCCTGGCAACCCAGGGGGGTGCCGCCCGCTTCCCGCGACCAGGCTGCGCTGGACGCGCTGCTGGACAAGATCAGCGCCGGCGGCATGGACTCCCTGACCGACCACGAGCGCGAGCAGCTACTGGTCCTGCGCGACCGGCTGCGGCGTCGTCCCTGACCGACCGGAAGGATCACGGCATGAGTCTCGGAGGCACCTTCCTGACGTTCGTGTCGGTCTTCGTGGCCGCCCTCCTCGCCTTCTACCTCGACCGTCTGCGCGAACGCCGCGCCACCGACGGCTGGGTCCGCGACCACCTCGGATTCTGGCGTACGACGCTCGAGGCGGCGATGGGGGAGCGGGCGGCCCTCGAGGAGGGACTGCAGCGGATCGACGACGAGCTGGTCCGTTGGCTCGACCTCGGGAGCAGCGGCGTCGAGCCCGTGTGGGACGTCTTCGAGGCCGTCCACGTCAACTCGGCGATCTCGTTCACGCCACTCCTGCTCAGCAGTGGTGCGAGTTCCGTGCCGGGCGACCTGCTGCGGCGGATGTTCGTCGCGGACGCGACCTCGCCCGCCGTGTTGCGGCGCGCCGACGGTGTCTCCCGGCTCTTCGACGACCACGTCCTCCCGCTGGTGCTGGGCCGGGTGACCTGGCTCGACCCCGAGCAGCGTCATGCTGTCGAGCGCTACCGGGCCGAGCTCGGCGGCCTTCGCGCCGACATGAACAGCTACCTCGACCAGCTGGACCAGATCCGCGAGGAGCTGCTCGGCGCAGGTTTCTGACCGCCGCGGGCTCTCCCGACACCCGCCCACCTGACCGGGACCGAGGCCGGGGCTGGGTAGGGTGAGCGTCGCTGCACTTCCCCGTCGGCACCCGCTGCGCCTGCAGTCCGACCGTTGTCGCGCCCGTGCCCAGGAAGAGGGAGCTCCGTTGTACCTGAAGAGCCTGACCCTCAAGGGGTTCAAGTCCTTCGCGTCGTCGACCACGCTGCAGCTCGAGCCCGGCATCACCTGCATCGTCGGTCCGAACGGCTCGGGCAAGTCCAACGTCGTCGACGCCCTGTCCTGGGTGATGGGCGAGCAGGGGGCGAAGAGTCTGCGCGGCGGCAAGATGGAAGATGTCATCTTCGCCGGAACGTCGGGGCGTCCGCCGCTCGGCCGCGCCGAGGTGGTGCTGACCATCGACAACGCCGACGGTGCGCTCCCGATCGAGTACGCCGAGGTGACGATCGGCCGCACCATGTTCCGCACCGGGGGCTCGGAGTACGCCATCAACGGCACCCCCTGCCGACTTCTCGATGTCCAGGAGCTGCTCAGCGACTCCGGCATCGGCCGCGAGATGCACGTGATCGTGGGCCAGGGCCAGCTCGACTCGATCCTGCACGCGACGCCCGAGGATCGCCGCGGCTTCATCGAGGAGGCCGCCGGGGTCCTCAAGCACCGCAAGCGCAAGGAGAAGGCGCTCCGCAAGCTCGACTCCACCGATGGCAACCTGACGCGGCTCAACGATCTGCTCAACGAGATCCGGCGCCAGCTCAAACCACTGGGCCGCCAGGCCGAGGTCGCGCGCCGGGCGGCCGTCGTCCAGGCCGAAGCGCGCGACGCCCGCGCCCGGCTCCTGGCCGACGACCTGGTCGCCGCCCGTACCGCCCTCGAGGCGGAGCTGGCCGACGAGTCGATCCTGGTCGAGCGCCGGGCCGAGGTCGACGATGCGATGGCCCAGGCACACCAGGCCGAGGCGGCGCTCGAGGCCGCGCTTCGCGACGACCTGCCGGCGCTGGCGCGCGCCCAGGAGACATGGTTCGGGCTGTCCGGCATGAGGGAGCGGCTGCGTGGCACCGCGTCGCTGGCCGCCGAGCGGGTGCGCAACGCGGCCGGCTCGGAGCAGGAGTCTGCGCTGTCAGAAACAAGTAGCAGTCCCGACGAGCTCGAGGCAGAGGCATCGCGGATCCGCGAGCAGGAGGCCGCGATCGCGGGTGAGGTCGAGACCCACCGCAGCGTGCTGGGCTCCTCGGTGGATGCCCGGCGTACCGCCGAGGACGCCGCCGCGGGGGAGGACCGCCGCGTGGCCGGCCTCCTGCGGGCGGCCGCGGACCGGCGCGAGGGGCTGGCCCGCTTGGCCGGACAGGTGAACGCGGTGAAGTCGCGTGCCGCGGCCGCCGACGACGAGCTCGGCCGGCTGGATTCGGCGCGGGCTGCCGCCGTGGCGCGCGCGGACCGGGCACAGCACGACTTCACCGCCCTCGAGACGCGGGTCGCGGGTCTCGACGCCGGCGAGGAAGGCCTCGACGCCGAGCACGAGGCCGCGCTCGCGGTCTTCGACGACCTGACCGAGCGGCTCGCCAAGACCCGGCAGGAGTCCGCCCAGGCCGATCGCGACCGGTCGGCGCTGCAGGCCCGCAAGGACGCACTCGAGCTCGGCCTGAACCGAAAGGACGGCGTGGGCGCCCTGCTCGCCGCCTCCGAGTCGGTCTCCGGGTTGATGGGCTCGGTGGCGGCGGTCCTGACCGTCGACCCGGGTTACGAGACCGCCATCGCCGCCGCGCTCGGTTCGGCCGCCGACGCGGTGGCCGTGACGGGTGGGGAGGCGGCCGCCTCCGCCATCGGGCACCTGAAGGAGGCCGACCTCGGCCGCGCGGGGATGCTGCTGTCGGGGGCGCCGGCCGCCGACCGTGACTGGCCCGGGCTGCCCCGCCACGCGACGTACGCCATCGACGTCGTGAGCTGCCCGGAGGGGCTGACTCCGGCGATGGCCCGGCTCCTCTTCAAGACGGCGGTCGTCGAGGACCTCACCGCCGCCCGCGCGCTCGTTGCCGACATGCCCGACATCACCGCGGTCACCCGCGACGGTGATGTGTACGCCGCGCACTTCGCGGCGGGTGGTTCCGCCTCGAAGCCGAGCCTCCTGGAGATCCAGGCGGCGTACGACGAGGCCGCGGCCCAGCTGTCCGATGCCGTCGCGTCTTCCGAGCGGCTCGGCTTCGACATCTCCCGGCTCGACACCGAGCGGCTCGACGCCCAGCGCCGAGTGGACGTCTCGCTGGCCAAGCTCCATGAGTCCGACGCCACCCTCGCCGCAGTCGCCGAGGAGCTCGGCCACTTCGGCTCGCAGGCGCGCGCGGCCCGGGCGGAGGCGGAGCGCATCGCGTCCGCGATCGCCGCCGCCCTCGAGGCCCGCGACCAGGACCTCGCCGGGTTGTCCGACCTCGAGACCCGGCTGGCGAACGCCCACGACGCCTCCGACGACGAGCCCGACACCACCGAGCGTGAGCGTCTGGCCGAGGCGGCCCGGATGGCCCGCCAGGAGGAGACCGAGGCGCGACTGGCCCTGCGCACCGGCGAAGAACGCGCACGAGCGCTGCACGGTCGTGCGGACGGACTGGTCCGGGCGGCGCAGGCCGAGCGCGAGTCCCGCGCCCGCGCCGTCGAGCGGCGGGAGCGGCTGATCCGCGAGGGCCGGGCCGCACAGGCGGTGGGGGCTGCGGTGACGGTGGTACTGGCCAGGCTGGAGGTTTCGGTGCATCGGGCCGCGGAGGCGCGCACGCGTGCCGAGGCGGCGCGGGGGGAGCGGGAGCAGGAGCTGCTGGCGGTTCGCGCGGCCCTTCGCGACCTCGCCCGCGAGCACGACGAGCTGGTCAACTCCGTCCACCGTGACGAGATGGCACGCACCCAGCAGCGGATGCGGATCGAGCAGCTGACCGACCGGGCGGTCGACGAGCTCGGGCTGGACGAGACCAGCCTGGTGACCGACTACGGCCCCGACCAGCTGGTGCCCTTCACCGGCGAGGTCGGCGACGACGAATCGGTGCCGGACCCCTCGCCGTACGACCGGGACGAGCAGACCAAGCGGTTCCGCAGGGCCGAGCGGTCACTGGCCATGCTCGGCAGGGTGAACCCGCTCGCGCTGGAGGAGTTCTCGGCGCTGGAGGAGCGGCACAAGTTCCTCACCGAGCAGCTGGAGGATCTCAGGGCCACGCGCCGCGACCTGCTCGACATCATCCGCGAGGTCGACTCCCGCGTGCAGGAGGTCTTCGCACAGGCGTACGCCGACGTGTCGGCCACCTTCGAGACGACCTTCGCGCGGCTGTTCCCCGGGGGCGAGGGGCGCCTGGTGCTCTCCGACCCCTCCGACATGCTCGCGACGGGGGTCGAGGTGGAGGCGCGGCCACCCGGCAAGAGGGTGAAGCGGTTGTCGTTGCTGTCGGGCGGTGAGCGCTCGCTGGTCGCGGTGGCGTTCCTGGTGGCGCTGTTCAAGGCCCGGCCCTCGCCGTTCTACATCCTCGACGAGGTCGAGGCCGCGCTCGACGACACCAACCTCGGCCGCCTGTTGGAGATCTACGAGGAGCTGCGCGAGACCAGCCAGCTGCTGGTGATCACCCACCAGAAGCGCACGATGGAGGTCGGGGACGCGCTCTACGGCGTGACCATGCGCGGTGACGGCGTCTCGACGGTGATCAGCCAGCGGCTCCGCGAGCCTGCCTGACTCTGACCGCCTGCCGGCAGGCGAGCGCATCCGCCACAATGACCCCGTGGCCCACGACCCTGCCCAGCCGGCCCGCCCGCCGCGTCCGACGCGGTCCGGCTTCGTGCTTTGGTCGACGGCCACCACCCGCTGGGCGGACATGGACGGCTTCGGGCACCTCAACAACGCGCGCTACTTCGAGCTGATCGACACCGCGATCGACCTGCATCTCCAGGACGCGGTCGGGGCCGCCGCGGACACCCTCGACGCGATCGGCGTCTTCGCCGAGGCGTCCTGCCGCTTCTTCCGCGAGCTCACCTACCCCGCCCCGATCGACCTCGGGGTCGTCGTGGATCGCATCGGGCGGTCCTCGGTGACCTATCGGGTCGGCCTCTTCCAGGGCGACGGCGACGACGCGGCGGCCGAGGGGCGAGTCGCCATGGTGTACGTCGACAACACCGACCCGGCGCGGCCGGTCACAGCCCTTCCGGAGGAGGTCCGGGCGGCGGCGAGCGCGTTGCTACGGTGAAACGATTGAAGGTGCAGCCGACCAGCGATGTGCCCCCGTGTGTCATGGTAAAGACATGTGGCCCCTTGTCATCGCGATGCTCGTGATCCTGGTGCTGGCCGGTCTGGTGGTGCTGTACGTCGCCTTCCCCCACCGCGGTGAGGAGCTCCCCGCCGCGCCGTGGTTGGGCGACGTCATGCGCAAGGGCGTCGAGTCGGCCCCGACGCTCGACAACACCGCCGAGGAGTCCACCGAGCCCGAGCCCGGCCCCCTGAACATCACCTTCACCGAGGCCGAGAGCACGGGCCCGACGCACCGCGACGGCTGAGTCCGGCCCGCCGACAACGGGTCAGGGTACGGTCGCGGGCATGGGCCCCAGCACCGCCATCGCCCCCTCGTCGTACGCCGTCGAACGCGCCACGCTGCGCAACGGGCTGCGCGTCGTGATCGCACCCGACCGCTCGTCGCCGGTCGTGGCCGTCGCCGTCTACTACGACGTCGGCATCCGGTCCGAGCCCGAGGGCCGGACCGGCTTCGCCCACCTCTTCGAGCATCTGATGTTCCAGGGCTCGGTGTCGCTGGGGAAGATGGAGCACATCCGCTACGTGCAGTCCTCGGGCGGCTCGCTCAACGGGTCCACCCGGCTCGACTTCACCAACTACTACGAGGCCCTGCCCTCCAACGCGCTCGAGCGCGCGCTGTTCCTCGAGGCCGACCGGATGCGGGCTCCCGCGGTGACGGAGGAGAACCTCGCCAACCAGCTCGACGTGGTGAAGGAGGAGATCCGGGTCAACGTCCTGAACCAGCCGTACGGCGGCTTCCCGTGGCTGACGCTCCCACCGGTGCTCTTCGAGACGTTCCCCAACGCCCACAACGGCTACGGCGGTTTCGAGGACCTCGAGAGCGCCACCGTCGACGACGCGCGCGACTTCTTCGACGCCTACTACGCACCGGGTAACGCGGTCCTCGCGATCGGCGGCGATCTCGACGCGGACCAGGCGATGCGGCTGGTCCGGCAGCACTTCGGCGACGTACCCCGCCGCGACGTACCGCAGCGACCCGACTTCGAGGAGCCCGCCCCCACCTCGGAGCGGCGTGCCGAGCATCGCGACCCGCTCGCTCCGGCACCCGCGATCGCGCTCGGCTGGCGGGTCCCCGACCCGGCGGACCTCGACGCCTATCTTCCGCACGTCCTGCTGGCGTCGGTGCTGTCGGCCGGCGACGCGTCGCGGCTGCGGCGACGGCTCGTGCAGGACGACCGCTCGGCGACCGACATCGGCGCCCATCTGGCCTTCATGGAAGAGGCGTTCGACGTCCGCCACCCGACCGCGATGATCATCTTGGCGCATCACAGCGACGACGTCGCCGCGGACCGGGTCGTCGCAGCCGTCGACGAGGAGCTGGACCGCATCGCCACCGACGGCGTCCCGGAGGCCGAGCTCGACCGGATCCGCGCGCGGACCGCCTCGGCCATGCTCCAGCGCGCCGACCACGTGCTCGCCCGCACCCTGGCCATGGCGTCCTACGAGCAGCAGCGCGGGCGCGCTGAGCTGGTCGGTGAGATGCCGGCGCTGCTTGCCGAGGTCACCGCCGAGCAGGTCGCCGCCGCGGCGGCGACGCTGAGACCTGACTCCCGAGCCCGCCTCGACGTGGTCCCGGACGGTGCGCGATGAGCCCCGCGCGTCGGCCACCGAAGCCGCGCGAGGTCCCCGGTCTCACCCGTCCTCGCCGACCGAGGCTGCCATCGGTCGCGGAGCGGGTGCTGCCGAACGGCCTCCGGGTCGTCGCCGTACGCCGGGCCTCGGTGCCGTTGGTGCAGCTCCGGATGCGGATCCCGACCGCCGTGCGCCGCGACGCCGACCTCGCCCGAGTCGTGCTCCTCCAGCGGTCGATGCTGCTGGGGACCGCAGAGCGCACGCAGGGTGAGCTGGCCGAGGCGCTGCAGCGGATCGGCGGCTCGTTGCGTGTGTACGCCGACGCCGACGGGCTGGCCATGGCCGGCGACTCGCTGGGCCACGAGCTGAGCGCGCTGCTCGGGTTGGCGGGAGAGGTGCTGACGTCCTCGTCGTACCCGCGTAGCGCGGTGGAGCGCGAGGCGGACCGCCTCGCGGACGCGCTCCGGCGTGCGCTGTCGCAGCCCGGCGTGGTCGCGGACGAGGCCTGGCGCCGACGCGCCTTCGGCTCGCATCCCTACGGTCGTGAGCTGCCCACACCCGACGACGTCCTCGGGGTGCCGGCCTCGTCGATGCGCGCCGCGCACCGTCGCCGGGTCGGTCCGGACGGCGCTTTGCTGGTCCTGGTGGGCGACCTGCGACCCGCGCGGGCGCTCGACCTGGTCGAGCGGGCGTGGGCCGGCTGGACCTCGGGCGGGTCGGGTTCGCGGGTGCCGTCGGTGCCGGCCCTGGAGCCGGGGCCGCTCGTGCTGGTCGACCGTCCGGGAGCCGTGCAGTCCAACCTGCGACTCGGCGGCCCGGCGCCGAGCCGAAGCGACCCGACGTACCCCGCGGCGGAGGTCGCCAACGCGCTCTTCGGTGGCTACTTCTCCTCGCGTCTCGTCACCAACATCCGTGAGGACAAGGGCTACACGTACAGCCCCTACAGCATGGTCAACCACGCCGCTGCGGCGTCCTGGCTGACGATCGCGGCCGAAGTCGCCACCGAGGTGACCGCGCCGGCACTGGTCGAGACGTCGTACGAGCTGGGCCGGATGGCGAGCCTGCCGCCCTCGGCCGACGAGGTCGAGGCGACCGCGCAGTACCTCGTCGGCTCGATCGCCCTCTCCACGGCCACCCAGGCCGGTCTCGCCGACACGCTGCTGGACCTGCTCACCGACGGCCAGGACGTCTCCTGGCTCCGCGAACACCCGCAGCGGCTCGCGGCGGTGACGCCCGAGCAGGTGCACGAGGCGTCCGTTGCGTTGCTGGGGCCGGGCGGCCTGGTCACCGCCGTCGTCGGCGACGCAGACCTGGTCGAAGGGTCGCTGGCGGCGCTGGGCGCGGTCGCCAGGGCCTGAGTGGCGCGCGGCGGCGGGGTGCGAGCGCCCCGGCGTGCTCTGGTTGGATGGCCGCATGGGTGAGTGGCTCTACCTGATCATCGGCATCGTCATCGTCGGCGCTGCCCTCGTGGCCGGTCTGGTGGCGACGGGCCGGCGTCCTCGGGGCGGCCCGGGCACGGGCACCGATGTCATGGCGCCGGCCCCGACCGAGGCGGACGTCGAGACACCCACCGAGTCCGCCGCCGTCGAAGCGGCCCCGACCACCACCCTCGAGCGGCCGGAGAGTACGGCGTCGCGACTGGTGCGCCTGCGCCAGCGGCTGGCGGGGTCCCAGGGTGGTCTGGGCCGTGGCCTGCTGTCCTTGCTGTCCCGCGAACGGCTCGACGAGGACACCTGGGAGGCCATCGAGGACACCCTCCTCACCGCCGACGTGGGGGTGACGCCGACCCAGGAGCTGGTGGACAACCTGCGCACCCGGCTCCGGGTGGACGGGAAGGAGGCCGGCGACCCGCGGGGTGTGCTCCGTGACGAGCTCCTCCGTCTGGTCGACCCGGACATGGACCGTCGCGTTCAGGTGTCGGGCGCCGACGGCGCACCCGGCGTGGTGCTCGTCGTCGGTGTCAACGGCACCGGCAAGACCACGACGGTCGGCAAGCTCGCCCGGATCCTGGTCGCCGAGGGCCGCTCCGTGGTGCTGGGCGCGGCCGACACGTTCCGTGCTGCAGCCGTCGACCAGCTGGCCACGTGGGGCGAGCGGGTGGGCGTCGAGGTGGTGCGTGGCCCCGAAGGCGGCGACCCCGCGAGCGTCGCCTTCCAGGCGGTCAAGGAGGGCACGGACAACGGCATCGACACCGTGCTCATCGACACCGCAGGCCGACTGCAGAACAAGGCCGACCTGATGGACGAGCTCGACAAGGTCAAGCGGGTGATCGAGAAGCAGGCGCCGGTCACCGAGGTGCTGCTCGTGCTGGACGCGACCACCGGGCAGAACGGCCTCGTGCAGGCCCGCGTCTTCTCCGAGATCGTCGACGTCACCGGCATCGTGCTGACCAAGCTCGACGGGTCGGCCAAGGGCGGGATCGTGGTGGCCCTGCAGCGAGAGCTCGGCGTACCAGTGAAGCTGGTCGGCCTCGGCGAGGGGCCCGACGACCTGGCGCCGTTCGACGCCGGCGCCTTCGTGGACGCCCTGCTCGGATGAGCGACGCCCGGCAGCGCTCGCCCGTACGCCGGCTCGCTGGGCGAGCCCGCAGGTGGCTCCGCGTCCGGCGACACGCCGCGAACCGTTACTCCCGGATGAGTCTCACCGAGCTGGCCCAGGAGTTCGGCAGTGACAAGTGGGGCATCCACCGGTACACCCCGCACTACGAGCGTCACTTCGCCCACCTGCGGGATCGCGAGATGGTCGTCGTCGAGCTGGGCATCGGTGGCTACGCCCGCGAGCGGGAGGGCGGTGCGTCGTTGCGCATGTGGAAGTGGTTCTTCCCCCGGGCGCAGGTTGTCGGAGTCGACATCCAGGACAAGTCGTTCGTCCGCGAGGAGCGGATCGCGTCGTACCAGGGCTCCCAGACCGACCGGCGCCTGATGCGCCGCCTCGTCAGGCGGTTCGGGGCCCCGACGATCGTCATCGACGACGGGAGTCACCGCCCGGCCCACGTCATCAAGAGCTTCGCCATCTTGTTCCCGATGCTGGCCGACGCCGGCCTCTACGTCATCGAGGACATCCAGACAAGCTACTGGCCGCAGTGGAAGGGCAGCCTCGACCTCGACGACCCGAACACGTCGATGGCTATGGTCAAGCGGCTGGTCGACGGTCTGAACTACGAGGAGTTCCTGGCCGAGGACTACGAGCCGACCTACACCGATCTCAACATCGTCGGTGTGCACTGCTACCACAACCTGGTCGTCATCGAGAAGGGCAGCAACAGCGAGGGGACCAATAAGCGCGGCACCAACCGCGCCTGGTACAAGAAGCACGCCCTAGCGACAAAGTCACCCCGCGGGGGAGGAATTCACGCGGGGTAGTGTCCAGGCATCCCCTCTCTCCGCTGGCAGGCAGACATGAACAGAGCGCCCCGGACGGGGGTGGTGATCCTCAACTACGGCGACTCCTCCGACACGCTGGAGTGCCTGGCCACCCTGGAGCAGTCCGACGACCTGGATCTCGACATCGTCGTCGTCGACAACCGATCCGCGACGCCCGACCACAGCGCCTTGCGGGAAGGGGTGGGTCGTCGCGCCGAGGTCATCGCCTCGGGCGACAACCTCGGTTACGCCGGAGGGAACAACATCGGCATCGCCACCCTGCTCCGCCGCGGCGTGGAGTTCGTGTGGCTGTTGAACCCCGACACCCGCACCGAGCCGGCGACCCTGCGCCACCTGCTCCGGGTCATGGCCTCGCGTCCGACGTGTGGGGTCGTGGGGCCACGGCTGCTGCTCCCCGGATCACCGTCGCGGATCTGGTACGACGGGGGAGTGATCGACGAGACCCTGGGCGCCACCCGGCATCGTGCCCAGGGACGGCTCGAGACCAAGGCGCCCCCGCGCCGAGCCCGGGAGACCGACTACGTCACCGGCGCCTCGCTTCTGGCCCGAGCCACGACGCTCGAGCAGGTCGGTCTCCTGCCGGAGCGGTACTTCCTGTACTACGAGGAGACCGACTGGTGTCTGCAGGCGAGGGCTGCGGGCTGGACGGCGATGGTCCAGCCACGGGCCCGGATGACGCACCTGAAGGGTTCGGGGCTGGTGATCCCCGCGCCGTACCACGTCTACTACCTGACCCGGAACAGCTACTTCTTCGCCCGCGACTGCCTCGGTGTCGACCCCGAGCGCGCACTGGCAGACCTCGACCAGCGGCTGCTGACGCGCTGGCGTGCGCGAGTCTCGGAGCTGGACCCGGACTGGTTGCCCGCCTACGACGAGCTGGTCACCCGGGCCAAGGCCGATGCGAGGGCCGACCGCGACGGTCGCAACGACGACATCGCCGACTACACGCGATCGGACTGCCTGAATGTCTGACGTGGAGGGCTCCCGCCTCGAGGCCGAGCTGGAGCGCGCCCGGGCTCTGCTGCGCGAGGAGCGGGCGGCCTTCCAGGAACGCGTCCTCGCCCTCGAGGCGGAGCAGACGGAGCTCGCCGCGGAGACACGGCGACTGCGCCGGGCCCTCCGCAAGGCGCGGTCGCGCCGGGACGCGGTCACGCCGCCCGAGGACCGGCCGCGCAGCGAGGGCCCGAGCAGCCACGGCCGGGTCGGACAGCTGCTGGCTCGCCTGCGAGCCCGCCCGTGAGGCGCGTGCTCGACCTCTATCCCGACTGGCGTCGCGGGAATCCCTTCCAGGCGATGCTGTTCGGTGACCTGGAGGCCGTCGACGCCGTCGCCCGACCCGTCCCCGACCTGACCCACCACCTCTCGGGAAGGGCGAGCACGGCAGATCCGGGCGTCCTCAACCTGCACTGGACGACACCGGTGCTGGCGCCGGCACACAGCGCCGCGGAAGCGCGTGCCCTGCTCGACCGGTTCGCCGACGGTCTCCAGAGCTTTCGCGACGCGGGTGGGCGACTTGTCTGGACGGTGCACAACGTGCTGCCGCACGACGCGCGCTACGTCGACACCGAGATCCGTCTGGCCGGCCTCCTGGCCGAGCACGCGGACCTCGTGCACGTGATGTCCGAGGTCACCACGGCGGCCGCCTCGCCTTACTACCGTCTCGACCCCGATCGGTTGGTGTGCATCCCTCACTCCAGCTACGTGGGGGTGTACCGGGACTGGATCAGTCGCGAAGGGGCGCGCCGCCGCCTCGGCCTGCTGCCCAGTGAGAAGGTCCTGCTCGCGCTGGGACAGATGCGTCCCTCAAGGGTCTGGACCAGCTGCTGGACTTCGTGGAGGACGCCGTAGGTATCGACCCGACACTGCGCCTGCTCGTGGCCGGGCCCGTCGGGCGGCATCCACAGTCCGAGGCCTTCGCTGCGCGGCTGTCCTCCATGCCCCGCGCCATCAGTCACCGGCGCCGCGTTCGCGACGACCATCTCCAGGTCTGGCTGCGCGCCGCCGACCTCGCCGTGCTGCCCTACACCGGGATCCTCAACTCGGGCTCCTTCCACCTGGCCGAGACGTTCGGCCTGCCGGTCGTGGCGACGCGGGCCGGTGCGCTGATGTCGCGTGACGGCGAGGCGCACGTCCGGCTGTTCGACGAGGGCAGGTTCGAGGAGACCCTCCGCTCGGCGGTCCGTGACCTCGTCGAGGATCCCGCCGGCGCACTCGGGGCCCGTGCCTCTGCCGCGGCGGCCGCGGCGGCCCGGCCGCCGGCCCGGATGGCCGCGCGCTTCGCCGAGGCCGTGGCGCCCCTTCTGGGTGACTCAGGCGGCGAGTTCACAGGTCCGTAACACACGGACACCAGAACGTTGCACGACGGCAACACGCCACGTCGTACGACGAAACCTCGATCGCCCACTCTGTCCGCAACAGGGTGACCTCGCCCGGACGACGTCGTCCGGCCACGGGTCACCCATCTGGACAAGATTCCTGGAGGTTCCATGGACGGCTACTACGCCTGGATGATCGTGGCGACGGCCTTCGTCCTGATGATGACAACGCCGGCGCTCGCCCTCTTCTACGGCGGCATGACCCGGTCCAAGTCCGTCCTCAACATGATGATGATGTCGTACATATCGCTGGCTGTCGTCGGCATCGTCTTCGTGCTGTGGGGCTGGTCCGAGGGCTGGGGCGGCGACGGCATCGGCAACGGCAACGGCAAGCTGATCGCCAACCCGTTCAGCAGGTTCGGCCTCTCGGGCGTCTCGCACGGCAACTACATCTACGTGCTGTTCCAGCTCACCTTCGCGGTGATCACGGCGGCACTGATCTCGGGCGCGATCGCCGATCGCGTGAAGCTCTCGTCGTGGATCGTCTTCCTGCCGATCTGGGTCACGCTGTGCTACTTCCCGATCGCGCACAACGTGTGGGGCGGCGGCTGGTTCTACTCGAAGTTCGCGAACCTCGACTACGCCGGTGGCACGGTCGTGCACATCAACGCCGGTATCGCCGGCGGCGTGCTGGCGCTGATCATCGGCAAACGGGTCGGCTTCATGCGCGA
The DNA here is from genome assembly GCA_036741335.1 of Nocardioides sp. Classification (GTDB taxonomy): domain Bacteria; phylum Actinomycetota; class Actinomycetes; order Propionibacteriales; family Nocardioidaceae; genus Nocardioides. The sequence goes on along the minus strand of DAINSL010000052.1, from coordinate 5,130 downwards.
CCCGATGAAGCCGCACAACCTGACGCTCACGATGATCGGCGCGGGCATGCTGTGGTTCGGCTGGTACGGCTTCAACGTCGGCTCGATCGTCTTCACCTCCGACGCGCTGAGCAGCCCGGCGAAGTTCTCCGCCCAGTTCTACAGCGAGACCGGCGTGACGTTCATGAACACCACGCTGGCCACGATGGCGGCGATGCTCGCCTGGCTGCTGATGGAGCGGATCATGCACGGCAAGGCGACCTCCCTCGGCGCGGCCTCGGGCGTCGTGGCCGGTCTGGTGGCAATCACCCCGGCCTGCGGCGCGGTCAACACCGTCGGCGCTCTGATCGTCGGCGCGGCCGCCGGCGCGGGCTGCGCCTACGCGGTCGGCCTCAAGTACAAGTTCGGGCTCGACGACTCGCTGGACGTCGTCGGCGTCCACCTGGTCGGCGGCATCCTGGGCTGTGTGCTGATCGGGTTCGTCGGCACCGACAAGTCGCCCCAGGGCGTCGACGGCCTGTTCGGCACCATGAACGGCCTCTTCTACGGCGGCAACGCCACCCTGCTGGGCCACCAGCTCATGGGTGTCCTGTTCACGGTGGTCTGGACCGGTGTCCTCACCACGCTGATCGGTCTCGCGATCAAGTACACGATCGGCTGGCGGGTCACCGAGGACGCCGAGATCGACGGCATCGACTTCGCCGAGCACGGCGAGTCGGCCTATGACCTCGACGGCCGGTCGGGTGGAGTGCTCGGTGGGACCGCCGCCTCGCACGCCGCGTCCACCTCCACCTCCAGCGCCACCTCATCCGAAGGAGCCATGGCATGAAGCTCATCACCGCGGTGATCAAGCCGCACAAGTGGGAAGAGGTCCGTGAGGCGCTGGAGACCTTCGGGGTCACCGGGATGACGGTCTCGGAGGTCAGCGGCTACGGCCGCCAGAAGGGCCACACGGAGGTGTACCGGGGCGCGGAGTACGACATCGCCCTGGTGCCCAAGATCCGCATCGAGATCGTGGCCGATGACGGCGACGCCGACGACATCGTCGGCATCGTGCAGAAGACCGCACAGACCGGGCGCATCGGCGACGGCAAGGTCTGGGTCAGTCCGGTCGAGACCGTGGTGCGGGTCCGCACCGGAGACCGCGACTCCGCGGCCATCTGAGGGTCGACATGAGAACCCCGCCGGTCCTGCGGCCGGCGGGGTTCGTCGTGGACGAGGCTGCCGCGTGCCCGTCCGGATCGGACACTGTGGTGGTGGACAGGGCGGGCCGGAGCGATGCCGCGGACGCGCTCTGTGTCTCGGCGTACGCCGGGTCCGGGGCGCCCGAGACCGGTTGCGCCCTGGTCGCGGTCGGGGGCTACGGTCGCCGCGAGCTCGCGCCGTACTCCGACCTCGACGTCGTGCTGGTCCACGAGCCCGGTGTCGACCTGGGTGGGGCCGGGGAGCGGATCTGGTACCCGATCTGGGACTCCGGGGCGAAGCTCGACCACTCGGTCCGCACCGAGCCCGACATGATCGCGCAGGCCGACGCCGACCTGCGGGTCGCGCTGGGCCTCCTGGACATCCGGCACCTGGCCGGCGATCCGAACCTCACGCTCCGGCTGCGGTCCGCCGTGCTCGCGCACTGGCGTCGTACGGCGCGCGACCGGCTGCCGGCGCTGCGCGAGCTGGTCACCAGGCGCCATGACCTGACCGGAGAGCTCGCTCATCTGTCGGTGCCCGACCTCAAGGAGTCCGAGGGCGGTCTGCGCGACGCCACCGTGCTCAAGGCGCTGGTGGCGACCTGGCTGGTCGACGTACCCCACGTCGACCTCGAGCGATCCCGCCGCACCCTGCTCGATCTTCGCGACGTGCTGCACGGTGTCGCCGGGCGGGCAACCGACCGGATCGCGCCCGAGATGTGGGACGAGCTGGGCGAGGCCCTCGGTCTGGCCGACGCCGGGCAGGCGCAACGCCAGGTGCGGGAGCTGGGTCGGCGGATCACCCATCTGTCCCGACTCACCTGGCGCCGTGTCGACGGCGTACTGGCTCGGCCGACCTCGGCCCGCCGCCCGGAGCTGGAGGCGATCGAGCCCGGAGTGGCGCTGTCCGGTGGCGAGGTCGTCCTCACCCGCGACGCCCGGCCCGCCGAGGACCCCACCCTGCTGCTGCGCGCGGCGGCGATCGCCGCCGAGCGGGATGTCGAGCTCGCCCCGGCGACCGCCGTCCGGCTGGTGACCGAGTCTCCGGCCCTGCCCGACCCCTGGCCCGCGGCCGCGCGGCAGGCGCTGGTGCGGCTGCTCGCCGCGGGTCCCGGGATGCTGCCGGTCTGGGAGACGCTGGAGGAGACGGGGGCGCTCGAGGCCGTGCTCCCGGAGTGGGAGCGGATCCGGCTGCTGCCGCATGCCTCGGCCATCCACCGGTTCACCGTCGACCGGCACGTCGTCGAGACCTGCATGGAGGCGGCCGCTCTGATCCGTGAGGTGTCCCGACCCGACGTCTTGCTCGTGGCTGCCCTCCTGCACGATATCGGCAAGGGCGGGCTGACCGAGCACAGCGTCGCCGGTGAGCCGCTGGCCCGGGAGATCGCCCGGCGGATGGGGTTCGACGACGAAGCGGTCGCGCTCGTCGGGCTCGTGGTACGCCGTCACCTGCTGCTCGCCGACACCGCGACCACCCGCGACCCCGAGGATCCGGCCACCGCCCGGCACGTCGCCGACCGGATCCACAGCGCCGAAGCGTTGTCGCTGCTGCTGACCCTCACCGAGGCGGACGCACGGGCGACCTCACCAAAGGCCTGGTCGACCTGGCGGGCCGGGCTGGTCCGCCAGGTTGCGGCGCGGACATCGGCCCTGCTCGGTGAGCCGTCCACCGTCGACGACCGTCCCGATGCTGTCGAGATCCCACGGGAGGTACGCCGCGGCGCGGTGTCGATCCGGGTCGAACCGGCCGAAGGGGGAGCGCGGGTCACCGTGCTCGCCCCCGACCGGGTCGGGCTGCTGGCGGATGCGGCCGCCCTGTTCGCCCTGCAGCGCACGTCGATCAGGTCCGCGCGGGCGTGGTCGCAGGACGACGTCGGGGTGTCGGTCTGGGACGTGGCCGACGAACATCTCGACGCGGCGGTGCTGCGCAACCGGTTCGAGGCGATCGTGGCCGGGCGGGTCGACCCCGCTGCCCGGCTCAGGGGCGACCCCTCCGGGATCGCGCCGTCCGTCGTCGTACGTCCCGAGGCGTCGGCCCGGGCCACGGTGCTCGAGGTGCGCACCGCCGACCGGCCCGGCGTCGTCCACCAGGTCTGCGCCGCCCTGGCCGCCCTCGACCTGGCCGTGACCTCGGCCCACGTCAACACCCTCGGCCCCCAGGCCGTCGACGTGTTCTACGTCCAGGAGGCCCAGGCCGGGTCGCTCACCGACACCCGCGCGGCCGAGGCGG
>DAINSL010000052.1:0-1727 GCA_036741335.1 Nocardioides sp. | reverse complement strand
GGATAGTCCCCGACCTTTTGGTCGTGTCATCGGCCGAGATCACGACCAAAAGGTCGGGGACTATCCCGTCATCGTGCGGTACGACGTGCGCGGAGTCGGGCCGGCGGTGGGGTGCCGGTTAGGCTGGCACCCCGCACCACCCACCCCGAGGACTGCCTTGTTCGCCACGCTCTCCGACCGGCTCGCCGACACCTTCAAGAACCTCCGCGGCAAGGGCCGCCTCTCCGAGGCCGACATCGACGCGGCCGCGCGCGAGATCCGGATCGCCCTCTTGGAGGCCGACGTCGCACTGCCGGTGGTGCGCCGGTTCGTGGACGCCGTCAAGGAGCGAGCCCGCGGCGAGGAGGTCAGCCAGGCGCTGAACCCCGCCCAGCAGGTCGTCAAGATCGTCAACGAGGAGCTGGTCACGATCCTCGGCGGCGAGACCCGTCGCCTGCGCTACGCCAAGGCGGCCCCGACCGTGATCATGCTGGCCGGCCTCCAGGGCTCCGGCAAGACGACGCTGGCCGCGAAGCTCGGGCTGTGGCTCAAGGAGCAGGGCAAGCAGCCCGTGCTGGTCGCGGCCGACCTCCAGCGCCCCAACGCCGTCAACCAGCTGCAGATCAACGGTGAGCGAGTCGGCGTACCCGTCTTCGCGCCCGAGCCGGGCAACGGCGTCGGCGACCCGGTCGCGGTGGCGCGCGACTCCATCGAGGAGGCGCGCCGCAAGCTCTACGACGTCGTCATCGTCGACACCGCCGGCCGGCTCGGCGTCGACTCCGAGCTGATGCAGCAGGCGGCCGACATCCGCGATGCGGTCAGTCCCGACGAGATCCTCTTCGTCGTCGACGCGATGATCGGCCAGGACGCCGTCACCACGGCCCAGGCGTTCCTCGACGGCGTGGGGTACGACGGCGTGGTCCTGACCAAGCTCGACGGCGACGCCCGCGGTGGTGCCGCGCTCTCCATCGCCAGCCTTACCGGCAAGCCGGTGATGTTCGCGTCGGCGGGGGAGAAGCTGACCGACTTCGACGTCTTCCACCCCGACCGGATGGCGTCGCGCATCCTCGACATGGGCGACGTCATGACCCTGATCGAGCAGGCCGAGAAGAGCTTCGACCAGGAGACGGCTCTCAAGGCGGCCTCCAAGCTGACCGGGCAGGGCGGGGAGTTCACCCTCGACGACTTCCTCGAGCAGATGCAGCAGGTGCGCAAGCTGGGCTCGATGTCCAAGATCATGGGGATGCTGCCCGGGATGGGGCAGTTCCGTGACCAGCTGGAGAACTTCGACGAGCGCGAGATCGACCGGATCCAGGCGATCATCTCGTCGATGACGCCGGACGAGCGGGCCAACCCGAAGATGATCGACGGCTCGCGCCGGGCCCGGATCGCACGCGGCTCCGGCCGGCAGGTCTCCGACGTCAACAGCCTGGTCGACCGCTTCTTCGAGGCCCGGAAGATGATGATGTCGTTCGCCAAGGGCGGCATGCCGGGCCTGCCCGGGATGCCCGGTGCGTCCGCGGGCGGCAAGCGGGGCAAGGCCAAGCAGGCCGCGAGGTCCAAGCAGGGCAAGGGCCGCCGCGTCTCCGGCAACCCGGCGAAGGCCGCCGTAGAGGCGCAGGCGGCCAGGGAGAAGGCGCCGGCCGCGGGCAGCCCGTTCGGCAACCCGGACGGCGAGGAGATCGACTACGAGAAGGCCGCGGCCGCGCTCGACCTGCCCCGGGACTTCTCCAAGTTCCTCAAGTAGC
>DAINSL010000051.1:12954-20094 GCA_036741335.1 Nocardioides sp. | reverse complement strand
CGGGCAACCGGCCGCTGAAGTCGCTGTCCGACATGCTGAAGGGCAAGCAGGGCCGCTTCCGTCAGAACCTCCTCGGCAAGCGCGTCGACTACTCCGGTCGCTCGGTCATCGTGTCCGGCCCGCAGCTGAAGCTGCACCAGTGCGGTCTGCCCAAGCAGATGGCGCTGGAGCTGTTCAAGCCCTTCGTGATGAAGCGGCTGGTCGACCTGTCGCACAGCCAGAACATCAAGTCCGCCAAGCGGATGGTCGAGCGCGCGACGTCCGGGCTGTCCCGGTACGCCGTGGTTTGGGACGTCCTCGAAGAGGTCATCACCGAGCACCCCGTGCTGCTCAACCGTGCACCCACACTGCACCGCCTGGGCATCCAGGCCTTCGAGCCCCAGCTGATCGAGGGCAAGGCGATCCAGATCCACCCGTTGGTCTGCTCGGCGTTCAACGCCGACTTCGACGGAGACCAGATGGCGGTGCACCTGCCGCTGTCCGCCGAGGCGCAGGCCGAGGCTCGGATCCTGATGCTGTCGACGAACAACATCCTCAAGCCGTCCGACGGGCGGCCGGTGACCATGCCGACGCTGGACATGATCATCGGGCTGTTCTTCCTGACCACCGACCGCGACGGCGAGCCCGGCGAAGGCCGTGCCTTCTCGTCGCAGGCCGAGGCGATCATGGCCCTCGACCGCGCTGAGATCTCGATGCAGAGCAAGGTGAAGATCCGGTTCAACGACATCGTGCCGCCGCTCGAGCTCGATCTCGGCGCGGACTGGGAGGACGGCCAGTCGATCACGCTGGACACCACCCTGGGTCGGTCGATCTTCAACGACACCCTGCCGGCCGACTACCCCTTCGTGAACTACGAAGTGGGCAAGAAGGCCATGGGCGCGATCATCAACGACCTGGCCGAGCGCTACACCAAGGTCGAGGTCGCGGCGTCGCTGGACGCCCTCAAGGACACCGGCTTCCACTGGGCGACCCGGTCGGGCGTGACCGTCTCGATCGACGACGTCACCACGCCGCACAACAAGGCCAAGATCCTGGCCGTCTTCGAGGACCAGGCCACCAAGGTGCAGAAGCAGTTCGAGCGCGGTCTCGTCACCGACGAGGAGCGTCGCCAGGAGCTGGTGGAGATCTGGACCCAGGCCTCGAACGAGGTGGCCAAGGAGATGGAGAAGTCCTTCGACAAGAGGAACCCCATCTTCATGATGGTCAACTCCGGTGCCTCGGGAAACATGATGCAGATCCGGCAGGTCGCGGCCATGCGAGGTCTGGTGGCGAACCCGCGGGGCGACATCATCCCGCGGCCGATCAAGGCGAACTTCCGCGAGGGCCTGTCGGTGCTGGAGTACTTCATCTCCACCCACGGCGCCCGCAAGGGCCTGGCCGACACCGCGCTGCGTACGGCGGACTCGGGTTACCTGACCCGTCGTCTGGTCGACGTGTCGCAGGACGTCATCATCCGCGAGGAGGACTGCGGCACCGAGCGCGGCATGGACAAGCGGATCGGCGTACGCGCCGAGGACGGCACCGTCCGCAAGGACGACAACGTCGAGACCTCGGCGTACGCCCGCACCACCGCGGTCGACATCGTCCATCCGGAGACCGGCGACGTGCTGGCATCCGCGGGTGACGACCTCGGTGACGTGAAGATCGGTGAGCTGGTCGCGGCCGGGATCGAGATGGTCCGGGTGCGTTCGGTGCTGACCTGTGAGGCCAAGACCGGCACGTGCGCCAAGTGCTACGGCCGCTCGCTGGCCACCGGCAAGATGGTGGACATCGGTGAGGCCGTCGGCATCATCGCGGCCCAGTCGATCGGTGAGCCCGGCACCCAGCTGACGATGCGGACGTTCCACACCGGTGGTGTGGCCTCGGCCGACGACATCACGCAGGGTCTGCCGCGTGTCCAGGAGATCTTCGAGGCGCGCATACCCAAGGGACGTTCGCCGATCTCCGAGGCCGCCGGCCGGGTCGAGATCGAGGAGACCGACAAGACCCGCAAGGTCCTGGTCACCCCCGACGACGGTTCCGAGGTGCTCGAGTACCCCGTGTCGAAGCGGTCCCGCCTGCTGGTCGCCGACGGCGACCACATCGAGGTCGGCGACATGCTCACGGTCGGGACGCCCGAGCCCCACGAGGTGCTGCGCATCCTCGGTGTCCGCAAGGCCCAGGAGCACCTGGTCGAAGAGGTCCAGGCCGTCTACCGCAGCCAGGGCGTGTCGATCCACGACAAGCACATCGAGATCATCGTGCGGCAGATGCTGCGCCGGGTCACGGTGATCGAGTCGGGCGGCACCAACCTGCTGCCGTCGGACCTGGTGGACCGCGTCCGCTTCGAGGAGGAGAACCGCAGGGTGGTCTCCGAGGGCGGCAAGCCGGCCTCGGGTCGCCCGGTGCTGATGGGCATCACCAAGGCGTCGCTCGCGACCGAGTCGTGGCTCTCGGCCGCCTCCTTCCAGGAGACGACCCGGGTGCTCACCGATGCCGCGATCCACGCCCGCTCCGACAGCCTGCGTGGCCTGAAGGAGAACGTGATCATCGGCAAGCTGATCCCGGCCGGCACCGGTCTGGAGCGCTACCGCAACATCCGGGTGGAGCCGACCGAGGAGGCGCGCGCCGCGGCGTACGCCGTCACCGGCTATGACTCCTACGACTACGAGTTCGGGAACTCCGGCAGCGGCCAGGCCGTGGCGCTGGACGACTTCGACTTCGGCTCGTACCAGAACTGACCTCTGGCTCACGCTGGTCCGCGAGCGCCGGGTCCGCTTCGGCGGCCCGGCCCTTCGTCGTACCCCGGCGCGCTACGCCGCCGTCCGTGTTCCAATGACGGCATGAGTGAGGACAAGATCGTCATCGACGACCTCCAGGTGGCGGCTGGCCGGGTCGTAGGCACCCTCGGACGAGCGTTGCTCGCCCTCGACGGGATGGTCGGCGATCTGGTGTCCCGGCTCGAGCAGGTGGCCGCGACGGGCCCGGCTGCGGCTCGGTACGACGGGGTGGTGCTCGGCGTGGACGGCTGCCGGGCCGGCTGGGTCGGTGTCGTCCTCGCCGGCGACTCCGCGACCGCCATCGTCGGCGGCACGATCGGTGACCTGGTGACCGCGGCACGGCTCGCCCACCCGGACCTGGCCACGGTGGGGATCGACATCCCGATCGGGCTGCCCGACGACGCACCGCGCCAAGCGGACCGGCTTGCTCGGCAGCGACTGCCCACCGGGCGCAAGTCGTCGGTCTTCCCGGCTCCGACCCGGGCCGCCTGCGCCGCGAAGACCCATGCGAAGGCCAGCGCGGCCAACCGCGCCGCAACCGGCCGGGTCGGCATCTCCGTCCAGGCGTTCGGGCTGATCCCCAAGATCCTCGAGGTCGACGCCTACGTCCGCTCTCCGAGGTCGTCCCGGATCGTCGAGGTGCACCCCGAGGTCAGCTTCGCGGACATCGACGCGGACTGTGTGGTGCCGGCCAAGCGCACGGCGGCCGGGCTCGAGGCGCGGGCGGTGGCGCTCCGGTCCGTCGGCATCGTGCCGCCGGCGTACGTCCGCGGCCAGGGGTACGGCGCGGCCGACCTCCTCGATGCCTGCGCCGCGGCCTGGACCGCGCGGCGTGTCGCCACCGGGGTGGCGGAGTCGCTCCCGGACCCCCCGGAGACGTTCTCGGACAGGTTGCCCGCCGCAATCTGGGTCTGAGCTACCCCGACCAGCGCCGCCCCGGATTCCGGGTAGGCGCACGGCTCCTGAGAGAATCGGGGCATGACCGCCCGCGAGCAGACCGACGTCCTGGTCGTCGGCGCCGGCCCGGCCGGATCGGCCACCGCGGCGTGGCTGGCGCGGCACGGGATCGACGTGCTGCTCACCGACGCGGCCGTCTTCCCGCGCGACAAGACCTGCGGCGACGGGCTCACTCCTCGTGCGACCGGCGAGCTGGAGCGGCTCGGACTCGGCGACTGGCTGCGCGCCCACGTGGTCAACCAGGGGCTGCGCGCGCACGGGTTCGGCCGGACGCTGCTGCTGCCGTGGCCGGGCGGCACCCTGCCGAACTGGGGTTCGGCCGTGGCCCGCACCGAGCTCGACGACCACCTGCGCACCACGGCGATCAAGTCCGGTGCCCGCGCCATGGACGGCGTCCGCGCGGTCGGCGTACGGCGCGAGGGCGAGCGGGTCTCCACCGTCGTCTTCCGACGCGGCGACGAGACGCAGGAGGTCGACTGCCGTCGGCTGATCGTCGCCGACGGGGTCCGCTCACCTCTCGGCAAGGTGCTCGGCCGCGAGTGGCACCGCGACACCGTCTACGGCGTGGCCGGACGCAGCTACGTCACCTCGACGGTGTCCGACGATCCCTGGATCAGCTCGCACCTCGAGCTGCGTGGCGAGCGGGGCGAGGTGCTCGCGGGCTACGGCTGGCTCTTCCCGCTCGGCAACGGCGAGATGAACCTCGGCGTCGGGACGCTGGCCACCGCCCGGCGCCCGGCCAGGCTCCAGATCAAGCAGCTGATGACGTCGTACGCCGACCAGCAGCGCGCGCCGTTCGGACTCGGTGACGAGCTCCGCGCCCCCACCAGCGCCCTGCTCCCAATGGGCGGCGCGGTCACCGGCGTGGCCGGGCCCAACTGGGCGTTGGTCGGCGATGCGGCCGCCTGCGTGAACCCGCTCAACGGCGAAGGCATCGACTACGGCCTCGAGGGTGGCCGTCTGGTCGCCGAGCTGATGGCCATCGGCGACGACCTGGCCACGGCCTGGCCGGCCACGCTCACCCACCACTATGGCGAGTCGTTCTCCATCGCGCGACGGCTGGCCGGTCTGGTCACCGTGCCGAGGGTGCTGGCCGCGATCGGGCCGGCCGGGATGCGGTCGGACTGGATGATGACCCTGGCCCTGCGCTGGATGGGCAACCTGGTCACCGACGAGGACCGCGATCGCGCCGCGCGGATCTGGCGCTGGGCGGGACGACACTCGCACGGGCGGGACGCGCGCCCGCCGTTCGCCTGACAGGATGGAGCCGACCCTCACCCCTGGAAAGCGCCCCGATGCCCAAGCACCTGCCGGAGCTGCAGCGGGTCGCGTCGTACGCGTTGATCCTCCGCAACGAGCAGATCCTGCTCACGCGGCTGGCCAGGCGGGTCTCCGCCGACGAGAAGTGGCATCTGCCCGGTGGCGGCCTCGACCACGGCGAGAACCCGCGTGACGCTCTGGTCCGTGAGATCCGCGAGGAGACCGGCCTCGACGCCGAGGTCGGCGACACCGCCCACGTCTACTCCGCGCACCTGCCCTCGATGTGGCGGCAGGGTCGTCGGTGGAACTACCAGGCGCTGCGCATCGTGTACGACGCGTGGGTGCCGCTGGACGCTCCGTCGCCACGCGTGCTCGAGGTCGACGGCTCCACGATGGCCGCCGCGTGGCACCCCGTCGCCGACGTGCTGTCCGGGGCCCTGCCGGTGACCGACGTGGTCCAGGAGGCGCTGGCCGACCACGTCTCCTTCCGGTTGCAGCGGGTGGGTGTCTACGCGCTGATCCGGCGCGACGAGACGGTGCTGCTGACGCGGATCTCCGACCGCGGTTTCCACTCCGGCTCCTGGACCCTCCCCGGTGGCGGCCTCGAGCACGGCGAGTCACCGCGCGAGGGACTGGTCCGTGAGGTCCGCGAGGAGTGCGGCATCGACTGCGAGGTGGACGACCTGCTGGACGTGCACGACCTGCACTTCGGCGGGATGGCGCCCTCGGGGCGTTTCGAGGACTTCCACGGAGTGCACCTGCTGTTCCGCGCCACGGTCGCGCCGGACGCACAGCCGCTGGTCGCCGAGGTGGACGGCACGACCGACGCCGTCGAGTGGGTCGCCGTCGCCGACATCGACGCCGGTCCGCGGCCGGTGCTCGACGTCGTACGCGCGGCTCTCGCGTCAGACCCCCACTGATCGCACACCTAGACTTCACCGGGTGAACCCCCGGCACCGGCGACTCGTCATCCCGCTCGCGCTGGTCGGCCTGCTGCTGATCGTCGTGATCGCCTCGGTGCTCAACAGATGAGCGAGCCCTTGCTGCGCGCGCTGTCGCGGATGCGTGCGGTGATCCTCGACGACCAGACGCTGGTGCGGGCCGTCGCGTCCGGAAGGCAGAAGGGCACCACACCGACCTGGCGCCGTGCCGAGCTGAGGTACGTCGACCTCGGCTCCGGGCGCCATCTCCAGGTCACGATGTACGACGAGGCGCAGGCACACACCCACAACCACCCGGTGGGAGATGCCGCCCGGGCGGCGCTCGACGACCTGCTGGACCAGCCGTTCGGCAACTGGCAGGTCGACACCACCAGCGAGAGCCACCAGGTGCGGGTGACCAAGAAGCTCGAAGCGGTCGTGCACACCCGCGCCCAGGAGGCGGAGCCGGACCGCAGCCACGACCGCGACAAGCTCCGGTTGCTACCCGAGGACGACCCGGTGTTCCGGGCGCTCGGGCTCAGCGACCACGAGGGCCGGATGAAACCGAGCCGGCAGGGGAAGTACCGCCAGGTCGAGGAGTTCCTCCGCATCCTCGACGCATCGATCGGTGACGCGATCGACAAGGGCCACCTGCGTCGTCCCACCGCGGAGGCGCCGCTCCAGGTGGTGGACCTGGGTTGCGGCAACGCCTACCTGACCTTCGTCACCGAGCGTTTCCTCAGCGGAGTGCGTGGCCTCCCGGTGCATCTGACCGGTGTCGACCACCGGGAGCAGTCGCGCGACCACAACCGCAAGATCGCGGCCGAGCTCGGCGTCGACGCGACGTTCGTGGCCGACTCCATCGACGGGGTGACGCTGGAGGTCAGCCCCGACGTGGTGCTCGCCCTGCACGCCTGCGACACGGCGACCGACGACGCGCTGGGGCGCGCGGTGGAGTGGGAGACCGCGCTGGTCCTGGCCGCTCCGTGCTGCCATCACGACATCGCCGCCCAGCTGCGGCGCCAACCCACGCCCGCGCCGTACGCCGCGCTGACCCGGCACGGCATCCTCCGCGAGCGCTTCGCCGACACGCTCACCGACGGCCTGCGGGCGTCGCTGCTGCGGCTGGCCGGCTATCGCGTCGACTACGCCTGGGGCGGGAAGGTGGGCTTCACATTCGACCGCATGCCACACATCGGCCGCTCGAGCGGCGTGACGTACGCGATGGGCTACTGCGGTACCGG
>DAINSL010000051.1:10059-12944 GCA_036741335.1 Nocardioides sp. | reverse complement strand
CCAGCACACTCCCCGCAACACGCTCCTGCGCGCCGTGCGCACCGGCCGCCCCTTCACGGGAGGCAGCACCCGCCGGGAGTACGACGAGCTGGTGACGGCCTGGGGGGTGCACCCGCGGCTGGGTGAACTGCTGGGTGAACTGCTGGGCGAACGGCTGGGCGAGCTCCCGGGTGATGTACGGGGCGATGCGTAACTGCCTGGCCGCCCTGGCCGTGATGGCGCCCTTCGTGGTCGGTGTCGCCAGCGCCTCGGGGACGTCCGGCACCCACGTGCTCACCTTCGCGGATCCCGCGATCGTCGAGTCCAGCGCCCTGGTCGTCGAGGACGGCCTGTTCCTGACCACCAACGACTCGGGCGACAGCGGCCGGGTCTTCGCGGTGGACGCGTCGGGCGACACCGTCGGCGTCACGCACTGGTCGAGCCATCCCATCGACTGCGAGGCCCTCGCCCCGGCCGGTCGCGGCGCGGTATGGGTGGGGGACATCGGGGACAACCTCGCCACCCGCACGTCGATCGCGATCACCCGAGTCCCGGTCGGTCGGGGCGACCGCGACGTCCAGGCCACGACGTACCGGCTCACCTATCCGGACGGCGCCAAGGACGCCGAGACGCTGGTGCGCAACCCCGTGTCCGGACGCCTCTACGTGGCCACCAAGGGCGTCTTCGGCGGCACGTTGTACGCCGTACCCCGGCACCTCTCGGCCACCCGCACCAACCCGATGCACGCCGTCGGCCACGTCCTGTCGATCGCGACGGACGGGTCGTTCTTCCCGGACGGGCGGCACCTGGTGGTGCGCAACTACAACTCCGCCACCGTCTACGACTGGCCGTCGCTGCGCGAGACCGGGTCGTTCGCGCTTCCGGCCCAGCGGCAGGGCGAGGGGATCGCGGTCGCCACCGACGGCTCGGTCTACGACTCGTCGGAGGGCCCACGGTCGGCGGTCCTGCAGGTCCACCTGCCCGCCGACGTACGACGTGTGGTCGCGCCGGCGAGCCCGTCGCCGGATCCGTCGTCCTCGCCCTCGACGCCAGCCACCCCGGCGGACCCGGCCGCGGCCACGGACGACTCGACCCGCAGTGTCTGGCCATGGGCCGCCGGGGGTCTGCTGGCAGTGGTCGCCGTGCTGGTGCTGCTGCGCGCCCTGCGACCCCGCTGACGGACGGTCCTTCGGGGTGAGGGCGGGCGTCGGGACCCTGACTAGCCTGAGCCCATGGCGAGGCTGAGGAGGACCTCACCCGACGACCGGGGCTGGACCCGCCGCCGCGCCGGCAGGGGCTTCGTCTACCTCGACGAGCACGGTGCGCGCCTCCCGGACGAGGACGCCCAGCGGGCCCGCGACCTGGTGATCCCGCCGGCCTGGACCGACGTCTGGATCTGCCCGTGGCCGAACGGCCATCTCCAGGCGGTAGGCACCGACGTCGCGGGGCGGCGCCAGTATCTCTACCACCCGGCCTGGCGAACCCAGCGCGACGCCGCCAAGCACGCGCGGGTGCTGGACTTCGGGAGGGTGCTGTCCAGGGCTCGCGAGCGGGTGCTGGTCGACCTCAGCACCGAGGGCATGAGCCAGGACCGGGCCTGTGCGGTCGCCGTACGCCTGCTCGACCTCGGCTACTTCCGGATCGGCAACGACGTGTACGCCGAGGAGAACGGCAGCTTCGGGCTGACCACGCTGCAGCGGCAACACGTGCGCAGGCAGGGGTCGACGATGGTCTTCCGCTTCGTCGGGAAGTCCGGGATCGAGCACTCCATCACCATCGACGACCGGGCGACGGTCGAGGCCATCGAGCGGATGCGCCGCCGCCGCGGGCCGGTCGACGAGGAGCTGCTGGCCTGGAAGGAGGGCCGACGCTGGCACGACCTCGACTCCGTGCACGTCAACGACTACGTCCGACGTACGACGGGGCTCGACGCCACAGCGAAGGACTTCCGTACCTGGCACGCGACCGTGATCGCCGCGGCCTCACTTGCGCAGAGCGACGAGCCGGGCGAGACCGGGGCGTCGCGGAAGCGGGCCGAGGTGAGGGCGATGAAGGAGGTCGCGGAGTTCCTCGGGAACAGCCCGGCACTCGCCCGCTCGTCGTACGTCGACCCCCGGGTCGTGGACGCCTACGAGGAGGGCCGCACGATCAAGGCCGCCAGCCGCCGCAAGACGGCCACGCCCGACGAGCGGCAGACGATCCTGGAGCGTGCGGTGCTGCGGCTGCTGCAGGAGGCCTGATGGAGATCACCGTGGTCGAGGGCGACATCACCGAGCAGGACGTGGACGCGGTGGTCAACGCGGCCAACCGGGCGATGCGCGGAGGTGGGGGAGTCGACGGCGCGATCCACCGGGCCGGCGGACCTGCCGTGCTGGAGGACAGCATCCGGCGCTTTCCGCACGGGCTCGCGACCGGGGATGCGGGCTGGACGACGGCGGGAGAGATGCCGGCCCGGTGGGTGATCCACGTCGTGGGCCCGAACTACCGGGCGGGCGAGACGGACAGGTCGCTGCTCACCACCTGCTACGCCAGGGCGCTGGCGGTGGCCGACGAGCTGGGTGCGCGGTCCGTGGCGTTTCCGTTGGTCAGTGCAGGGATCTACGGCTGGCCGAAGTACGACGCGATCGCAGCCGCGGTCGAGACCCTGCGCTCCACGCCGACCGAGGTCGAGGAGGCGCGGATGGTCGCCTTCGACGCCGATACGTACGACGGGCTGGTGGCGGCCGTCGATGGCTGAGCGTCGGCCGGTCTTCGTGCTGCACCAGCACCACAAGCCGCAGCACCACTTCGACCTACGGCTGGAGGAGGACGGCGTGCTCCGCTCGTGGGCGGTCCCGAAGGGGCTGCCCACCGACACCCGGAGCGACCGGCTCTTCCTGAGCGCGCGGCGCGGTCCGACTGGGGCC
>DAINSL010000051.1:0-10049 GCA_036741335.1 Nocardioides sp. | reverse complement strand
CCGGAGCGACCGGCTCGCCGTGGCCGTGGGCGACCACGACCTCGACCACGCGACGTACACAGACGAGACGAAGGCGATCGCCGACACCGGCTGGTGGGAGCTCGAGGACCGCAACGAGCGGCGCTTCGTGTTCGTGCTCCACGGCCGCGACGCCCCTCGCCGCTACGCGCTGATCGACACCGGCTCCGACTGGCTGCTCCACCTCACCAAGGTCCAGCCAAAGCCCACGGCGGGATAGTCCCCGACGATTTGGTCGCGAATTCGCCGTTCTGACCACCAAAACGTCGGGGACTATCGGCCGGTGAGGCCTCAGAGCCGGTCGACGACGTACTCGATGCAGGCCGTGAGCGCCTCGATGTCGGAGTGGTCGATCGCGGGGTACATCGCGATCCGGAGCTGGTTGCGACCCAGCTTGCGGTAGGGCTCGGTGTCGACGATCCCGTTGGCGCGCAGGGTCGCGGCGATCGCGGAGGAATCGATCGAGTCGTCGAAGTCGATGGTCCCGATCACCAGCGAGCGGTGGTCGGGATCGGCGACGTACGGCGCGGTGTACGCCGTCTTCTCGGCCCAGCCGTACAGCGCGTCGGACGAGGCGGTGGTCCGCTCGACCATGCCAGTCAGGCCGCCGCCGGCGTTCATCCAGTCCAGCTGCTCGGCCATCAGGAAGAGGGTGGCGATCGACGGGGTGTTGTAGGTCTGGCTGAGCCGTGAGTTGTCGATCGCGGTGACCAGGTCGAGGAACGCCGGGATGTGACGGCCGCTCTGCTTGACCGTCGTCGCCCGCTCCAGCGCGGCCGGCGACATCAGCGCGATGTAGAGGCCGCCGTCGGAGGCGAAGCACTTCTGGGGCGAGAAGTAGTAGACGTCCGCCTCGATGAGGTCGACCGGCAGCCCACCCGCGCCCGAGGTGGCGTCGACGAGGACGAGGGCGTCGTCCGCGGCGCCGGCCGGGCGGCGTACCGGAGCCATCACGCCCGTCGACGTCTCGTTGTGCGCCCAGGCGTAGGCGTCGACGCCCTCCTCGGCGACGGGGTCGGGCCGCGAGCCCGGTTCGCTCGTGATGATCGAGGGGTCGGCCAGCCAGGGGGCGGCCGCCGCCGCGGCGGCCGCCTTCGAGGAGAACTCACCGAAGGACAGGTGCTGGCTCTTCTCGCGGATCAGGCCGTGCGTCGCCACGTCCCAGAACGCGGTCGCGCCGCCGTTGCCGAGCACCACCTCGTAGCCCACGGGGAGGTCGAAGAACGACGACAGACCATCACGGACCCTGGCCACCAGCCCGCGCACGGGGGCCTGGCGGTGGGAGGTGCCCATCAACGACGACCCGGTGGCGGCCAGGGCGTCGAGGTGGCTGGTCTGGATCTTGGACGGCCCCGCGCCGAACCGACCATCCGCCGGCTTGAGGTCCGCGGGAATCGAGATCGCGTCGGTCATGGCCAACCTTTCCAATGGGGTCGAGGCGGTCCGCCTGACGACGCTGTGGGCGCTCACTATTGTGTCAGGGCCGGCGATCCGGACACACGGGAGGACACCAGATGGGCATCACAGGGACGCCACGGGGCCACCGGCCGCGCGCCCGCACGAGGGTGCTGGTCGTGCCTGCTGAGCTCCGCATCGACCAGGTCCCGATCACCCATCCGGACGCGTTGCGCCTGATTGACGTGCTCCAGGCGGAGTACCGCATCCGCTACGGCGGACCCGACCGTACGCCGCTCCAGCCGACGTACTTCGAACCGCCCGAAGGCGCCTCTACCTGGGCTATCGCGATGACACACCCGTGACCATGGGCGGCTGGAGGTTCCGCCCCGACGTCGAGCGGCTGGGCTCGACCCGCGCGGCGGAGGGCAAGCGGATGTACGTCGCCGCGGGTGCACGGCGCGGCGGGCTGGCCCGGTTGATGCTCGCCCACCTCGAGGCCACCGCCCGCACCGCCGGGGCGGACGTGATGATCCTCGAGACCGGCACCGCCCAGCCCGAGGCGATGGCGCTCTACGAGTCGGCCGGCTACCAGCCCGTGGACCCGTTCGGCTACTACAAGGACGAGCCGCTCAACCGCTGTTACGGCCGCCTGCTGGGCGCCGGAGAGGTCTAGTCTCGGCTCCGTGGGGCTCTTCGGAGGTACGCCGGACCGCGGCGAGATGCTCGACCTGCAGAACCGTGTGTCGCAGCTCGAGGAGCAGGTCGCGCGGCTGACCGCGGCCCTGTCCGCGCAGTCCGTGCCGGCCACCGCGCCCGGCCCGATGGCGGCGGACCCGCTGCCGGCCGACGTTCTGTACCCCGAAGCCCGGGCCCTCGCCGCCGCGGGCAGCAAGATCCACGCGATCAAGGTGGTGCGCGAGCAGAGCGGGATGGGCCTGCGCCAGGCGAAGGACCTCGTCGAGAGCTGGTGAGCCTCAGCCGGTGACGACGTACCTCTCGTCAACGGTCTTGCGACCCCAGTACGCCGGATCTGCGAGCGGGCCGAGCGTCGCGGTGCGACCGAGCCCCTCAACGAGCGCCACGGTCTCGGCGCCGGTGAGGCCGGCCCCCGTCGACCAGCTGCCCTCGACCAGGACCAGCCGACCACCCTCGCGCAGCAGGTCCTCCCAGCGGGCCAGCGCCGCCGCCGGGTCGGGCATCGCCCAGAGCACGTGCCGGCTGAGCACGACGTCGCACGACGCCGGCGCGAGCGGCGGCGCCGACGCGTCCGCCTCGACGAACTCCACGTCCGGCGCCTTGCGGCGGGCCCGGGCGATCATCTCCGGGGAGAAGTCGACGCCGGTGACGTCGTACCCCTCGTCGGCCAGGAGGGCCGACAGCGTGCCGGTGCCGCAACCGAGGTCGGCGACCCTCGCCGGTGGCGGCGGAAGCAGGCCGAGCAGGAGCTCGCGCCAGGCGGCCCGGACCGCTGGGTCCCGGAGGCCGTGGTCGGCGGGCTCGTCGAAGGTCATCGCCTCGGCGTCCCACCTCGCGATGTCGTCGGTCATGGCTCCGAATCCATCAGGCGCTCCGCGAGGTGGCGCTCCCGGGTCAGCTCGTAGACCACCTCTCCCTGCTCCCAACCGGGGATCGGGTCGTCCCACTCGCCGACCCGGGTGCGGACGTAGCGCATGCCCAACCGCTCCATGACCCGGCGCGACCTCGTGTTGACTGCCATCGTCTCGGCCCACAACCGACGCAGCCCGACGGTCACGAAGCCGTGCACGACCAGAGCCTGGGCGCCCTCGACGGCGAGTCCCCGGCCCCAGGCCGACCGAGGCAGTCGCCAGCCCAGCTCGCCGGCATCCGGGTCGTCCGGGTCGGCGCTGAGGAACCACACGCCCGCGAACGAGCCGTCCGCGTCGTAGCCGCTCCAGAGCCGCAGGCCGCGCTCGCTGTCGACCAGGCTCGGCAGCTCGGCGGCCACCTCGTCGGGGGTCATGGCGCGTCCGGTGATGTAGCGCATCACCTCGGGGTCACCGTTCAGCGCGACCAGGTGTGGCAGGTCGGACTCGGCCAGCGGCGTCAGCTTCAGGCGTTCCGTCGCGAACACGGGTCGGCCCCAGTCCGACAGCGTCACTCGGACCAGACCGGGTTCCAGCCCTCGATGGAGTCGGCGGGCCGCGAGGCCGGGCCGGTGTAGATCGCACTGGGCCGGATCAGCCGGCCGGTGCGCTTCTGCTCCAGGATGTGCGCCGACCAGCCGCCGGTGCGGGCGCAGGTGAACATCGAGGTGAACATGTTGGCCGGTACCTCGGCGAAGTCGAGCACGATCGCGGCCCAGAACTCCACGTTGGTCTCGAGCACGCGATCGGGGCGGCGTTCGCGCAGCTCGGCCAGGGCCGCCTTCTCCAGTGACTCGGCGACTTCGTAGCGCGGGGCGTCGAGCTCGCGCGCCGTACGACGCAGCACCCGGGCGCGTGGGTCCTCGGCGCGGTAGACGCGGTGCCCGAAGCCCATCAGCCGCTCGCCGTTGTCGAGCAGCTCCTTGACGTACGACGTGGCGTCGCCGTCGCGCTTCTCGACCTCCTCGATCATGCCGAGGACCCGAGACGGCGCCCCGCCGTGCAGCGGCCCGCTCATGGCCCCGATCGCGCCGGAGAAGGCAGCGGCGACGTCGGCGCCGGTCGAGGTGATCACCCGGGCGGTGAACGTGGAGGCGTTCATGCCGTGCTCGGCGGCCGAGCTCCAGTAGGCGTCGATCGCCTTGACGTGCTTGGGGTCCGGCTCGCCCTTCCAGCGGATCAGGAACCTCTCGGCGAGGGTGTGGCCCTGGTCGACCTCACGCTGCGGGACGATCGGCAGGCCGAGGCCGCGGGCGGCCTGTGCGGCGTACGAGAGCACCATGACCGCGACCCGCGAGAGGTCCAGACGGGCCTGCTCGTCGGAGATGTCGTAGGTCTGTCGCATGCCCAGCATCGGGGCCAGCATCGCGACCGCGGCCTGCACGTCGGCGCGCACGTCGCCGGTGTGGATCGGGATCGTGTAGGGCTCGGCGGGTGGCAGCCCGGGCTCGTAGGCGCCGTCGATGAGCAGACCCCAGACCTTCTCGAACGGCACCCGCCCGACGATCTCCTCGATGTCGACGCCGCGGTAGCGCAGCGCCGATCCCTCCTTGTCCGGCTCGGCGATCTCGGTCCTGAAGGCGACCACACCCTCGAGCCCCTCGTGGACCTCCGGCTCCTGCTGGCTCATGCGACTCCTTCGTCGTCAACTGCCCTCACCCGATTCTGCCTCCCGTCACGTCGTCACGCACGCCGGGGTGTGCGGCCGATGGTTGGATGCCGGTATGAGCGACCGTGTGACCGATCCCTACGCCGACCTGCGCCATGAGTACTCCGCCCGCGGCCTGGTGGAGTCCGACCTCGCCGCCGATCCCTTCGCCATGTTCGAGCGCTGGTACGACGACGCAGTCGCGGCCGAGCTGTACGAGGCGAACGCGATGGTCGTCGCCTCGGTCTCCGCCGACGGCCGGCCGTCGGCACGGATGGTGCTGCTCAAGGGCTTCTCGGCGGACGGGTGGGTGTTCTTCACCAACCTCGGCTCGCGCAAGGGCGTCGAGCTGCAGGGCAACGGCCACTGCGCGCTGCTGTTCCCGTGGCACCCGCTCGAACGGCAGGTGCGGGTCGACGGTGTCGCCACCGAGCTGTCGCGCGACGACGTGAGCGCCTACTTCGCGACGCGGCCCCGCGACTCGCGGTTGGGCGCCCACGCCTCCCACCAGTCGCGCGAGGTCGCCTCGCGCGCCGAGCTGGACGACGCCTGGGCGGCCGCGGACGCGTCGTACCCCGACGAGGTGCCGGTGCCCGAGGAGTGGGGTGGGTTCCGGGTCGTGCCCGACGCGGTCGAGTTCTGGCAGGGGCGGCCCGGGCGCATGCACGACCGGCTGGCCTATCGCCGTACCGACGGGTCCTCCAGCGGCTGGACCACGCATCGCCTAGCCCCCTGATCGGCGCGCGCCCTACCGTGGGGGGATGAAGCGCTCGGTCGTGGTCACCCTGGTCTCCCTCGCATCCGCGCTCGGTGCGGCGGCCGCGGGTGCCGCCTCCACGTCGTATGCCGCTCCCGCGGCGCCGCGGGCGGCTGCGCTCACGCGCGGCGTGCAGCACGTGCCGGTGCCGGATGCCGGCCGGGCCGTGGACACCAGCCACCCCGACCACGTGATCGGCAACGGGTCGCCGGCCAGCTGCTCGAGCCGCAAGGTCGTCCGGGCCGTGGCGAGGGGTGGCGTGATCACGTTCGACTGCGGACCCGATCCGATGGTGATCGGGATGCGGCACACCGCGAAGGTGGTCAACACCAGCAGCCGGGTCGTGATCGACGGCGGGGGGCTGGTGGCGCTCAGCGGTCGAGGCCACCGAAGGATCCTCTACCAGGACACCTGCGACAAACGGCAGACCTGGACGACCGACCACTGCGACGACCAGGCTCACCCGAAGCTCGTGGTACAGAACCTCACGCTCCAGGACGGCAACTCCACCGGGTCGACCTACGAGGGCGGTGGCGGCGGCGCGATCTTCGACCGCGGCGGGCAGCTCAAGATCGTGCATACGCTCTTTCTCGACAACCGGTGCGACCGCACCGGCCCCGACCTCGGTGGCGCCGCCGTGCGCGCACTCTCGCAGTACGCCGGGCGGCCGGTGTATGTCGTCGGCAGCACCTTCGGCCGCGGGATCTGCAGCAACGGCTCCGGGCTGAGCAGCATCGGCGTCTCCTGGCAGGTCCTCAACAGCCGGTTCTTCCGGAACCGGGCGGTCGGCCACGGTGCGAACCCGGCGCGGCCGCACACGCCCGGCGGGGGCTCGGGCGGCGCGATCTACACCGACGGCAACCGCTACCGGCTCACCGTCGCCGGCACCCTGATGCGGCACAACCACGCCCGTGAGGGCGGGGGAGCGATCTTCTACGTCAGCAACGACCGCTCCGGCACCCTGCACATCCACCGCTCGACGCTTGAGGACAACGTCAGTGAGGGGTTCGAGACCCGGCCCGGGATCTACTACCTCGGCCACGGGCCGATCGACGTCCGGCACTCGATCATCCGCTGAGGCGAGATAGTCCCCGACGTAGTGGCTGCGATTTCTGCCCGATCACCGACCAAGACGTCGGGGACTATCCCGCCATCGCCTTGTGAGTGAGTGCTCACTCAGTTATCCTCGGCGGGTGACTCCTCGTGCCGTGGCGCTGCCGCCCGACCAGCGCCGCGATGCGCTGGTTCAGGCGACGCTTCCTCTGCTGCTCGTGCACGGCCGTGCGGTGACCACGCGCCAGATCGCCGAGGCGGCCGGTGTCGCCGAGGGCACGATCTTCCGGGTCTTCGCGTCCAAGGACGAGCTGGTCGAGGCCGCCGTACGGCAGGCGTTCGTGCCCGGGCGGTTTGCCGACGACCTCGACTCGGTAGACCCCGACGCCCCGCTTCGGGAGCGGCTGGTGCAGATGGTGACGATCCTCCAGCAGCGATTCACCGAGATCTTCGGCCTGATGCGAGCGGTCGGCATGGTCGCACCGCCCGACCACGACTCGGAGACACACGTCCGCGCCCGCGAGGACGTCAACAGCCGGCTCGTCCAGCTGCTCACCCCCGACGCCGACAAGTTCACCATGCCTCCGGCGGAGCTGATGCACGTGTTGCGGCTCCTCACGTTCTCCGCCAGCCACCACGAGATCGCGGACGGCCGGCTGCTGACTCCCACCCAGATCGTCGACATCGTCCTCAACGGCGTGCTCAAGAAGGATGTCTAGATGCTGATCCGCCTCGTCCGCAGGTTCCTCGCGGCCTACCGCCGGCCTCTGTCCGTCGTGGTCGCGCTGCAGTTCGTCGGCACCCTCGGCGCGCTCTATCTGCCCACCCTGAACGCCGACATCATCGACAACGGCGTCGTCACGGGGGACACCGGCTACATCGTGCGGATCGGTGCGCTGATGCTCGGCGTCGCCTTCCTGCAGATCGCCTGCTCCATCGGCGCAGTCTGGTTCGGCGCGCGTACGGCGATGAGTTTCGGCCGCGACGTCCGTGCCGCGATCTTCCACCGGGTCGGCACGTTCTCCCAGCGTGAGGTGCAGGACTTCGGTGCACCCAGCCTGATCACCCGCGAGACCAACGACGTGCAACAGGTGCAGATGCTGGTCCTGCTGTCGTGCACGCTGATGGTGATGGCGCCGATCATGATGGTCGGCGGCGTGATCATGGCGATGCGCGAGGACCTCGGCCTGTCCTGGTTGATCGGGGTGACGGTGCCGGTCCTGGCGCTGGCTCTGGCCCTGATCATTTCCCGGATGGTGCCGAGCTTCCGGCTCATGCAGACCCGCATCGACGAGGTCAACCGGCTCCTGCGCGAGCAGATCACCGGCGTCCGCGTCGTGCGTGCCTTCGTCCGCGAGCCCCTGGAGACGCAGCGCTTCGCCGGCGCCAACGCGGACCTCACCGCGGTCGCCACCCGGGCCGGGCGCTGGCAGGCCGCGATGTTCCCGACCGTGATGGTGGTCGCCAACGTCGCCTCGGTGGCGGTGCTGTGGTTCGGCGGGCACCGGGTCGGTTCCGGCGAGATGCAGGTGGGCGCGCTGACGGCGTACCTGGCCTATCTCATGCAGATCGTGATGTCGGTGATGATGGGCACGTTCATGATGATGATGATCCCGAGGTCGGCCGTCTGTGCCGACCGGATCATGGAGGTGCTCGAGACCAACACCTCTGTCGCCCCTCCGGAGGACCCGGTCACCGACCTGCCGCGCCGCGGGACGCTCGAGCTCGAGGGCGTCGAGTTCAGCTACCCCGGTGCCGACGCGCCCGTCCTGCACGATCTGACCTTCTCCGTCGAGCCGGGGCAGACGGTGGCCGTGATCGGCTCGACCGGCGCCGGCAAGAGCACCCTGGTCAACCTCGTGCCGCGTCTGTTCGACGTCACCGAGGGCTCCCTGCGGATCGACGGCGTCGACGTACGGCGGCTCGCGCCCGAGCTGCTGTGGTCGCTGATCGGGCTGGTGCCGCAGAGGGCCTACCTGTTCTCGGGGACGGTCCGGTCCAACCTCTTGCACGGCAAGCCGGAGGCAGGAGAGGCGGAGCTGTGGGAGGCACTGGAGATCGCCCAGGCCGACGACTTCGTGCGGGCGATGCCCGACGGGCTGGACTCGCCGATCACCCAGGGCGGCACCAACGTCAGCGGCGGTCAGCGACAGCGACTCGCGATCGCCCGGGCCGTGATCCGCCGCCCGGAGATCTACCTGTTCGACGACTCGTTCTCGGCGCTCGACCTGGCCACGGACGCGCGGCTGCGGGCCGCGCTCCGCCCGGTCACCCGTGACTCGACGGTCCTGATCGTGGCGCAGCGCGTCTCCACCATCCGCGACGCCGACCAGATCCTGGTGATGGAGGACGGCGCGGTCGTCGGGCACGGCACCCATCACGAGCTGCTCGCCGACTGTCCGACGTACCAGGAGATCGTCGCGTCGCAGCTGAGCGCGGAGGAGGCGGCATGAGCGAGGACAAGCCGGCCCAGCTGAAGGAGACCGAGCGGATCCAGGCCGGACCCGGTCCGGGGCGCGGTCCGTTCGGCGGCGGCATGGTCGGCCAGAAGGCCAACAACTTCAAGCCGTCCGCGAAGCGGCTGGTCCGGCGGATGGCGCCGGAGAAGAACAAGGCGATCGGTGTGATCGCCCTCGCCGTCCTGAGCGTCGGCCTGATGTCGCTGGGCCCGCGCATCCTGGGCCGTGCCACCGACATCATCTTCGCCGGCGTGCTCGGAAGGCAGCTGCAGGGGAAGGTCCCCGACGGCACCAGCCAGCAGCAGGTCGTCGCGGGGCTCCGGCAGCAGGGGGACGACAAGCAGGCCTCGATGATCGCCTCGATGAAGGACTTCGTCGTGGGCCGCGGCGTCGACTTCACCTCCGTCGCCCATGTGCTCGAGCTCGTCCTCGCGGTGTACGTCGCCGCGTCG
Organism: Nocardioides sp.; assembly: GCA_036741335.1. GTDB lineage: Bacteria > Actinomycetota > Actinomycetes > Propionibacteriales > Nocardioidaceae > Nocardioides. The sequence continues at coordinate 660 of DAINSL010000051.1, read as the reverse complement.
GTGCTGGCGTGGCTGCAGGGCTACCTGCTCAACGACGTCGTCCAGGGCACGATCTTTCGGATGCGCTCCGACGTCGAGGACAAGGTCAACGCCCTGCCGCTGAGCTACTTCGACCAGCAGCCGCGCGGTGAGCTGCTCAGCCGGGTGACCAACGACATCGACAACATCAGCACGACCCTGCAGCAGACCATGAGCCAGCTGCTCACTTCCCTGCTCACGGTGATCTTCGTGGTGATCTTCATGTTCTCGATCTCGTGGGAGCTCGCCCTCGTGGCGCTGGTGACCGTCCCGATCACGATGGTGATCACCGGCCAGGTGATGAAGCGCAGCCAGGGCATGTTCATCGACCAGTGGCGTCGTACCGGACGGCTCAACGCCCACATCGAGGAGACCTTCTCCGGCCATGCCCTGGTCAAGGTGTTCGGTCGCCAGGAGGAGGTCGAGCGGACCTTCGCCGAGGAGAACGACAAGCTCTTCGAGGCATCGTTCGGAGCGCAGTTCGTGAGCGGGCTGATCATGCCGACGATGATGTTCATCGGGAACCTCAACTACGTCGTGATCGCCGTCCTCGGGGGGCTGAAGGTCGCCAACGGCTCGATCTCGCTGGGCGACGTGCAGGCGTTCATCCAGTACTCCCGGCAGTTCACCCAGCCGCTGACC
>DAINSL010000050.1:0-20625 GCA_036741335.1 Nocardioides sp. | reverse complement strand
ACGCGCGCGACTGGTCGATCAGCCGAAACCGCTTCTGGGGCAGTCCGATTCCCGTCTGGCAGTCCGACGACGCGACCTATCCGCGGATCGACGTCTACGGCTCGTTCGACCAGCTCGAGGCCGACTTCGGGGTGCCCGTCACCGACCTGCACCGCCCGTTCATCGACCAGCTGACCCGTCCCAACCCCGACGACCCGACCGGCCGGTCGACGATGCGCCGCGTCCCGGATGTGCTCGACGTGTGGTTCGACTCGGGCTCGATGTCGTTCGCCCAGGTGCACTACCCGTTCGAGAACGCCGACTGGTTCGAGCACCATTTCCCCGGTGACTTCATCGTCGAGTACATCGGCCAGACCCGCGGCTGGTTCTACACGATGCACGTGCTCGCGTCGGCCCTGTTCGAGCGCCCGGCGTTCGAGACCTGCCTCTCGCACGGCATCGTGCTCGGCAGCGACGGGCAGAAGATGTCGAAGTCGCTGCGCAACTACCCCGACGTCCGCGAGGTCTTCGACCGCGACGGCGCTGACGCGATGCGGTGGTTCCTGATGTCGTCGCCGATCCTGCGCGGCGGCAACCTGATCGTCACCGAGCAGTCGATCCGTGAGGGCGTCCGGCAGGTGCTGATCCCGCTGTGGAACTGCTGGTACTTCTTCTCGCTGTACGCCAATGCTGCGGACGGTCCGGCCGGCCACGGGTACGACGCGCAGCGGTCGACCGCGTCGTCGCACCCGATGGACCGCTACCTGCTGGCCAAGCTGCGGCAGTACGTCGAGAGCGCCACGCGTGAACTGGACGACTACGAGGTCGCCAACGCGTGCGACTCGACGCGGGCGTTCCTCGAGGTGCTCTCGAACTGGTACATCCGGCGGTCCCGCGAGCGCTTCTGGGCGGCGGACTCCCCGCTGGCCGAGCCTGTCGAGACCACCGACGCCTTCGACACGCTCTACACGGCCCTGGAGACGGTGTGCCGGGTGGCGGCACCGCTGCTGCCACTGACCACCGAGGAGATCTGGCGCGGCCTGACCGGCGAGCGCTCCGTGCACCTGACCGACTGGCCGTCCGCCGCCGACCTGCCGGAGGACGACGAGCTGGTCGGGGCCATGGACCAGGTCCGCGACGTCTGCTCGGCCGGCTCGGCGCTCCGCAAGGGAGCCGCGCTCCGCAACCGGCTGCCGCTGTCCTCGCTGACCGTCGTCGTGGCCGGCGCCGACCGGCTGGGCGGCTTCGAGGACATCGTGGCCGACGAGCTGAACGTGAAGTCCGTGCGCCTGCTCGACGCGGACCACCCCGACGCCGCGTCGTACGGCGTCTCGCAGCGACTCACGGTCAACGCGCGGGCCGCCGGACCGCGGCTGGGCAAGGACGTGCAGACCGCGATCACGGGTTCGAAGTCGGGCGACTGGTCGGTCTCGCCGTCGGGCGAGGTGACCTCGGGCGGTCTGGCGCTGCAGGAGGGTGAGTTCACCCTGGAGACGGTCGCGGGCGGCAGTGACGGCACCGCGACCGGAATGCTGCCCGGCGGCGGGTTCGTCGTCCTGGATACCGCCCTGACCCCCGAGCTCGAGGCCGAGGGCGTCGCCCGCGACCTGGTCCGTGCGGTCCAGCAGGCTCGGCGCGAAGCCGGCCTCGAGGTGTCGGATCGCATCATCGTCGACGTCTCCGCGTCGGCCGCTGTCGCCGACGCCGCGCGCACCCATGCCGGCCTGATCCAGCGCGAGACGCTGGCCACGACTCTATCGGTGCACGAGGCCGACGTGGAGTCGCCGGTGATCGAGCTGTCGCGGGCCTGAGGGCTGGTTTGATGGGACCCGTGGACCTCGACCTGACGACGGACGTGATGGCTCTCACCGAGCAGCTGGTGAACATCGAGTCGGTGAGCCGCAACGAGGAGGCCATCACCGACGCCGTCGAGCGTGCCCTGTCCGCACTCGGGCACCTGACCCTGACCCGTCGCGGCAACACCGTGATCGCCCGCACCGAGCTCGGTCGCGGCGAGCGGGTGGTGCTCGCCGGACACCTCGACACGGTGCCGCTGAACGACAACCTGCCCGCCCGCAACGACGGCACCCACCTGCACGGCCTCGGCAGCTGCGACATGAAGAGCGGCGACGCGGTGATCCTCCGGCTGGCCGCCACCGTGCCCGAGCCGGTCCGCGACGTCACGTTCATCCTCTATGAGTCCGAGGAGATCGAGAGTGAGTTCAACGGCCTCACCCACCTCACCGCCAGTGACCCCGACCTGATGCGTGCGGACTTCGCCATCCTGATGGAGCCGTCCGACGCGGTCGTGGAGGCGGGATGCCAGGGCACCCTGCGGGTCGACGTCACCGCCCACGGCGAGCGGGCGCACAGCGCGCGCTCCTGGAAGGGCGTGAACGCGATCCACCGAGCGACGCCGATCCTCGAGCGGCTGACGGCGTACGACGCGCGGATGCCGGTCATCGACGGGCTGACCTACCACGAGGGCCTCAACGCCGTCGGCATCAGCGGCGGGGTCGCCGGCAACGTGCTCCCCGACGTCTGCACGGTGTCGGTGAACTACCGCTTCGCCCCCGACCGCAGCGAGGCCGAGGCCGAGGAGTTCGTCCATTCCTTCTTCGAGGGGTACGACGTGCTGGTCACCGACAGCGCGCCCGGCGCGCTGCCGGGCCTGGGCCGCCCGGCGGCGAAGGAGTTCGTCGAGGCGGTCGGCGGCACCGTGAACCCGAAGTTCGGCTGGACCGACGTCGCCCGCTTCACCGCCCTCGGGGTGCCCGCCGTCAACTTCGGCCCGGGCGACCCGATGCTGGCCCACAAGCAGGAAGAGTTCGTGCCGCTGGCACAGATCCGGTACTGCGAGCAGGCGCTCGCCGCGTGGCTGGGAGGCGACGACCGATGACCGAGAAGTACAAGGGCCCGGTGGTGATGCGGCGCAACCAGGTCGACGGCACCACGACCGACCAACGGCTGCTGAACTCCCGCGGCGCGTCCGACTGGGTCCACACCGACCCGTGGCGGGTGATGCGGATCCAGGCGGAGTTCGTCGAGGGCTTCGGCGCCCTGGCCGAGCTCGGCCCGGCGATCGCGTGCTTCGGCTCGTCCCGGACCAAGCCGGACGACCCCGTCTACGAGACCGGTGAGGAGGTCGGCCGCAAGCTGACCGCGGCCGGGTTCGCGGTGATCACCGGCGGTGGTCCCGGGACGATGGAGGCGGTGAACAAGGGCGCCAGCGAGGCGGGCGGCATCAGCGTCGGCCTCGGCATCGAGCTGCCCTTCGAGTCGGGTCTCAACCAGTGGGTCGACATCGGCATCAACTTCCGCTACTTCTTCGCCCGCAAGACGATGTTCGTGAAGTACTCCCAGGGCTTCATCGTGCTGCCGGGCGGACTGGGCACGCTCGACGAGTTGTTCGAGGCGCTCACGCTTCGGCAGACCCAGAAGGTCACCAGCTTTCCGCTCGTGCTGGTCGGGACGGACTACTGGCACGGCATGATCGACTGGCTGCGCGACCGGCCGCTGACCCACGGCACCATCAGCCGGTCCGACATCGACATGCTCAAGCTCACCGACAACGTCGATGAGGCGGTCGAGCTGATGGTGTCAGCGCGCGAGGGGCAGCCCCTCTGATGATGTGGCTCTTCGCGATCCTGATCGTGCTCGCGCTCGGTGGCATCGCGGTGGTGGCGTCGGGCCGCGGCACGCCGATGGCGCCGGCGTACGACGACGCCCCCGACTCGCTGGTGCCCGCCGATGGACCGGTCACGGCCGACGACCTGCGCCGGATCCGCCTCCCGCTCGCCTTCCGGGGTTACCGGATGGCCGAGGTCGACGCGCTCCTCGAGCGGCTGGCCGAGGAGCGCGAGGCCGTCGACACGGAGACACGCCGCGAGCAGTCCCGCGCAACTCCGCACGCCCCCGAGGGTGACGGCGACCACACCGACTAGGGCAGACTGATCGCCCGTGAAGCCGGAGTACATCGTCTACGTCCTCACCTTCTTGTCCGCTGTCGTCGTCGTGCTCACCCGGGTTCGCCTCTCGCAGGCGCGCGCGGCGGGCCATGCCCAGGTCGGGATGGGCACCGTGAACGCGCACACGGCATTCGGAGTGCCCGCCCTCGTCCTCTGGGTGGCCTTCCTGGTGACCGGCCACGACAACTCGCTGATCGGCGTGCTTGGCCTGTTCTTCTACTGGCTGACCACCGTGGTCGGGCTGCTGATCCTCTCGCGATGGAAGCCCAGCCGCGGCCGGCACGCGTCCGACTCGACCGACGACAGCTGGTCCGAGGGCCCGGGGCTGTCGATCCTGGCGCACATGGGCCTGCTGGTGGGCGCGTTCGTCTTCACCTGGTTCTTCGCCACGCAGAACTGATGCGCACTCTCCCTCGGAAGCGTCGCGGTCTGGCCGCCGCGGGCCTCGGCCTGGCGCTGCTGCCCGCCGCGCTGGTCCTGCCGGTGACCGCAACGGCGACCGCAACTGGGACCGCAACTGGGACCGCCAGGTCGACGGCAACGACCGACCGGCCGGCCGTGATCGGGCGGCGGGTGATCGGCCACTCGGTCCAGGGCCGGCCCATCGTGGCCTGGCACCTCGGTCATCGCGGCCGCAAGAAGGTCGTGCTGATCGCGGTGATGCACGGCGGCGAGCCGGCACCCCGAAGGATCCTCACCGATCTGCGTGACGGCCCGCCCGTCCACCGCCTCAACCTCTGGGTGGTGCCGGTCTACAACCCCGACGGCCTCGCCCACCACACCCGCCAGAACGCCCACGGCGTCGACCCCAACCGCAACTACCCGTACAAGTGGATCCCGCAGGACGGCGGCTACGAGTCCGGTCCGAGGCCCGCCTCGGAGCCGGAGACGCGCGCCATGATGCGGTTCCTCTCGTGGGTCCGACCGGCGTACGTCTTGTCCTTCCACCAGCCCCTGCACGCGGTCGACGTCACCGCGCGGCCGAAGTTCTCCCGGCGAGTGGCCCGCGCGCTGGGTCTGCCGACGTCGTCCCTGGACTGCGGGAGCAGCTGCCACGGCACGATGACCATGTGGTTCAACCACAAGTTCCGGGGCTTCGCCCTGACCGTGGAGTACGGCGCGGCGCCGTCCGCGCGCAAGCTGCGGGCCGCCCCCGACCGGATCCTGAAGCTGTTCGGTGCCTGGCGTGGTGGCGTGGTCGGAGTGCCTCGAGAGACGCGGTGAGGGATCAGCGGCCCTCGAAGACCGGCTTCTCCTTGGCGATGAACGCGGCCACTGCGGCCGCGTGGTCGGCGGTGGCGCCGGTGCGGGTCATCTGGGTGGACTCGAAGGCGAGGGCGTCGGCGAAGTCGTGTCCGGCGGCGTACTGCACCGACTTCCGCATCGCGCTCAGCGCGACGGTGGGGCCGTCGGCCAGGCGGGTCGCGAGCTCGTGGACCTCGTCGGGCAGCTCCGCGCTCGGTACGACTCGCGTGGCCAGCCCGAGCTCGAGGGCCTCCTCGGCCGGGACGGTACGGGGGAAGTAGAGCAGCTCGAGGGCCTTCGCCTTCCCGACCAGTCGCTGCAGCGTGAAACTGGAGCCGGTGTCACAGGACAGCGCCACGTTGGCGAAGGCCAGGTTGAAGCCGGCCGTCTCCGAGAGGATCCGCAGGTCGCAGGCGAAGGCCAGGCTCGCGCCTGCGCCGGCGGCCACGCCGTTGACGGCGGCGATCACCGGCTTGGACATCCCGACCAGGGTGGTGACGATCGGGTTGTAGTGCTCGTCGACGGTGCGGAACAACGCGTCGCTCGACTCGCTGTGCAGGATCTCGATGTGTTCCTTGAGGTCCTGCCCGACACAGAACGCCCGGCCGGTGCCGGTCAGCACCACGCAGCGCACCGCAGGGTCTTCCGCGACCTGCCGCAGCGCGCCGAGCAGCGCCTCCTTGGTGGCCAGGTCGAGGCTGTTCATCTCCTCGGGACGGTTGAACGTGATGGTCGCGACGCCGTGGGCGACCTCCAGCAGGACGGGAGGGTGGTCGTTCATGCCCGCAGGGTCGCACAGGCTCGAGCCCCTCGTCACGGCACGGTCAGGGGCGAAGGCATCTGGCCACGAAGCGGTCGGAGGCCGGCTTGAGCCGGCTCGCCTCGCTGGTGAACAGCTCGGCGGCAGGGCCGCCGGGCCAGCCGGCAGGCAGCAGCTCGGCCGGCAGGCCGGGATCGGCGAAGAGGAACTTGCGCCATTCGTGGACCAGCCGGAAGCGCGCGGCGAAGGACGCCTCCTCCTCGTCGGCATGCTCGGACAGCTCCGCGTGCAGGAGCCGGTCCGCGACATCCGGCCAGACGGAGTACGACGCGGCGAGGCCCGTCAGGTCCCAGCCGTCCACCGGGTCGGGTCGGAGCTCGACCGCCACTGCGTGCCGGGCCTGCCCACCGGCGCGTGCCACCACGTCGTCCAGCTCTGGCCGGTCGAACGGGCACAGCCAGACGCCCGGCGCATGCTCGGCGTGCCCCAGGTAGGTCAGCTCCTGGCGCAGGCGGCTCCGCGCACCGCGGTCGCTCGGCAGGTCGACGAACGCCAGCCGCCAGCGTCCGTCCCACTCCTCGGGACCGCGTCGATAGATGCGGGAGGCCGCCTCCGTGAGACGTTCGATCGCGCGACGCGACGCGCGGTAACCGGGTGAGGCCGACACCCGCGTCGACTCCAGCCAGCCCTGCGCCGCCATCCGTGAGATGGCCGTGCGCACCGCGGGAGCGGCGATCCCGACCGGCTGCAGCAGCCGGATCAGGGCTGAGACAGGCGCCTGGTTGCCGCGTGAGCGCAGGTGGTCGCCGTACACGTCGAACAGGGCCGAACGCGCGCGCATGGCGTCACTGTGCCAGTTCCCCCTCGGGGCTGGACGGCGCGCGCCGCGGCGATAGGGGATAATGGATCCACATCGGGCATGTGGGGGGTCCTTCTCCCCGCACGCCTCGGGTTCGAACAACCAGAAGAGGTGTGCGGATGGCGGCAATGAAGCCGCGGACAGGTGACGGTCCGCTCGAGGTCACCAAGGAAGGCCGTGGCATCGTGATGCGCGTGCCGCTCGAGGGCGGTGGCCGTCTCGTCGTCGAGCTCAATGCCGAAGAGGCCGGCGCACTGGGAGATGCGCTCAAGGACGTCGTGGGCTGACGTGCCCACGACCCCCACCCTTCCCGCCCAGGTCTCGCCGCCCGCGTTCGCGCTGAGCGGACTCGCACCGCTCGGGCTGAGCGGCGTCGAGGTTGTGGCGTTCTCGTTCACCTCGGCGGACCACCACCCCGTGCTCGGCCCGGGTGCCGAGGCGTCCGGCACGACCCTCGGTCTCGACCTGCTGGCGGTGCTCGCGTCGCAGCGCGCGACCGGCGAGGCGGGCGAGGTCGTGCGGGTCCCGGTGGCCGGCCGTGGCGATCACGCCGGCCTGCGGATGGTGCTGCTGGTCGGGCTGGGGTCGGCGACCCCGTCGGACTTCCGGCGTGCGGGTGCGTCGGTGGCCCGGGCGACGGTGGACCACGACACGGTGGCCACCACGATCGCCTCGGCCGGCGGCGCCGGTTCACTGACGGCGTTCGTGGTGGGCGCGATGCTGGGCTCGTTCGCGTTCCACTGGCGTTCCCAGGGTCCGGAGCACCAGCCCGTACGCCGGGTGGTGCTGGCGGGCCTCTCAGAGGTCGACCACTCCGCCGACCTGGAGCGCGGCCTCGAGCTCGGTGGAGCCGGCTGGCGTGCCCGGATGCTGTCCACCGTGCCGTCCAACCTCAAGTCCCCGCAGTGGCTCGCCGAGCAGGCGGAGGCGCTGGCCGACGAGCACGGCCTCACCTGTGAGATCTGGGACGAGAAGAAGCTCGCCAAGCAGGGCTTCGGGGGTGTCATCGGCGTCGGCCAGGCGTCGTTCACCCCGCCGCGACTGATCCGCCTCGACTACTCCCCGCCGCGCGCGGGACGCAAGACGCCACGCGTCGTCCTGGTCGGCAAGGGCATCACCTTCGACACCGGTGGTCTCTCCATCAAGCCGGGCGAAGGCATGACCACGATGAAACGCGACATGACCGGCGGCGCCGTCGTGCTCGCCGTGATGGCCGCACTCGGGCGTATGGGCTGCCCGGTGCGGGTCACCGGACTGGTCCCCGCGGCCGAGAACGCCGTCGGCGGCAACGCACTGCGGCCCGGTGACGTACTCACCCAGTACGGCGGCCGCACCACCGAGGTCCTCAACACCGACGCCGAGGGCCGGCTCGTGATGGCGGACGCGATGGCCTACGCCGTCGACACCCTCGATCCCGCCGTCATCGTCGACGTCTCCACCCTGACCGGCGCGATCAAGGTCGCCCTCGGGCAGCGCGTCGGCGGCTACTTCGCCAACGACGAGACGCTGGCCACCCGGTTGTTCGACGCGGGCGAGGTCGCGGGCGAACCCCTGTGGCGGATGCCCCTCGAGCCCGACTACGAAGACACGCTCTCGTCGTCGGTCGCCGACGCCAAGAACAACCCCGGTGGCCCCGGCGCCATCACCGCCGCGCTCTTCCTGCAGCACTTCGCCGGCGACGTCCCGTGGGCACACCTCGACCTGGCGTCCGTCGGCGACTCGCCCTCGGAGTCCTACGAATGGACCACCGGTCCGTCCGGCTTCGGGGCGCGCGCACTCCTGGAGTGGCTCACCGGTCCCGAGCCGCTTGCCGGCATCGCCCGCCCCACCTGAGCAACGTCATACGGTCTGGTCGCCGGGGCGACCGTTTCGTATGACGTCCGGCGAGCTCTCACGCTGTGCTTGAAGCTTCCTCGCAGTTCGCGCGCTACCTCACGGTCGCGGTCGGGTGACGGACCGAAGCGCGCTCACGCTTCGGAAGCGTCGGGCGACCATTCCTTCTTGGCCACCAGCAACCCGTCCCCGACCGGGAGCAGCACCGGCACGAGCGAGTCGTGGGCGGCGATCTCCTTGCCGAGGTCGCGGATCACCACGGTCTCCTCGTCACGCTGCGACGGGTCGGCGACCCGGTCGTGCCACAGCGCGTTGTCGAACGCCACGATGCCGCCGGGACGCAGCAGACGCAGCGCCTCCTTGAGGTAGGCGCCGTACTCCGCCTTGTCGCCGTCGCAGAAGACCAGGTCGTAGTGGCCGTCGGTCAGCCGGGGGAGTACGTCGAGCGCGGCGCCGGCGATGGTGCGCGCCCGCTGCGGTGCGACGCCGCCCTCGGTGAAGGTCTCGCGGGCCAGTCGCTGGTGCTCGGCCTCGATGTCGACCGTGGTGAGGACGCCATCGGGCCGCATGCCGCGCAGGAGCCACATCCCGGACACGCCGGTGCCGGTGCCGACCTCGACGACGGCGCGTGCCTCGATCACCGATGCCAGGAACCGCAGGGTCGCGCCGCCGCCGGGGCCGATCGCCACCACCCCGACCTCGTCGGCCCGGGCCCTGGCCGCGGCGAGCACGTCGTCCTCGGCCACGAAGCTCTCGGCATAGGACCAGCTGGCGGGCTTGGGCGGGGCAACGCACATGTCGGTCGGGGCCTTCCGGTCGGTGGGCAGCGCGCACGCTGGGCGCAGCGCCGTCGCTCAGGGCGACACTATCGCGCCCGGACGGGCCGCAGCGTCGGTCGCGAACGCGTCATCGGGGACGGGTTCGGGGACATTGCGGGAACATTGCTGGCCCCGTCGTTCGTTGGACCCACTGACGTTCACATGGTGAGGAGGGCCCTCCTCACAGCAACTTCTCAGCCGCGGGGTCGAGAGTCTCAGAAGGGAAAGCCACTGTTCGGGTCACCGGCGCGCAGGCGCCCTCAGGAGGAGTCCGTGGACGTCGCGTCCAGCGAGCGGTACGACGGCTCCCCGGGTGTGCCCACGTGGGAGGAGATCGTCGACCAGCACTCCGATCGCGTCTACCGCCTGGCCTTCCGACTGACCGGCAACCGTCACGACGCCGAGGACCTCACCCAGGAGGTCTTCGTTCGCGTCTTCCGGAGCCTCTCGACCTACCAGCCCGGCACGTTCGAGGGCTGGATCCACCGGATCACCACCAACCTCTTCCTCGACCAGGCGCGCCGCAAGCAGCGCATCCGCTTCGACGCGCTGTCCGACGAGCGTGCGGACCGGCTGCACAGCGCCCTGCCCACCCCCGACACGGCGTACGCCGACCAGACCTTCGACGACGACATCGAGCGCGCCCTGTCCACGCTGCCGCCGGAGTTCCGGGCGGCCGTGGTGCTCTGTGACGTGGAGGGTCTCTCCTACGAGGAGATCGCGCGGATCCTCGACGCCAAGCTCGGCACCGTCCGCTCCCGCATCCACCGTGGCCGTGCGATGCTCCGCGAGGCGCTGGCCCACCGAGCCCCGGTCGCCGGCCGGACCCGTTACCGGGGGCCTGCCCCACACACCCTGGAGTCGGCGCCGTGATCGGCCACCTCGGACCCCGCACGAGCGCACTCCTCGACGGCCAGCTGTCACCCGCCGAGGAGGACCGTGCCTGGGAGCACGTCCACTCCTGCCACCTGTGCCGCGACCAGGTCGAGCGCGAGGGCTGGGTCAAGACCCGGCTCTCCGCGATGCAGTACGTCCGCTCCGAGGCGCCCTCGCACCTCAAGGGTTCACTGATGGTCTCCGGGCTGATGGCCCAGTGGCACGAGACGCTGCCGGCCGGCGACGGCCTGTTCGCGCTGGCCGCCGGCCGCCACCGCCGACACCTCGGGATCTCCGGGATCGGCGGGGGAGCCGTGGGCGCGGCCGTGATGGGTGTGCTCGCGCTCGGGGCCTCGCCGGCCAACGCACCCGGGGCGCTCGACCGCCCCGTCGAGCAGTCGTTCGGGAGCTCCCTGACCAGCTCGATCACCAGCGTGGTCGACCGCACCGACGGTCGGGCGGCCCAGTCCGCGCTGCGACAGCAAGTCACCGCGTCAGGCCTGGACGCGCCCCAGCTGGCCCGCATGCTGCGTCGTACACTCACGCCGTAGGGCCCGTTCCGGGCCCGAGCGCCGCCGCGACGGCGGCTTCTCGAGGTGGAGAGCCAGGACCGCGTGAGTGATGAGCACCCCGGCATCGAGGACACCGCGCCGCTGACCGGTTCCGACGGCGACACGTGGCAGCCCCCGCTCGTCCAGCCGCCGGGACCGTGGGTCGCTCCCGGGCCGGACGAGATCACCGGCTACCAGCCTCGTCAGTCGTACCCGGCCCCGGGTCCGTCGACCCAGCCGTACGGCGTGCAGCCGCCCCAGTCGTCGTCGCAGTCGTCGCAGCATTCGGCACGCGCCCGGGTGCCCGGCTGGCTCTGGCCCGTCATGTCGGTCCTCGCGCTGCTGATCGGTGTCGTCGGCGGTGTGGCCGGCGGTGCGGCGTACGAGAGCTGGCACCGTCAGCACACCGAGGGTCAGCTCCCTGGCGGCCTGGCCGATGCCGGCACCGTCTCCACGCCCCCGCTACCGGCCGGCAACCACTCCGTGGCGGCCGTCGCCCAGCAGCTGCTGCCGAGCACGATCCAGGTGCTAGCGCAGTACCACGGCAGGAAGGACGGCGCGACGGGCTCCGGGTTCGTGCTGGACAGAGCCGGTCACTACATCACCAACAACCACGTGGTCGCCGACGCGGTCAGCAACCATGGCCCGATCGAGATCGTGGACCAGCAGGGCGACAAGTTCCGCGCCATCCTCGTCGGCCGGAGCCCGACCTACGACCTCGCCGTCCTCTACGTGAAGGGCGGACCGGCCTTGCCGCCGGCCAGCCTCGGGTCGGCGCACCTGCTGCGGGTCGGCGACCAGGTCGTCGCATTCGGCTCGCCGCTGGGGCTCAGCTCCACGGTGACCTCGGGCATCGTCAGCGCGCTCAACCGGCCCGTCACCACCAGCGACTCCGCGTCGGAGGCGTCGTCGTACATCAACGCCGTGCAGACCGACGCCGCGATCAACCCGGGCAACTCCGGCGGACCGCTGGTCGACCTCGCCGGCCGGGTGGTCGGGGTGAACTCCGCGATCGCCACCACGGGCAGCAGCGCGAGCGGTGAGGCCGGCAATATCGGGGTCGGCTTCGCGATCCCGATCGACCAGGTGAAGATCACCGCGGACCAGATCCTGCGCACCGGCCAGGCACGCTACCCCGTCATCGGCGCCACGGTGAACACCGGGGACAGCACCGACGCCGGCGCGAAGATCCTCGGAGTCAACTCCGCGAGCCCGGCCGCCAGGGCGGGCCTGCGGAAGGGCGACGTCGTCACCGCGGTCGCCGGGGAGCCGGTGGCCAACGGGATCGCCCTGATCGTCGCCATCCGCGCCCACCAACCGGGTGAGACCGTGCCCTTCACGGTGCGGCGCGGCGACTCGTCGATGTCGCTTCGCATCACGCTCGGGTCACAGGTGGGCTGACGCCCGGGGGACGCGCCGCTTGGAGCCCCCTTCTAGGGTGTCCTCGTGGCCAAGACGTCTCGACGAGAAGTTGAGGCGGTGCGGCGCGAGCGCGCCGCCCAGATCCAGCGGGCTCACCAGCACAAAGAACGTCGCCGCATCATCCTGGGCGTCGTAGTCGTCGTGCTGATCCTGCTCGGGATTGGCCTGGGTGTCTTCAAGAGCCTGCACCAGACGAAGCTGTCCGCGGACACCAGGCAGATCCTGCCCGCGGCTGTCTCCGGCCAGACGACGGTCCAGACCAAGGCCGACACCGTCGCGAACCCGACCGACATCAAGGGCGTGATCGCCTACGACACGGCGGGCTACCCCGGGCCCGGCACGCCCAGCGCCGGCACGCTTGCGCACGATCACGTCACCGGCCCGGTGACCTACGCCGTCACCCCGCCCGTCGGTGGTCCGCACAACCCGATCTGGATGAACGCCGGGGTCTACACCAAGCCGGTGCCCAGCGAGCGCGCTGTGCACAACCTCGAGCACGGCGCCGTCTGGATCACCTACCGCCCCGACCTGCCCGCGTCGCAGGTGCGGAATCTGGTCGACTTCTTCAACCAGCAGACGATGATCCCCGAGGCCTCGGACAGCGGCCGCTCCAACCGCTTCGTCGACCTGTCTCCGTGGGTCGACAACGGCCTGCCGAGCCCGATCGTGATCAGCTCCTGGGGCTATCAGCTCCAGGTCAACAGCCCGACCGACCCGCGTCTCCAGCAGTTCGTGGACGCGTTCCGGCACAACTCGAAGTACAGCCCGGAGTACGGCTCGCCCGTGGACGGCGTCCCGGTGCTCACGGGAGGGCAGCCGGCCATCAACGGCTCGTCGAAGCCCAACCCCGCCGGGAGCATCTGATCACTCGACGGGTACGTCGGGTGACTCCTCCTCGGTCTGGGGAGCCTCGCTGAACGGGTGCTGGTCGACGAAGGTCCGCGCCTCGTCGTACATCCGCTCGATGTAGGCCTCGAGCTCGGTCGCCTCGACCCGCCATTGGCCGCGACCGCCGATCTTGATCGCCGGCAGATCGCCGCGACGGACCAGTGCATAGACCTGCGCGCTGGAGGTGCTGAGGACCTCGGCGACGTCGGCGAGCGTGAGGAACCGTGGCGTGGGGGCCATGGGGCCATCGTTGCACGAGTGACCGGAGGCGCGGGCCGGCGGCCGACAATCCTGTGGAGGAGGGTGCCGCGCACCGTGGGTTGGGGTGATGATGACCTCGTGAGCAGGGCTCTCGGGATGTCTGACGCGCCCGCGGCCACGCGCGCCTCGACGCCCGGATGGCGCGATTTCCGGCTGTGGATCGGGATCGCGATCGTGGCCGCGTCGGTCTTCGTCGGTGCGTGGGTGCTCGGCACCTCTGACGACACGGTGCCGGTGTGGGCCGCGGCGGACACGATGGGCGCTGGGCACGTGCTGACGGCAGACGACCTGACCGTACGCCGGGTGCACTTCGCCGACGCGTCGGACGCGGACCTCTACTACCCCGCCGACCAGCAGCTGCCGGCGGACCTCCGTCTTGTGCACGGGATCGGGGCCGGCGAGCTGCTGCCGCGCGGCGCGGTCGGCTCGACCGGCGCCGACCAGCTCCGGCAGGTGCCGATCTCGGTGGCCGCCGACCAGGTGCCGGCCGACGTGTCGGCCGGCTCGAGTGTCGACGTCTACCTGCGCCCGGCGTCCCACGCCGGTTGCCAGGGCTCGCCGGTGTGCGGCGGCAAGCCGGTCCTGTCCGGCGTCACGGTGCTGGACGCGCCACCGGTCGACCAGGAGTTCGGGGCCGGCGGGCAACGGATGCTGGTGCTCGGGATGAGCAGCGGCCAGGCGCACACGTTCTTCCGGCTGCTCGCCTCCGTCGACGAGCCATCACTCACCGTGGTCGGCAGGGACTGACGATGGTCGTGGTCCTGATCGTCGCGGCGGGTGCGGCATGGGAGTCGCCGGTGCTCGAGGTCCTGGGCAGCCGGTCCGGAGTCGTCGTGCTCAAGCGCTGTGTCGACGTGGACGAGCTGCTGGCCGCGAGCAGCGCGGGCCAGGCGGACGCCGCCGTGGTCGCCCTCGATGCCCCGGGGCTCGACCGGGCCGCGGTGGACCTGCTCCATCGCCACCAGGTGCGGGTGGTCGCCGTCTCCGGCGCGGGCTCGGCCGAGGCAGCCCGCACCCGGGCAGCCCGGATCGGGGTGGACGCCATCACGGCTGCCGATGACCCGTCGGGTGTCGGGGACCTCGTCGAGGCCGGCCGCGACGCGCTGGTCGTCGTACCCGATGTCGAGGGCGACACCGCGCCGGCGCCCAACGGCACCGGACGGATCTTCGTGGTGTGGGGCCCGGCCGGTGCTCCCGGGCGTACCACGGTGGCGACGTCGATCGCCGCGGAGCTCGCCCGGCGTGACGTGCGGACCACCCTTGTGGATGCCGATCCCTACGGCGGCTCCGTCGCCCAGCACCTCGGAGTCCTCGATGAGGTCTCCGGCCTCCTCTCGGCGGCGCGGCTGACCGCAGACGGGGCACTCGAGGCGAGCTTCGCGTCCGTGTCCCGGGCACTCGGTGCCGGCCTCGCGGTCGTCACCGGCCTGCCACGACCCGATCGCTGGGTGGAGGTCCGGGCAGGCGTCGTCGAGCACCTCCTGGAGGTGGCGGCGGCGCACGGCCACGTGGTCGTCGACACCGGCTTCAGCCTCGAGGACGAGCCGGTCGGCGACCTGGCCATCCGCCCGGGGCGCAACCAGCTCACGCTGGGTGCGCTCGACGTCGCCGACGAGGTGGTGGTCGTCGGCAGCGCCGACCCGGTGGGACTGTCGCGGCTGGCTCGCGGTCTGGTCGAGCTGCGCGAGCGCCGGGCGGGTGCTCCGGTCCGGGTGGTCGTGAACCGGATGCGGGCCGGTCTCGGATGGTCCGAACGCGAGATCGTGGGCATGGTCGAGGGCTTCGCCCGGCTGGCCGGCGTCCACTTCCTGCCCGACGACCGGGCCGCCGCCGACCGGGCGCTGGTGACCGGGGCGAGTGTGGTGGACGCGGGCGACTCCGAGCTCGCCCGGGCGGTGGCGTCCGTGGTCGACGCCCTGGTGCCGCCGGTCGCCACCGAGTCGGTTCGCACGGGGCGGTTCCGAAGACGTGCGGCCCGCACCGTCGGCCGTCACGGAGCGAGGTCGGGCTGACCGCAGTCCGTCACGTCACGACCCGTCACGTGGAGAACAGCAGGTACAGCCCGCCCACGGTGAACGCGATCATCGCGGCCAGCAGCGGCAGCTGGCCGGTGAGCTGGTGCTTCTTCGGCAGCAGCTTGATGGCGCGCTCGTGCGCAGCGATCACGCCGGCCACGTGCCCGACCACGACCGCAACCACCTTGGCCACGGCGAGGATCGTCGGGTGGTAGGACAACCAGTACGGCACGGTCAGGTTGCCCGTGCCGAACAGGTTGCTGCCGTTGCTCAACGGGTCGCTGACCTCGATCAGCGTCTGGGTGCCGATCTCGACGATGTAGCTCAGGTAGTGGGCCAGGATGTAACCCGTCACGATCGGCACCACCGAGTGCGCAAGCTGGTTCGGCAGCAGGCGTCGTGACTGGTCGGGCCCGACGCCGGTGGCGATGCAGGCGACCCAGAAGATCAGGCCGACCCCGATGCAGAAGGCGAGCAGCCCGAGGTTGGTCTGCAGGGTGATCGAGGCACCGTTGCCCTGGATGAAGGTCAGCCACCGGGTGGACTCGCGGAACGCGTCGTACGCCGTGCTGCCGAACAGGACCGCCACCACCGCGAGCAGCCCGGGCGTCGCGGGGGTGCTGTCGAGGTTGGCGAGCGGGCTGCGGAGCACGAGTACGCCGTCGCGACGGCCCCAGACCGAGAGCTGCGCCACGAGCGAGGAGTACACCTCGAACGGGTCCGCGCGGGCGTAGAACGTGTTCCCGAACAGCGCCCCGCCGACGATCATCGCCGCCAGGTACAGCGCACACCACAGCGTGACCGGGCCGAGGTCGACGTTGTGGGTGTAGACGAGCTCCATCCACACGAAGGCGTACAGGCCCGCCGCCGCCGGCCACAGACCGAGCCGCTCGGGGTAGCTGAAGAGACCGTCGTGAGGGTCCGCCCCGGTGATCCTGGCGAGACCGCTGTTGATCAGCCGGAACGGGCTGATCGCCTTCCAGACCCGGCCGAACAGCAGGGACGCCGGCACCATCCCCACCCAGATCCAGACATAGAAGATGCCGAAGATCGGGTTGATCAGCAGGTCCTTGCCGGCGATCGCGACGACGACGAGGTAGAGCAGGGCCACCAGGCCGACGAGCCTCAGTACGGCGCGGAAGGCGGTGGAGTCGACTGTGCCGGCCAGCCAGCCGGGTGCGGCACGGCCGCTGGTCTCGGCGTCGTACCGCGGCGTGCGCCAGGCGAGGGCAAGGACCACGAAGGAGACCGCAACGGCTGCGGCCGCGCCGAGGATCGCCAGCTCGCGCGAGATCGGCAGGTCCGCAGCCCCGCCGAGCCCGTGCTGCGGCAGGAGGAGCGCGGTCACTTCGCCTGGAGGATGAAGAGGGTCTTGTTGAGCGTGTGCGACTCGACCATGATCCGCCCCGGCGCCTCGATCGGCTTCACCTGGAGGGTCGAGGACCCCTGGTCGTACTCGAACTCCTGCTCGTCGGGTGACGAGTGAACGTGGATCTCGCCCGGCGTGTCGGCGGTGACGTCGAGCTCGATGCGCTGGCCGACCGCGACATCGATCGTCTGGCCATTCGGCGTGGTCGAGCTCCCGCTGATCGTGATGTCGATGACCAAGGTCTGCAACGGGCCGGACGGCTGGCTCTTGCTCCCACATCCGGCCGTGGCCATGGCGGCGACGAGCAGGAGTGCAGCTACGGCGACCAGTCGACGCATGCGTGGCCTTTCTCGCGATGGACCGGATGCGCCCCAGGACGCCTCTGACAGAATCCCACGACCGGCAAGATCTCGAGGCACAGGGGTGACGGATGGGCGATCGACTGCTGGCACGCGATCTGGCCTTCCTGAACGCGGAGACCCCCTCGACGCCGATGCACAACGCGACGGTGGAGATCTTCGACCCGGGCTCGTCGGGCTTCGACTACGACCGGTTGGTCGAGCTGATCGGTGACCGGATCGCGTTCGTGCCCCGCTACCGGCAGCGGATCCGCCAGGTGCCCGGCCATCTGGCCAACCCGGTATGGGTGGACGACCCGCAGTTCGACCTCGGCTACCACGTACGCCGTTCGGCGCTGCCGCGTCCCGGGACCCTGGAGCAGCTGCGCCAGCTGGTGGCCCGGATCGTCTCGCGGCCGCTGGACCGGCACCGACCGTTGTGGGAGGTCTACTTCGTCGAGGGGTTGGCCGAGGGGCGGGTCGCCGTCCTGTCCAAGGCGCACCAGGCCCTCGTCGACGGGGTCCAGATCGTGGATCTCGCCCAGGTGCTTCTCGATCCCACACCCGAACGGCGCGAGCTCGGCGCCGACGAATGGCTACCCGAGCGCCCGGTCTCGTCGGCCGAACTGATGCTGGAGGCGGTGCGGGACTCCGTCGCGGCACCGTTGTCCACGCTCGACACGGCGCGCGTCGCCGCCGACTCCTGGCTGCGGGGAGCGGACACCGCGTCGCGGCGCGTCGGCAGGGTGCTCAACGCGCTCACCAACCGCCGCTCCGAGCAGGACACCCCGATCGGAGGCACGCTCTCGCAGCAGCGCCGGTTCGTGACCGTGCAGCGCTCGCTGGCCGACCATCGGGCCGTCCGCGACGCCCACGGCGGCAGTGTCAACGACGTGATCCTGGCCACGATCACCGGTGGGCTGAGGGCCTGGCTGATGACCCGCGCCGAGTCGCTCGGCGGGCTCCGCTCGGTGCGTGCCGTCGTCCCGGTGTCGGTGCACGACCACGAGCTCGAGGCCACGTCGCTGGGCACGCAGATCGCGCCGCACTTCGTCGACCTGCCGGTGGGCGAGCCGAGCCCCGTCGTACGCCTGCACCAGGTGTCGTACTCGTTCAAGGCGCACCAGGACACCGGTCGTGCGGTCGCCGCGAACCGGATCGCCGGCATCGCCGGATTCGCCCCGTCGACCTTCCACGCCATCGGCTCGCGGGTCGCCGCCGAGCAGATGCGGCGCGGCTTCCAGCTGAGCGTCACCAACGTGCCCGGCCCGCAGTCGCCCCTGTACGCCGCCGGGGCGGTCATGGAGCAGACCTATCCGGTGCCGCCGCTGCAGCCGGGCCATGCCTTGGCGATCGGCGTGACGTCGTACGACGGGAGCGTGTTCTACGGCGTCACCGCGGATCGCGACCTGATCCCCGACGCCGACACGTTCGGGGTGTGTCTGTCCGACGCGCTCGACGAGCTGCTCGACACCGCCGGTGACGCCCGGCCCAGGATGCCGCGCGGGCGTCGGCGTCGTACTCACAAGCCGGCCGGCGGCTCATGACCCGCCTCTACCTGCCGACAACGCTTCCGGCGCTGGCCGAGCTCGACCGGGGTGGCGTGCTCGGCACGGACACCGCCTTCGTCGCGGCCGACGAGTCCGAGGAGTCGGAGTACGACGCGCTGGTCGAGGCGGCGGGGGCCTCCGCCGACCTCGTGTCCGGGCTCGGCCACGGGCAGCGACGGCGGATCGTCGTAGTCACCGACGTGGTGGGTGAGCCGGCCACCATCTCGATCGCCGACGTGGTCGCGGTGCACGCCGACCCTGCCGACCTGCCCGACGACGCCGATCCCGACGACGACCTCGGGTGGTACGCGACCCAGGAGATCCCCGACCTGCTCGGTGGGAATTGAGCGGTCGCGGCTCGTCTGACAACATCGCCAGCATGGACGCCGTCACCCACCCGCCTCACCCGGTCAACGAGCCCAACCTGACCTACGCCCCCGGCAGCGCCGAGCGGGAGACCCTGGTCGCGGAGCTGGTGCGCCAGGAGCGGCGGCAAGTGACGCTGCGTGCCCACATCGGCGGGCGTCGTCGCAGCGGTGGCGGCGCCGAGATCAAGGTCGTGCAGCCGCACGACCACCAGCACGTGCTCGGCACCCTGAAGGGCGCCACGCAGCGCGACGCCGAGGCCGCGATCAAGGCCGCGGGCGACGCCGCTCCCGGGTGGCGGGCGATGTCGTTCGACGACCGGGCCGCGATCATCCTCAAGGCCGCCGACCTGCTGGCCGGTCCCTGGCGCCAACGGCTCAACGCGGCGACGATGCTCGGCCAGTCCAAGACGGTGTTCCAGGCCGAGATCGACGCGGCCTGCGAGCTGATCGACTTCTGGCGGTTCAACGTGCACTTCGCCCGCCAGATCCTCGCCGAGCAGCCGATCGCCAACAGCCCCGGCATCTGGAACCGCACCGACTACCGCCCCCTCGAGGGCTTCGTCTACGCGATCACGCCGTTCAACTTCACCGCGATCGCGGGCAACCTGCCCACCGCACCGGCCCTGATGGGCAACACGGTGGTCTGGAAGCCCGCCGTCACCCAGCAGCTCGCCGCCAGCCTGATCATGGAGCTGCTCGAGGAGGCCGGGCTCCCACCGGGCGTCATCAACATGCTCCCGGGCCACGGCCACGACGTCTCCGAGGTGGCGCTCGCCCACCCCGACCTGGCCGGCATCCACTTCACCGGCTCGACGGGCGTGTTCCACCACCTGTGGCACACCATCGGCGCCAACATCGCGTCGTACCGCTCCTACCCGCGCATCGTGGGCGAGACCGGCGGCAAGGACTTCGTGGTCGCCCACCCGAGCGCCGACCCCGACGTCCTCCGCACCGCGCTGATCCGCGGCGCCTTCGAGTTCCAGGGCCAGAAGTGCAGCGCCGCCTCCCGTGCGTACGTCGCGAAGTCGGTGTGGGCGAAGATGCGCGACCAGTTCGTCGCTGAGGTCGAGGGCATCACCATGGGCGACGTCACCGACCTGTCCAACTTCATGGGTGCGGTGATCGACGACCGGGCGTTCGCCAAGCACACGAGCGCGATCACGCGGGCCAAGCGGAACAGCCACCTGTCGATCCTGGCCGGGGGCCAGACCGACGACTCGGTCGGATACTTCGTGCGGCCCACGGTCGTTTCGTCGACCGACCCCAAGGACCAGATGTTCTCGACCGAGTACTTCGGCCCGATCCTCGCCCTCCACGTGTACGACGACAGCCGCTACGACCGGGTCCTGCAGCAGATGGAGTCGTTCGCGCCGTACGCCCTGACCGGCTCGATCATCGCCCAGGACCGTCGCGCGATCGCCGAGGCGCAGCACCTGCTCCGCTTCGCGGCCGGCAACTTCTACGTCAACGACAAGCCCACCGGCGCGGTGGTCGGTCAGCAGCCGTTCGGTGGCGCCCGCGCCTC
>DAINSL010000049.1:7815-21015 GCA_036741335.1 Nocardioides sp. | reverse complement strand
GGCCAGCTCCGCCTCGGTCAAGGCGTCCACGACCGGCACGAACGTGGCCCCCGCGTGGCGCCGGCGGACCTCGGCCGGGGCCAGGTGCAGGTGCCGGAACGGGCCGTGCTGGGCGTGCGTGAGCTGCTCGACCCGGCCGTCGGCGTCCACCCGTGCGAGCGGGAGTCCCTCGGGGTCGACCAGCTCGACCGCCTGGCCCATCAGCTCCTCGGGAAGCTCGAGCGTGACCGGGGAGCCGGGCTCGTTGAACCCCCGGAGCGGGGCCAGGGCCCCGCCCGTGAGGAGCTCGAGGTCGGCCAGCTCCCGGGGGGTCGGACAGTGTTGGGGCATCGGCACGGGACCATCCTGCCAGCGCCGTTACCCTGACCGGGTGCCAGCCGAACCTCGCCACCTCTGCACGTCCCCACCGCCCGTTCTCGTGACCGGCGGATGAGTGCCATGGTCCCGGTCGCCGAGATCGTCCGGAGCGGCTTCGTGGAGGGACATCACTACGGCTCGGTGCTGGCACTGGCCGCGGACGGCACCCGCGACTGGTCGGTCGGCGACGTCGACTCGGCCGTGCTGCCGCGTTCGTGCAACAAGCCCGTTCAGGCGCTCGGGATGGTGCGCGCGGGTCTCGACCTGCCGCCCGACCTGCTCGCGCTGGCCTGCGCCTCGCACTCGGGCGAGCCGTTCCACATCGACGGTGTATGCCGGATCCTGGCGTCGGTCGGCCTCACCGAGGACGACCTGCAGACTCCGCCGGACTACCCGCTGGACGACGACGCGCGCGACCAGGTGATCCGCGACGGCGGGTCGAAGGCGCCGGTGCTGATGAACTGCTCGGGCAAGCACGCGGCGATGCTGGCGACGTGCGTGGTGAACGGCTGGTCGACCCAGACCTACCGCGATCCTGGGCACCCCCTCCAGCAGACGCTCGCGGAGACGTTCGCCGAGCTCACGGGGGAGGCGATCGTGGTCACCGCCGTCGACGGCTGCGGCGCACCGCTGTTCTCCGCGTCGCTGACCGGACTCGCTGGCGCCTTCCGGCGCCTGGCCCTGGGCGTGGGCGGTGCGGGCTCGCCGGATCCGGCGGCTGCCAGGATCGCCGACGCGATCCGGGCACACCCGGCGTACGCCTCGGGCACGAAGCGCGACGAGTGCGCCCTGCTCACGGCCATCCCCGGCGCGATCGGGAAGGCCGGCGCGGAGTGCTGCTACGCCGTGGCGCTGCCCGACGGCCGGGCGTTCGCGCTGAAGGCCGACGACGGCGCGGCGCGGGTCCGGCCCGTGCTGATGGCCGAGGCGTTGCGCCGTTCTGGTCTGCTCGAGGAGCCCGGTGTCGACGCCGAGGCGGTACGCCGTACCGGCGTGCTGGAGCTGCTCGGTGGCGGCCTGCCGGTCGGTCAGATCCGGGCTTGCTACTAGGTGCTAGCACAGCCAATCTTCAGGAAAACCCATGTTTCGCTGGGCTCTCAGCACTCGATGTGAGGGCCGTCACACGCCAGGAGTTGTGTTCTGCTAGCAGGTGCTAGCAGGATGGAGTTATGGCCAGGAACAAGATGGGGAAGACCGTCGAGACGCTCGGCGACTATCTCCGCGAGCAGCGGGTCTCGGCTCGGCTCTCGCTCCGTCAGCTCGCCGAGCAGGCGGGTGTCTCCAACCCGTACCTGAGCCAGATCGAGCGGGGACTGCGCCGCCCCTCGACCGAGGTGCTGCAACAGCTCGCCAAGGCTCTGCGGATCTCCGCGGAGCAGCTCTACCTCCGGGCCGGGCTCGTCAGCCCGGACGCCACCATAGGCGGCTCGGTGGAGCTCGCGGTGCTCGGTGACGCGTCACTGACCGAGCGACAGAAGCAGACCGTGCTCGACGTCTACGCGTCCTTCCTCGCCCTCAATACGGGCCAGGACGCCCCCTGAACGACCCGGCGCCAGCCGGTCCGAACCATCACCAGAAGGAGCAGATCATGGCCAAGGCCAAGTTCGATATTCCCACCCAGATCCCCGAGGTTGCCACCCGTCCCCTGTTCGCCGGTGTCGGCGTGACCGACCGCGTCGTCGAGGCGGTGCGCGACTACGTGACCGACCTGCAGAAGCGCGCCCTCGAGGTGCAGAAGTCGGTCGCCGACTTCCAGGTCGACACGCTGACCAAGACCCTCGGCGAGGACGCCCACACGCGTCGTGCCCGCGTCGAGAAGCGCGTTGCCGAGCTCCAGGCCGAGGCGCTCGCGTTCCCGACCCGGCTCCAGAAGCTGGTCGACGAGCAGGTCGCCACCGCCGGTGACACCTACGCCGAGCTGGTCAAGCGCGGCGAGAGCCTCGTCGGCCGCATCCGCGGCCAGCAGTCCACCCAGGAGACGGTGACCGCGGCGAAGACCACGACGGCGAAGGCCAAGACCACCCGGACGCAGGCGACCAAGACCGCCTCCTCGTCCGCGTCGACCGCGAAGAAGACCGCCAAGAAGACGGCCAAGAAGACGGCGGCCAAGGCCAGGAAGAGCCCGGCGCGCAGTAGCGCCAAGGCGACCCGGACCTCGGCGGCGAAGACCGCGTCGAGCGCCGTGACGGCCGCGACCGACGCCGCCGCCAAGGTCGGCGGCTGACCCACGCGACACCCGACGACGGCCGGGCCTCGGGAGGTAGGTGCTCCCGGGGCCCGGTTCCGTCCGCGGCACCGGTCGAGCACGGCCGGATCACCGCTGCGTCGTGAGAGTGTGGGATTCATGGATTCTGCCGACCGACCCTGGGGGTCGTGGTACGTGCTCGACGTGGGCGAGGGCTACAAGGTCAAGCGCATCGAGGTCCGTCCCGGACACCGGCTCTCGTACCAGACGCACGACCAGCGCTCGGAGCACTGGTGCGTGGTGCGCGGGACCGCGACCTGCCTGCTCGACGGCGAGACGGTGGTGCTGTCCCTGGGCGAGACCCTCGACGTGCCGCGCGGCGCGGCCCACCGCATCTCCAACCTGCACGACGACGACCTCACGATCATCGAGATCCAGCGAGGGACCTACCTCGGCGAGGACGACATCCTGCGCCTCGAGGACGACTACGGGCGCGACGAGTCCCCGTAGTCGCCCCAGTAGTCCCGGAGCGCCGTCAGGGCGTCACGCGGCTCGAAGCCGGTGGCCCGGATCCGGTCCAGCCCGAGCATGCTGCTGCGCGGACGCGGTGCGAGATCGCGGCCGGCGGCGTACTCCTCCGTGGTCACCGGGGTGACGTCCTCGGCCTCTCGCCCGCAGAGCACGAACACCTCCCGCGCCACCTGCGCCCACGACATCGGCGGCCCACCGTTGCTGACGTGGTAGGTGCCGTACGGTGCCCCGGTGTCGAGCAGGTGCCTGGTTGCCCGGGCGACCTCGTTGGCGAAGGTCAGCCGGCCCACCTGGTCGCTGACGACCGCCGGCGTGGCGCCCTCGCCAGCGAGCCGGGCCATCGTGCGCACGAAGTTGGGCCCGTCCCCGACCAGCCATGAGGTGCGCATCAGGTAGTGCCGCGCCGCGGCCGCGACCGCCAGGTCCCCGCCGGCCTTGGACTGCCCGTAGACACCCAGCGGCGAGAGCACCTCGTCCTCGCGGTGCTCGTCGCGGCTGCCGTCGAAGACGTAGTCGGTCGAGTAGTGCACGAGCGTGAATCCGTGCCGCACAGAGAGCCGGGCCAGCGCGGCCGGCGCCTCGGCGTTCAGGGCCCAGGCCGTCCGGCGACCCTCCGATGTCTCGGCCGCGTCGACCGCGGTGTAGGCCGCGGCGTTCAGGACGACGTCGTGCTCCGCCCAGGGCCATCGGCCGACGCCCTCGATGTCGGTGAGGTCGAGCTGGTCGATGTCGATGCCCAGCGCGCCAGGGAACTCGTGCATCAGGGCGCGGCCGAGCTGGCCCTCCGCCCCCAGAACCAGGGGCCGTCGTGCGGGCACGGGGGTGATCGTGGAGAGCCGCGGGGCCGACCGGTCGCGCTCGGACATGGTCTGCCCGGAGTCCGCGACCGGCCAGGCGAACCCGAGATCGGGGTCGTCGGGGTCGACGGCGAGGTAGTCGAGGTCCGGCCGCCAGTGGTCGTTGACGAGGTAGGTGTACGTCGTGGAGTCGGCGAGGGTCTGGTAGCCGTTCGCCACGCCGCGGGGCACGAAGACTGCGACGCCCGGCTCCAGGTCGACGGTGAACGTCGCGCCGAACGCGGCACCCTCCCGCAGGTCGACCCACGCGGCGTGCGCCCGTCCGGACACGACCGTGACCAGCTTGTCCCACGGCTCGGCATGCATGCCCCGGGTGGTGCCGCGACTGGCGTTCCAGGCCACGTTGGCCTGCACGGGCCCGAAGTCCGGCACCCCGAGCGCGGTCATCTTCTCGCGCTGCCAGCCCTCGAGAAACCAGCCGCGGTCGTCCGTGCGCAGGTCGAGCCGGATCTGGAGAAGTCCGGGGATCGGCGTCTCCTCGACCGCGAGGTCCGCCATCACTGACCCTTCGCGGCGTAGGCCGCCTCGGTGGCTTGCTTGTGCGGCGCCCACCACTGACGGTGCGTGCGATACCAGTCGATGGTGTCGCTCAGCCCCTCCTCGAAGTCCTGGAAGCGCGGCTGCCAGCCCAGCTCGAGCCGGAGCTTGCCGGACTCGATCGCATAGCGGACGTCGTGCCCGGCCCGGTCGGCCACCAGCTCGAAGTCGTCCGCCGGGCGTCCCATCAGCCGCAGCAGGAGTCGCACCACGTCACGGTTGCTGTGCTCGCCGTCGGCGCCGACGAGGTAGGTCTCACCGATCCGGCCACGTTCGACGATGGCCAGGAGGGCCGCGCTGTGGTCGTCGGCGTGGATCCAGTCGCGGACCTGGAGCCCGTCGCCGTACACCCGCGGTCGGCGGCCCTCCAGTACCTCGGTGATCTGGCGGGGGATGAACTTCTCGACATGCTGCCAGTGGCCGTAGTTGTTGGAGCAGTTCGAGATCGTCGCGCGCACCCCGAAGCTGCGCACCCACGCCCGGACCAGGTGGTCGGAGCCGGCCTTGGTGGCGGAGTAGGGGCTGCTCGGCCGGTACGGTGTGTCCTCGGTGAAGCGTTTCGGGTCCTCCAGGGCCAGCTCTCCGTACACCTCGTCGGTCGAGACGTGGTGGAACCGCGCGTCGACCTTCCGGACCGCCTCGAGCAGGACGAACGTGCCCACGACGTTGGTCATGACGAACGGCGTGGGGTCGTCGAGCGAGTTGTCGTTGTGCGACTCGGCGGCCAGGTGGACGACGGTGTCGTGCGCGGCCACCAGCGGCTCGACGAGTGCGGCGTCGGCGATGTCACCGACGACCAGGTCGACACGGTCGGGGGGCAGGTCGGACAGGGCCTCGCGGCTAGCGGCGTAGGTGAGCTTGTCGAGGACCGTCACGGCCGCGTCGGTGTGGTCGACAACGTGCCGCACGAAGTTGGCGCCGATGAAGCCGGCGCCACCGGTCACGAGCAGACGGTCCATGCCCCGATCCTAGGGGGGGCCGACCCTAGGATGTCCCGCATGCGCGGCATCATCCTGGCCGGAGGGACCGGCTCCCGTCTGCACCCCATCACGCAGGCGGTGAGCAAGCAGCTGGTCCCGGTCTACGACAAGCCGATGATCTACTACCCGCTCTCCACCCTGATGCTCGCCGGGATCCGTGACGTGCTGGTGATCACCACCCCGCACGAGGCCGAGTCGTTCCGGCGCCTGCTCGGTGACGGTTCGTCGTACGGCGTGGAGATCAGCTACGCGGTCCAACCCTCGCCGGGCGGGCTCGCCCAGGCGTTCCTGATCGGTGCCGACCACGTGGCGGGCGAGCCGGTGGCGCTCGTGCTGGGCGACAACATCTTCTACGGACCAGGCCTCGGGACGAAGCTGCGCCGCTTCACCGACATCGACGGGGCTGCGATCTTCGGCTACCGGGTGGCCAACGCGTCGGCGTACGGCGTGGTGACGTTCGACGCCGCGGGCCGGGCCACCTCGCTCGAGGAGAAGCCGGAGCACCCGCGCAGCCACTACGCGGTCCCGGGTCTCTACTTCTACGGCGGCGATGTCGTGGACGAGGCGCGGACGCTTCGCCCGTCTTCACGCGGTGAGCTCGAGATCACCGACCTCAACCGCCGCTATCTCGAGGCGGGCCGGCTCCAGGTCGAGGTGATGCCCCGCGGGACGGCGTGGCTAGACACCGGCACGGTGGAGTCGTTGATCGCGGCCGGCAGCTTCGTGCAGGCGATCGAGGAGCGACAGGGCCTCAAGATCGGTTGCCCCGAGGAGGTCGCGTGGCGGATGGGCTTCCTCGACGACGCCGAGCTGCTGGGGCGGGCGGACGCGCTGGCCAGCAGCGGCTACGGCGACTACCTGCGCGGGCTGCTCGGCGAGGCGACGGATCAGTAGGCACCGCGGGAGCTGAGCACGGCTCCGACGGTGCGACTCAGGATCACGAGGTCCTGGACCATCGACCAGTTGTCGACGTAGTAGAGGTCGAGCCGGATCGCCTCGGACCACGAGAGGTCGGAGCGACCGGAAACCTGCCACAGACCGGTCATGCCGGGTCGGACTCGGAGCCGGCGCGACTGGGTCAGCGTGTAGCGGTCGACCTCCAGCGGGAGCGGCGGCCTGGGACCGACCAGGCTCATGTCGCCGCGCAGGACGTTGATCAGCTGCGGCAGCTCGTCGATGGAGTAGCGACGGATCCAGGCGCCCGGCCTGGTGACCCGCGGGTCGCTGGCCAGCTTGAACAGGCCTTCCTGGTAGCCCGCCTGCGAGTGCAGGTCGCGCAGGACGTTCTCGGCGTCGACGACCATGCTGCGGAGCTTCAGGCAGGTGAAGTAGTCGCCGTCGCGGCCCACCCGGGTCTGCCGGAACATGATCGGCCCGTCGTCGAACCGCTTGATCTTCCACGCCGCCCAGAGCAGCAGCGGTGAGACGAGCGTGAGGAGCGCCGCGGAGCCGAAGATGTCGAACGTCCGCTTGGCCCACCGCAGCGCATCCTGCGAGCGAGGGCGGTCGAGGTGCAGCAGCGGGAGACCGGCGACCGGCCGGACCCGGATCCGCTCGCTGGACACGTCGGTCACGCCGGGGGCCATGATCACCTGCACGTCGTCGGACTCGAGGTCCCAGACCAGGTCGCGCATCGCGCCGGGGTGGTTGAACGCGCCACCGACGACGAACACGACCTCGGCCTCGTAGGCCCGGACCAGGGGTGCGGCGTCGTCGACGTTGCCGAGGACGGGTACGCCGTTCGCGGTCTCCTCCGTCGCCTCGTGGGCGGGGATGAGGGCGCCGGCGATGTGGTAGCCGAGCCACTGCTCGCGGGCCAGCACCGAGGCGACCGCGTCGACGTGCTCGACGCTGCCGATGATCACGGTGCGCAGGCCGAGGGCGCCGCGGGAGCGGGCCCGGTGCAGCGAGCGGCGGAGCACGAAGCGCCCGGCCACCAGGAGCACCGGCCCGATCAGGAACGCGAAGACGAAGAAGCCGCGGGACAGCTGGAGCTTGGTCAGGTAGCAGCCGATGCCCAGCAACGCCGCAGCGAGCAGGCTGGCATTGACGACGGACTTGTACTCGTCCGCACCGGCACCGAAGACTCCCTGGTCGTAGCCGCCGCGCAGCGCGATCAGGCCGATCCACACGATGACCAGGGGCAGCGCGATCAACGTGACCGACTGGGCGAGGGTGGGCCCAACTGAGGACTGGAACAACGCGGGGGAGGAGTCGAAGACGAGAAGCTTGCTGCGGCTGTAGGCGGCCAGGAGAACGGCGGTGGTCACCAGGGCGAGGTCGAGGGTCAACGCGGTCAGCGGAAGTGCGCGGAGCGCGCGGCTGTGGATGCGGAGCGGACGAACGCTCGACGCGATGAGTCGTTCAGGCGCGATGCCCATGAGTGCTGACCTGTGGCTTTCCCCCGTGCAACACGAGACACCCCCTGCGCCCCGCCCGTGAACCGTTGCGAGAGGGAGTCTAACCTCAACCCCCCGCCGCAGAGAACCGTTCGCGCAATCCTTTTACGCAGGCCTCATGAGCCCTCGCGGGTCGCCTCCAGGTCGGAGTCGACCATCATCTCGACGAGCTCCCGGAACGCCACGGTGGGCTTCCAGCCGAGCACCGGGTACCCCTCATTAGTGCGCTTGGTATGGCGCGAGTGTGCCACTCGCCGACGATGCCGGGACGCCCCCGGGCTCCCGGTTACCCTGCTGGCATGAAGATCCTGGTCACCGGCGGGGCCGGCTACATCGGCTCGACCACGGCGAAGGCCCTCGAGGAGGCCGGTCACACGCCGGTCCTCCTGGACTCGCTGCTCACCGGCCCGCTGGCCTTCGTGCGCAACCGGGTCTTCTACGAGGGCGACATCGCCGACCGCACGCTCCTGCGCCGGATCGTCGACGAGCACCCCGACCTGGACGCCACCATCCACATGGCCGCGCGGATCGTCGTACCCGAGTCGGTGGAGAAGCCCTATGAGTACTACCGCGACAACGTGTCGAAGTCGCTGGAGCTGTTCGACGCGCTGGTCGGGCTCGGCAAGCCGCGGGTGCTGTTCTCGTCGTCGGCGTCGATCTACGCG
Organism: Nocardioides sp.; assembly: GCA_036741335.1. Lineage (GTDB taxonomy): Bacteria > Actinomycetota > Actinomycetes > Propionibacteriales > Nocardioidaceae > Nocardioides. The sequence continues at coordinate 12,504 of DAINSL010000049.1, read as the reverse complement.
ATCAAGGACGACTTCGAGGTCAGCGAGGACGACCCCCTGGCGCCGACCTCGCCGTACGCCCGGACCAAGCGGATGATCGAGCAGGTCCTCGAGGACATGGCCGTCGCCACCGACCTGCGGGCGATCATCCTGCGCTACTTCAACCCGATCGGGTCCGACCCGGACCTCGAGTCGGGTATCTATGCCAAGGAGCCGTCGCACGTGCTCGGACAGCTGGTGATGGCGGCTCGTGGCACGAAGGACTCCTTCACGATCACCGGCACCGACCTACCGACCCGCGACGGGACCGGTATCCGCGACTACATCCACGTGTGGGACCTCGCCCGTGCCCACGTCCGCGCCGTGGAGCGGTTCGACCAGGTGATCGACGCGGTCGGGCGGCCGAGCGTGACGCTCAACGTCGGCCGTGGTGACGGTGTCACGGTGCGCGAGCTGGTGGCGGCCTTCGAGCAGGTCATCGGCCGGGCGCTGCCGATCACCGAGGCGCCTCCTCGCCCCGGCGACGCCGTCGGGTCCTATGCCAACGTCGACCGCGCCTCCGAGCTGCTCGGTTGGCGGACCGAGCTCGGCATCGACGAGGCGATCGCCTCCGCGCTGGCCTGGGGAGACAAGCGGCAGGAAGTCCTGGGTTACGAGTGATCCGGCTCCGGTACGCCCTCTCCCTCGCCGCCGCGCTCGCGACGTCGGTGACGCTCGCCTCGCCCGCGTCGGCGTCCCTCGACTACCGCACGTCTCCCGAACAGGCGGTCGGGTCGTCGCCCCCGCTCGCGGGCAGGACGATCGTGATCGACCCCGGACACCAGCTCGGCAACCACAACTACCCGGCCGAGATCGACCGGCTGGTTCAAGCCGGCGGCTTCGAGAAGCCGTGCAACACCACCGGGACGGCTACCGACGGCGGCTTTCCCGAGGCGACCTTCAACTGGCGGGTCTCACGGCTGCTCAAGCTCCGGCTCGAGAGGCTCGGCGCGACCGTGCGCCTCCCCCGCCGCAGCAACCGCCAGGACCGCTGGGGCCCCTGCGTCAACGTCCGTGGCCGCGACGGCAACCGGTTGCCGGCGGACCTCAAGATCAGCATCCACGGCGACGGCTCCTACGCCGCCGGTGCGCACGGCTTCCACGTGATCGCGCCCACCGACCGCAAGCCGTGGACCCACGACATCTTCAAGACATCGCGCCGGCTGGCGTGGGACACCCGAGCGTCCCTCCGCGGAGTGGGGCTTACCGTCGCCACCTACATCGCCGGCGGCGACGGTCTCGACTTCCGCTCCGACCTGGCCACCCTCAACCTGTCGAACATCCCGACCGTGATGGTCGAGCTCGGCAACATGCGCAGCTACGTCGACGCCCGGCGGATGACGTCGGCCTCGGGGCGTGCCACCTACGCGCGCGGCCTGGCCCACGCCGTACGCCGCTTCCTCGGCTGACTCCTCGAACCACCTGCACCCCCGGCCCGTCGCTACCGCTGGGTAGATTCGGGCCATGGACCTGACCCTCACCGACGAAGAACGTGAGATCCGCGACTGGGTGCGCACGTTCACCACCCGGGAGCTGATGCCGCTGGAGCCGACCGTGCTCGAGCGCGAGCGTAAGGGCGAGCGGGGCATCACCCTCGACGAGATCGTGGCCCTGCAGCAGAAGGCGAAGGAGTCGGGCTTCTTCGGGATCCAGACTCCGGAGGAGTACGGCGGGATGGGCCTCGGCGCGGTCATGAACGCGCTGATCGAGATCGAGCTCGGGCGCACGTTCGTGCCGTTCAAGTTCGGCGGCGACGCCGACAACATCCTGTTCGAGGCCAACGACGAGCAGAAGAAGACCTACCTCCAGCCGACGATCGACGGCGTGCGCCGCAGCTGCTTCGCGATCACCGAGCCCGGCGCCGGTTCCGATGCCCGCAACATCCGCACGTCCGCCGTACGCGACGGGGACGAGTGGATCATCAACGGCGAGAAGACGTTCATCACCGGGGGCGACGTCGCCGACTTCTGCCTGGTCTTCGCGGTCACGGACAAGGAGAAGGGCGCCGACGGGGGTGTCACCTGCTTCCTCGTCGACCGGGAGGCCGGCTGGACGTCCGCACCGATCCAGACGATGGGCGAGTGGGGTCCGGCCTCGCTGTCCTTCCAGGACGTGCGGGTGCCGCACTCGGCGATCCTGGGCGAGGAGGGGCGCGGGTTCGAGCTCGCGATGCGCTGGATCGGCAAGGGCCGCTACCTGCTGCCGGCGCACGCGCTGGGCGCGTGCGAGCGGCTGGTCGAGATGGCGATGGAGCAGGCCAAGAACCGCGTGACGTTCGGCGAACCGATCGCCAACCGGCAGGCGATCCAGTGGATGATCGCCGACTCCGCGGTCGAGATCGAGGCCCTGCGGTGGCTGGTGCTCAGTGCCGCGTGGCAGGTCGACCACGGGATCGACTCACGTCAGTCGCAGTCGATGGCCAAGCTGTACGGCGGAGTCCAGGCCAACCAGATCGTCGACCGCGTGCTCCAGATCCACGGGGGCATGGGCTACACCCGCGAGCTGCCGGTCGAGCGGTGGTACCGCGAGCTCCGGCTGCTGCGCATCTATGAGGGGACCGACGAGATCCAGCGCCGCACGATCGCGCGCAACCTGCTGTCGGGACACGCCTCCGTGCGCGGGCACCTGGGGTAGTAGCCGTCACTCCAGCGCGAGACCGGCCATGGCCGCGAGGACCGCTCGCACGCGGGAGACCTCGTGGGTGCGGAAGAGGTGGGTGCCGCCGAGCTGGGCCACGACGGCGAAGAAACCTTCCGCCGTGCGGAACTCCTCCTCGAACAGGTCGAAGGCGTGGGGCAGGGCGTTGCAGACCGGCACGCCCAGGGGTCGCAGCCGGAAGGACTGGGCCAGGACCCGCGTCTGGTGCCGGACCCGGATCATCGGGTCGACCAGGTTCGCGTAGTAGAACCCCATGCCGGGGTCGATCACGATCCGCTCCGCACCGAGGGAGCGCGCGCGTTCGAGCCTGATCCCGAAGTGGTCGAGCAGGTAGGGGAGCGGGTCGCCGTCGAGCACGACCGATCCGACGTCGCGCACGTTGTCGAGCTCGCAGAAGCACAGCACCACGGCCGCGTCGTACTCCGCGGCCAGGGCGAACATCTCGTCCTCCTGCTCCCGGCCGGTCATGTTGAGCATCCGGGCGCCGGCCGCGAGGCCGGCGCGGACCACGGACGGGTGGTAGGTCTCGACCGACACCAGGGTCTCGGCGGCCAGGACCTCGATCACGGGGACCAGCGCCGCGACCTGGTCGTCCGCGTGGACGCGCTCGGCCCGGGCGGTGCTCGACTCCGCGCCCAGGTCGACGACGCGCGCACCCTGGGCGATCTGGATCCTGGCCTTGCGGATCGCCGACTCCGTGGAGACGGCGACGCTCTCGCGGTACGTCGAGCCGCGGGACAGGTTGACCGTGCCCATCAGGACCGGCGTACCGCCGCCGATCTCCGTGTCGCCGACCCGGACCGGGGACACCGGCAGCGCGAGCTCGGCCGAGTGGGCCTCGCGGAGCGCGGCCAGGTCCTCGAGCGAGATCACGGCGCGCAGTCTAGGCCGCGCTCCGGGCGGGGTGCGGACCGCCGCTGCCCCCGGGCAGGATGGTCGGGTGACCTCGTTCGGACAGCTGGCTGACCTCGACGACGACGCGCTGCAGCAGGCGTATGCACCGCCGTGGCTGCCGTGGTTGCGGCTCAACTTCGTGGCCACCGTCGACGGCGCTGTCGCGGGCGGCGACGGGACCAGCAAGAGCATCAACAACGCCGCGGACGAGCGGGTGTTCGCCGCGTTGCGCGTGCAGGCCGACGTGGTGATCGCCGGGGCCGGGACCGTCCGCGCCGAGGGCTACCGGCCGAACCCGAAGCCGCTGGTCGTGGTGTCCCGCTCCGGCGAGCTGCCACCGACGTTGCTGGATGGTGACCACGCCCGGCTGTTCCTGGCTACTGGATCACGCGCGCCGAGTCTGGCCCGCGCGCGGTCGGTCCTGGGCGACCGGGTCCTGGTGCTGGGCGAGCATGCGCCGGACCTTGTCTCGCTGCGCGCGGCGCTCGTCGACCGGGGCTTTGCGAACCTGTTGTGCGAGGGAGGTCCCCATCTGGCCGGCGACCTGCTGGCGGCCGGTGTCGTCGACGAGCTGTGCAGCACCGTGGTGCCGTCCCTGGTGGCCGGGGCCCATCTGCGGATCGCCGTGGGCGACCCGCTCGACGTACCCCTCCAGCTGCACTCCCTGCTCGAGGACGGCGGCACCCTGCTGGCTAGGTGGCTCATTGCTCGGTAGTCCCCGACATCTTGGCTGTCCCGACGGCCGTTTCCACAACCAATTCGTCGGGGACTATCGGGCGTGGGGAACCTGTGGAGGAGGTACGACGGGCGGCTCCTGCTTCGGGCAGCATCGAGGGATGGGGCAACTGCGTCCCGGCGCGAGGCCGGTCGGACTCCCGCCCGGGCTCTCTTGGCCCTGTCGGGTGGATCCGGCCGGTCTCCGCGGGCCGACCCGGGCCCAGGCGCGCGGCGCGAGCTGGCGCACGAGCAGCTGGGGGCTCTACGTCCCGGCCGACGCACCGTTGTCCGTCGAGCAGCGGATCGTCGAGGGCGCACTTCACTCGCATCTCGGAGGCGAACGTAAATTTCGGCTGCTCGACAGCAATCACCCTGCTGCTAAACCAGCTTTCTTCATCACGC
>DAINSL010000049.1:0-7805 GCA_036741335.1 Nocardioides sp. | reverse complement strand
TTGTCCGTCGAGCAGCGGATCGTCGAGGGCGCCGCCCGGCTCCCCGCCTATGGCGCAGCGACCGGCTGGGCGGCGCTGCGCTGGCTGGGCGTGTGGTTCGACGGACTGGCATCGGGCGGCCGCACCCAACGCCCGGTCGACCTTGCCACGGCCGACAGCACCGTCCGTTCTCAGACTGGGATCGAGGTGAGCGAGGAGCGACTGGCTCCCGCCGAGCTGATGACGTACGCCGGGCTTGTGGTGACCACTCCGGTGCGCTCCCTCTGGTTCGCGATGCGTCATGCGCCGGGCCGAGAGGCGGCCATGGTCATGGCCGACATGGCGGCGTACTCCGACCTGGTCAGCCGAGCGGAGGCGATGACCATGGCATACGCCAACCCGGGATGGAGCGGCAGCGGCACGGCGCGTTCAGCCCTCGACGATATGGACGAGAACGCCTGGTCGCCCGCAGAGGTCGGCATGCGCGCCGTCTGGTGCGAGCTCGCACATCTGCCTCGACCTCTTTGCAATCAGCCCGTCTTCGACCGCAACGGCAGGCTGACCGGCACGCCCGACCTGTTCGACCCCACAGTGGGCGTCGCGGGCGAGTACGACTCCGCCCTGCACCTCGAGGGTTCGCAGCGGGCTCGCGACGTACTCCGCGAGGGCCTGTTCCGGGCCGCTGGCCTGGAGTACGTCACGATGCTGGCCGCCGACCTGGCACGCCCCGACGCCTTCGTGACGCGGCTCCAGCAGGCGTACGGGCGAGCTGCCCGGCAACCGGTCTCGGACCGCGCGTGGACCATCGAACTGCCGCCGTGGTGGGTGCCGACCTTCACGGTCGACCAGCGCCGAGCTCTCGATGACCATCAGCGCGATCGGCTCTTGAGACTGCGACTTCGCACCGGCTGAGGTCCATCGATTCCAGCTCGCGGCGCCAGCGAAACTCCCCGACGATTTGGCTGCCGAAACGGTTGTTTTCACAACCAGACTGTCGGGGACTATCCGGGCAGGTGCCTTGTGGTCGTGTGGCAGGCTGCCGAGCGTGAGCATCGAAGCGATCGACCCCACAGTTCAACCCTCGGGAACCGGGTGTGCGGAGTGTCTGGCCGTGGGCGGCTGGTGGGTCCATCTGCGCCGGTGTACGGCGTGCGGCCACATCGGTTGCTGCGACACGTCGCCCGCGCAGCACGCGACCGCTCACTTCCGCGAGAGCGGTCACCGAGTGATCGCCAGCTTCGAGCCGGGGGAGGAGTGGTTCTGGGACTACGAGCGCGAGGCGGCGTTCGAGGGCCCCGGGCTGGCCGATCCGCAGAGCCACCCGGAGGGCCAGTCGGTCCCCGGCCCGGCCGGCGCCGTACCCGCCGACTGGCAGGACCACATCCACGTGTAGGACCCCGGAGGCACGCGACGGCGCACCCTCACAGGGATACGCAGCCGAGTAGCGGTGAGAGATCAGCCGCCAAAGGGGTGCTCAGCGGGCACCCTTGCGGACCCTGGCCGCCGACTTGGCGCGGTCGTTCTGGTCGAGCACGACCTTGCGGATCCGCACGGAGCTCGGGGTGACCTCGACACACTCGTCCTCGCGGCAGAACTCCAGGCACTGCTCGAGTGACAGCCTGCGCGGCGGGACGAGCTTCTCGAAGTTGTCGCTGGTGGAGGAGCGGATGTTGGTCTGCTGCTTCTCCTTGGTGATGTTCACGTCCATGTCATCGACACGGGAGTTCTCGCCGACGATCATGCCCTCGTAGACCTCGGTGGTCGGCTCGACGAACAGCACGCCCCGCTCCTGCAGGTTCGTCATGGCGTACGCCGTCGCGGCGCCGGAGCGGTCGGCCACCAGCGAGCCGGAGGCACGCGAACGGATCTCGCCGGCCCACGGCTCGTACTTCTCGAACACGTGGTGGGCGATGCCGGTGCCGCGGGTCTCGGTGAGGAACTCGGTCCGGAAGCCGATCAGGCCGCGCGCCGGCACCAGGTACTCCATGCGTACCCAACCGGTGCCGTGGTTGGTCATCTGCTCCATGCGGCCCTTGCGGGTCGCCATCAGCTCGGTGATCGTGCCGAGGTAGTCCTCCGGTGCATCGATGGTGAGCCGCTCGACGGGTTCGTGCACCTTGCCGTCGACCTCGCGAGTCACGACCTGGGGCTTGCCCACGGTCAGCTCGTAGCCCTCGCGGCGCATCTGCTCGACCAGGATGGCGAGGGCGAGCTCACCACGCCCCTGCACCTCCCAGGTGTCGGGGCGCTCGGTCGGCAGAATCCGCAGCGACACGTTGCCGACGAGCTCACGGTCGAGCCGGTCCTTGACCAGGCGGGCGGTCACCCTCGAACCCTTGACCTTGCCGACCAGGGGCGAGGTGTTGGTGCCGAAGGTCATCGAGATCGCCGGCTCGTCGACGGTGATCAGCGGCAGTGCGATGGGGCTCTCCGGATCGGCGAGCGTCTCGCCGATCGTGATCTCCGGGATGCCGGCGATCGCGGCGATGTCGCCCGGTCCTGCCTCGTCAGCGGGCAGGCGCTCCAGCCCCTGGGTCATCAACAGCTCGGTGATCTTGACCGTCTTCTTCGAACCGTCTCGACGGAGCCAGGCGACGTTCTGGCCCTTGCGCAGCGTGCCCTGGTGGACGCGGACCAGTGCCAGACGGCCGAGGAACGGCGAGGCGTCGAGGTTGGTGACGTGTGCCTGCAGCGGCGCCCCCTCGTCGTACGTGGGCGCAGGGATGGTGTCGAGGATGGTGCGGAAGAGGGGCTCGAGGTCGGGGGAGTCGGGCATGACGCCGTTCGCGGGCTGCTCGAGCGAGGCCCGCCCGGCCCTGGCGCTGGCGTAGACGACCGGGAAGTCGAGCGCGTCCTGGCTGTGGTGCTCGTCGAGCAGGTCGAGGAACAGCTCGTAGGTCTCGTCGACGACCTCGGCGATGCGCGCGTCGGATCGGTCGACCTTGTTCACGACCAGGACCACGGGGAGGTCGGCGTTGAGGGCCTTGCGCAGGACGAAGCGGGTCTGCGGCAGCGGTCCCTCGCTCGCGTCGACGAGCAGCACGATCCCGTCGACCATCGACAACCCGCGCTCGACCTCGCCGCCGAAGTCGGCGTGGCCGGGGGTGTCGATGATGTTGATCGTCATGCCATTGGGTGCGCTGGCACCCGTGTAGTGCACCGCGGTGTTCTTGGCCAGGATCGTGATGCCCTTCTCACGCTCCAGGTCGCCGGAGTCCATGACCCGGTCGGCGACGCCCGCCTCCTCCTGGTGCGCGGTGAACGCGCCCGCCTGATGCAGCATCGCGTCGACCAGCGTGGTCTTTCCGTGGTCGACGTGCGCGACGATCGCGACGTTGCGGAGATCGGAACGGGTGGCAGACATGGGGGTACGACGTCGCTTTCGCAGGCGGGGAATGGCTCCCGATCCTATCGGCGACGCCGGTCCGGCCCGCATCGAGACGAGGTCACGGTCGAGGATGGGGACCGGTCGCACACGACGCTTTCGGGCGACCTCGCCCATCCTGAGGAGGCTTACGCGGTCAGCTGCTCGCTGCGGAGCATCTCGGTGGTCGCCAGCCGGACGCGGAACCGGCGCTGCCGCGCCCACAGGGGCACGATCTTGCGGTCGCGAGGCGCGAGGTCGGCGTGCTTGCTGATCCGTGCTCCCAGGCAGTCCTCGCAGGGACAGCCGCGGACACCATGGGGGGTGTTGGTGCGCATCGTTGTTGCCTCCTTTTGCCCGAGAGGACGGGCAAATTGGGGCTCGCTGACGCGGGTCGCGACGGCGGTCGGCCATGATCGGCGACGTCGTTCGGGGTGATCTTGGCCCGGGGGTAGTGAATTCGTCTCTGTGAGGACGCTTCGGCTCCCGAATCCGCAGCACGAGGGCCTCGGGGCAACCGGATCCGAAGCTCGGGACGGTGGAGAGTTTTTACCCGGGGAATTTGGCCGGCACCCTCACGAGGCGGAGACGAGCTCGAAGGCGCGCCACATCGCGGCGTACCTCCCGTCCCGGGCGACCAGCGCCTCGTGTGTGCCCTCCTCGACGACCCGGCCGTGTGCGAGCACCACGATCCGGTCGGCGGTGCGCGCGGTCTGGAGGCGGTGCGCGATGAGGATCGTCGTACGCCGTCGCGCGACCGCCGCCATCGCGGCCGAGACCTTGGCCTCGGTCGCCAGGTCGAGGTTGGCGGTGGCCTCGTCGAGGAGCAGCACCGCCGGGTCGACCAGCTCGGCGCGGGCCAGCGCGATCAGCTGGCGCTGTCCGGACGACAAGGAGGCGCCGCGTTCGGAGATGGGGTGGTGGTAGCCGTCGTGCAGCGAGGCGATGAAGTCGTGGGCACCGACGGCGCGTGCCGCGGCCTCGACCTCCGCGTCGCTCGCGTCGGGCCGGCCGTAGGCGATGTTGTCGCGGATGGTGCCGGTGAACAGGAACGACTCCTGGGGGACGTAGCCGAGCCGGCTGCGGAAGTCGTGCAGGCCGAGGGTGCGCAGGTCGTGCCCGTCGATGGTCACCGAACCGGAGTCGGGGTCGTAGAAGCGCGCCAGCAGCTTGAGCACCGTCGACTTGCCGGCGCCCGTCTCGCCGACCAGCGCCACCGTCTCCAGCGGCGCGACCCGGAGGTCGAGGCCGCGCAGGGCCTCGGGGGGACGCCGCCGGACGACCTCGGTGTCCCGCAGGGCCGAGTCGGCCGGCCCCTTCTCGTCGTACGCCGGACCCTCGGGCGCGGACGGGTAACGGAAATGGACGTCTACGAGGGCGAGCTCGCCGCGCACCTCGCCGAGGGGCACCGGCTGCTCGGGGTCCGGGGTCAGCGTCTGCAGGCGCATCAGGTCGGAGATGCGGTTGACCGAGACCCGCGTCTGCTGCCAGGAGTCGAAGACCTGCGACAGCTGCTGGATCGGCGAGAAGAACATGGTCAGGTAGAGGATGAAGGCGATCAGCACGCCGGTGGTCAGCCGCCCCTGCGCGATCAGGTGGGCGCCGACGCCGAGCACGATCACGTCGGCGATCGCGGACAGGAACAGCACGAACGGGAAGTACGTCGCGATGGTGCGCTGCGCCATCATGCGGGCGTCGAAGTAGCGCATGCCGAGCAGGTGGAACCGCGTGACGGTGGCGTCCTCGTGCACGAACGCCTGCGCCTCGCGGATCCCCGACAGCGACTCCTGGAAGTCGGCGTTGACCACGGCGAGCGACTCGCGTACGACGTCGTACAGCTGGTTGGTCACGCGACGGAACGCGACGGTCGCGATCGCGAGTGGGATCACCACGGTGAGCGTCCAGAGCGCCAGCTCGAGATCGAGCAGCAGCAGCGCGACCCCGACGCCGGCGAACGTCACCAGCGAGACCAGCGCGGCAAGCAGACCGTTCTCGATCAGGGTCTCGAACTGGTCGACGTCGGTGGTCATCCGGGTCATGATCCGGCCGGCCATCTCGCGCTCGTAATAGTCCAGGGAGAGGCGCTGGAGCTGGGCCCAGATGCGGATGCGCAGCCCGGCCATGATCCGCTCGCTGGTGCGGCCGGTCACAAAGGTCTCCGCGACCTGGTCGACGAGGTCGACCATCACGACCAGCGCGAAGGCGGCGGACACCGCGAAGAGGACGTGCCCGGCGTTGACTGCCACACCGTCGTCGATGCCCTTGTGGACCAGCCACGGGCCCAGCAGCGCGGCGACCGCGTCGATCACCACGAGCAGCAGCCCGAGGGCGAACGGCCAGCGGAACTCACGCACCAGCCCCCGCATCGAGAAGTGTGGGTCCGGCGCAGACTCCTTCACCAGGTCGAGCTCGACGCGGTCGCGCACCGGCGGCAGCGCCTCGACCCGGGCCAGCAGCTCCGGAGTCGGCGCCAGCGCCAGCTGCCAACCGCCGCCGCGGATGCCCGGCCCCAGGCCGGCGGACTGGGGCAGCTTCGAGGCTCTTCGTTCACCGGCGGCGCGTACGGCGTCCGCGCGGTTGCCTGTCTGCCAGGCCTCGGGGGTGACCTCCAGCTCGGTCAAGGTCTCGATGCTGTCGCCGACGGAGGCGGCGGCCTGCTCGTCGAGGCCCGTGAGCAGCTCGCGGTACGACGCGTTGCGGGCCATCAGCTCGTGGTGAGTGCCGTCGTCGGCGACCCGACCGTGCGCGAGCAGCACCACCCGGTCGGCGAGGTGGAGCGTGGAGACGCGGTGCGCCACGATCAGCGAGGTGCGGCCGGCCAGCACCTCGCGGAGGCCCGCGAAGATCTTCTCCTCGGTGCCGGCGTCCACCGCGCTGGTGGCGTCGTCGAGCACCAGGATCTGCGGGTCGGTGAGGATCGCCCGGGCCAGCGCGATCCGCTGCCGCTGTCCTCCGGACAGGCTCATGCCGCGCTCGCCGACCCGGGTGTCGTAACCGTCGACGAGCTCCTCGACGAACTCGTGGGCGCAGGCCACGCGAGCGGCCGCCTCCACGTCCTCGCGGGTGGCCTCCGGCCGCCCGTAGGCGATGTTGGCGGCGATCGTGTCGGAGAACAGGAAGCTCTCCTCGAACGCCGCGCCGATCTGGCTGCGCAGCGAGTGCAGGCGCGCGTCCTGCACCTCGTACCCATCGACGAGGACCTGGCCCTGGTCGGGGTCGATCATGCGGTGCACGAGGGCGACGACCGTCGACTTGCCGCTGCCGCTCGAACCGACGAGTGCCACCCGCTCGCCGGGACTGACGTGGAGGTCGAGGCCGCGCAGGACCTCGGTCTCGTCGTAGGAGAAGCGGACTCCGCGCAGCTCGATCTCGCCCTGTAGGCGCGGGAGCTCGACGGCATCGGCATCGTCGGTGATCTCCGGCTCCAGGTCGAGCACCTGGAAGATGCGCTCGACTCCAGCGCGGGCCTGCTGGCCGATGGTCAGGACGCCGGCGAGCTGCCGGGCGGGAGCCACGAACTGGCCGACGTACGTCGAGAACGCGAGGAAGGTGCCGAGCGTGATGTCGCCCTGCATCACCAGCCAGCCGCCGAGGGCGAGCACCGCGACCTGGGCCAGTGTCGGGATCGCCTCGAGCAGGGGCTGGTAGCGGGCCTGGAGACGAGTGGCGCGCATCCGGGCGCCGTACAACGACTGGACGACGCCGACCATGCGCAGGAGCTCGCGCTCCTCCTGACCGAACGCCTTGACCACGCGGACGCCACCGACGTCCTCGTCGACGATCTCCGCGACCTCGCCCTCGCGCTGCTGGCCGTCCCAGCTGGCCGGGAAGACGCGGATGCGGAGGCGGTAGGAGACGAAGAACAGGGCCGGTGCGATCACCAGCCCGACACACGCCAGCAAGGGCGAGAGCACGAACATGATGCCGAGCGCGATCACCATCATCAGCAGGTTGCCGCCCACCAGCGGCAGGAAGTTGAGCAGCCCGAGGACGAGGGTGGTGTCGCTGCTGGCGCGGGCGACGAGCTGGCCCGTGGACAGGTGCGACCGGCTGCCCTGGTCGAGGGTGAGCAGGTGGTCGTGGAGCTGGTTACGCAGGTCGTACTGCACCGCCAGGGACGATCGGCCGGTGTGGAAGCGGCGCAGGTAGGCGAAGCCGAACACGGCGACCGCGATGAACACGAGGAGCAGCAGCCACGGCCACAGCCGCGCGGACGGATGGCCGATCACGTCGTCGACGATCTTCCGGGCGATCAGCGGGACCATCGCCTGCCCGACGCTGCCGAGGACGGCCGCTCCGAAGGCGATCAGGACGTCGCGCTTGTGCTTCCAGACCTGGCCGCTCAGCCTGCGGATCCACCCCGGTGGGGAGTCCTGGCTGGCTGGCATCGGGTGGGCTGGTTCCTCTCGGCACGTCGGCCCACGCGGGCCGGGCCGAGTCTAGTTGCGGGCACCCACCCGGC
>DAINSL010000048.1:8914-21222 GCA_036741335.1 Nocardioides sp. | reverse complement strand
GCGACGTGCAGCACGACGGGTCCGCGCCCGCGCAGGACCGCGTCGGCCTCGGCCGCGACGGTGGCGGAGTTGTTCACCACGAGCAGGTCGCCCGGCCGCAGGTGGTCGCCGATATCGCGGAAGACCGCATGGGTCAGCCCGTCCGGCGTACCCACCAGAAGCCGGACCTCGTCTCGAGCCAGCCCGCGGTACTCGGGAGGTACCGGCGCGAAAACCCCCTTCATGATGCGGCACCCGTGGGCTCGAGGAGGTCCGCCGCCCGGTAGCGCCCGCTCGCGGGACGAGTGTCGAGAAGCCGCAGGATGCCGGGCACGGCCACCTCGTCGGGCAGCGGCCGGTCGCCGATGTCCTCGCCGGGGAAGGCGTCCTGGTGCATCTGGGTCCGCATGTCACCGGGATCCACCGCGTAGGCGAGGATGCCCGCCTCCTCTGCGGCCAGCGTCGACGTCAGGTGGTCGAGCGCCGCCTTGGACGCGGCGTACCCGCCCCACGTCTCGTAGTGCTCGACGGCCGCGTCGCTAGACACGTTCAGCACCACCCCGGCGGCCCGCCGCAGCTGCGGGAGCACGGCAATGGTGAGCGCGTGCGCGGCGACAAGGTTGGTGGTCAGGATGTCGGACAGCTCGTCGGCTCCCAGGCCGGCCAAGGGTCCGAGCCCGCGGGGGCCGAGCGTGCTGGCGCTGTTGACGAGTACGTCGAGCCGGCCGAGCCTCTCGACCGCATCGGCCAGCCGGGCCCGGTGCGCCGGATCGGTGACGTCGCCGGGTAGCACGACCACGTCCGACCCCGCACCGGCTTCGTCTGCCACCGCCACCAGGTCGCTCTCGGTGCGCGCGGTGATCACCACTCGCCAACCCCTGTGCACAAGGGCAGTCGCAAGCGCTCGTCCGAGTCCCTGGCCTGCGCCGGTGACCAGTGCTGTCTGCATGTGTTCCCTCTTTCGTGGTGGTTCTCCTATGGAACAAGTTCAAGTTCACTTGAAGTCAAGGGGATGACCTGCGGTGACGCGGAACAGGTCGCCCTCGACCGCGTGTTGCGCCCCCGTGACCACGGCGACACGTCACCCGATGACGCCCGTAGGCTGGACGAGTGACACCCCTGGTGGTCGGGTTCGACTTGGACATGACCCTGCTGGACTCGCGCGCCGGCTTCTCGGCGGTGTTGGCGGCGCTCTCGGCCGAGACGGGTGTTGCCTTGGACATCGAGGCGCTGACGGCCAACCTCGGTGCCCCCCTCGAGCACATGCTCGCGCCGTACTTCCCTCCCGACGAGGTGGCAGACCTCGTCGACCGGTTCCGCGCGCTCTACCCCTCCCTCGCGATCGACCCGGCCACGGCGTTGCCCGGCGCACGCGAGGCTCTGGACGCCGTACGCCGTCACGGCGGCCGCGCGGTGGTCATCACCGGGAAGTACACCCCCAACGCGCAGCTGCACCTCGACGCGCTCCAGCTGGTCACGGACGGGCTGGTCGGGAAGGTCTGGGGCAACGGCAAGGCGCCGGTACTCGTCGAGCACGGCGCCTCGATCTACGTCGGGGACCATGTGCACGACGTGACTGGGGCGAAGGCGGCCGGCGCGGTCAGTGTCTCGGTGCTGACCGGCGGCTGCACGGAGGCCGAGCTGCGCGACGCGGGCACCGATGTCGTGCTGGGCTCGCTCGAGGAGTTCCCGGCCTGGCTCGACGGGCATGTGCTGACCACGCGGCTGGCCGCACTCGACGCGGACCTGCGGGCGCGTGGCTCGGTGCTCGTCGCGTTCAGCGGTGGGGCAGACAGCGCCTTCCTGCTTGCCGCCGCGGTCCGCGCCCTGGGACACGAGAACGTAGCAGCCGCGACGGCGTACTCCGACTCGCTGCCGGTTTCGGAACGCGACCCGGCGCGCAAGTTCGCCGAGAGTCTCGGGGTGCGCGTGCTCACCCCGCAGACCCACGAGATGGACCGCGAGGGGTATCGCGCGAACGGTGGCGATCGCTGCTACTTCTGCAAGGCCGAGCTGGTCGAGACGCTCGCGCCGATCGCCGCGTCCCTGAAGCTGGGCTTCGTGGCGACCGGCACCAACGCCGACGACGCTGTCGCCGGTTTCCGACCGGGGATCCGCGCGGCCGACGAGCGCGGCGCGATCACGCCGCTCCGAGACGCAGGGCTGACCAAGGCCCAGGTCCGCGAGGCCTCGCGACGCTGGGGGCTGCCGACGTGGGACAAGCCCGCCGCGGCGTGCCTGTCGTCGCGGATCGCCTACGGGCTCGAGGTCAGCTCGCATCGCCTGGCGCGAGTCGAAACGGCCGAGGCCGATGTGCGCGCCGTGCTGTTGCGGGCCGGGACCGACGTGCGTGACCTCCGGGTGCGAGACCTTGGGGAGCGGGCCAGCATCGAGATCGACCGGGACGCGCTCGCCGACGTCGGGGGCGACCCGTACCTCGAGACCGCCGTGCTGGCCGCGGCAATCGCCGCAGGGTTCCCCGCCGCAGAGCTGGACCCTCGTGGCTTCCGCTCCGGCTCCCTCAACGCGCTCCTGCGGGCCGATCCGGTCTGAAACCGGGTGGGGCGGCCACCCGTTCACGCCGTACCCTTGACCAGCGACTCACTCATCCACCCACCATCGACAGGCGCGGAAGAGGTCAGCGGTGCCGACAGGCAAGGTCAAGTGGTACGACGCCGAGAAGGGCTTCGGCTTCCTGAGCCAGGACGACGGACCGGACGTGTACGTCCGCAACGAGGCCCTGCCCTCGGGCACGACCACCCTCAAGGCCGGCACCCGCGTCGAGTTCGGCATCGTCCAGGGGCGCCGCGGCGACCAGGCACTGCAGGTGCGCCTGCTCGAGCCGGCCGTGTCGGTGTCGAAGGCGTTGCGCAAGAAGCCCAGCGACATGGTCAACATCATCGAGGACCTCTACCGCCTCCTCGAGGGTGTCGAGAAGGGCTACCGCGCCGGTCGCCACCCCGACGCCAAGGCGGCCGAGCGCACCGCGAAGGTGCTGCGCGCCGTCGCCGACGAGCTGGAGCTCTGAGGGGGAGCGCTCACACCGCGCCCGCTGGCGCGGCTGGCGGGCTCGGTCGTCGCACCGCCGAGACCGTCCAGAAGAGCCACACCAGCAGCAGTGCGGCCGCGACCCCCAGCCCCACGCGAGGAATCAGCGGCATGGTGATTCCGATGAACCCGCCCACGACCCACGACAGCTGCAGCAGCGTCTCGGAGCGCGCGAACGCACTCGCCCGGACGCGTTCGGGGACGTCTCGTTGGACAAGCGCGTCCAACGAGAGCTTGCCGAACGACTGCGCCAGTCCCGCGGTCAGGCCGAGGAGTACGGCGGTCGGCAGCCCGTAGAACACCGCCGCCAGCACCGTCACGACGGCGTCCGCGAACAGTGTGATGAGCACCGAGACCTCGGGTCTGACCCGGCGCAGGACGTTGCCCAATCCAATGCCGATCGTGCTGCCGAGGCCAGCCGACCCCACGACGAGCCCCAGCAGCAGGGCGCCGCGGTGCTCGAAGCCCGGGAACGGCTTGTCGCGCAGAAGGAACGCCATGTAGAGGGTCAGGAACCCCGAGAGCAGCCGCAACCCCGAGTTCGAGCGCAGCGCGATCACCACCGCCCTGGGGATAGCCCGGCGTTCGGAGGCGCGTAGCGGGAGCTTCGTCTCACCGGCGGTGTTGTCGACCTGGCCGGGCAGCAGGATCGCCAGCACGGTGGCGCCGACGAACACAACGAAGGCGTAGCGCAACGACCAGGCGGACCCGAGCCGGGCCGCGGCGACGGCGAGCGGGGCCGAGATGGCCGCCCCGGTCACGCCCGCGAGGGAGATGCGCGAGTTGGCCTTAACCAGGCTCAGCTGGCGGGGCAGCACACGCGGGACGGCCGCCGCGCGGGTCACGCCGTACGCCTTCGACGCGACCAGCACGCCGAGCGCGGCGGGGAACATCGCCAGGGACTGGTTGGCCACTGCGCCTGCGAGCACCCAGCACAGGAACGCACGGATGGCCATCGTGGCCCCGATCGCCCACCGCCGGCCGTGCGAGAAGCGGTCCAGAAACGGGCCGATCAGGGGGGCGACAACCGCGAACGGCAGCATCGTGAGGCCGAGGAACAAGGCGACCTGCCCACGCGCCTGGCCGGTCGGCACGTGGAAGAAGAGCGTGCCGGCCAGTGAGATGGCAACCGCGGCGTCGCCGGCGGCGTTGAACGCATGCAGCTCGATCAGCCGGGACAACCCCGACTCGCCCGCGCCCTCAGCATGGCTGGCCCGCCGGGCCTGGAGGAAGGTGAACCGGGCGGCGGTGTGGGAGGCCGACGCGGCCCGGCGGGCACCGCGGAATCCGACGACACCCGCCCGCACGGCGCCGCGCGCGGTCGACCGCAGCAGGACCCGGGCACGCCGTGGCGGGGCCGGCGCTTCGACCCGCTCCTCGACGGTCGGCTCCTCGGACGGCATGGGACCATCTTGCCCGGCCGAGCCGACCCACTTCGGCCCGGCGCGACAAGGACCCCGGGGTTAAGCAACAATCGGGGTCGTGATGGCCACCGTGAAGACCGCCAAGCCCGATGGCGCGGCCAGCTTGGCTATCGACGCGGCCCGCGAGGCGCTCCTGGAGAGCGTTGCCGCCGCCGACGTGGGCGAATACCTCGGCCACGACGCCGAGGGGGAGCGGGTGGTCACCCACTACTTCGGCTGCACTCGTCTTGGTTACGGCGGCTGGCGCTGGGCCGTCACGGTTGCGCGGGCGCCCCGGCAGAAGGTCGTCACCGTCGACGAGGTCGTGCTGATCCCCGGCGAGGGTGCGATCATCGCTCCGGCCTGGGTGCCGTGGCGCGAACGGATCCAGTCGGGCGACCTCAGCCCCGGAGACGTGCTCCCTACCGAGGAGGACGACCCTCGGCTGGTACCCGGCTACACCGCGGGTGACGAGATCGTGGACCGCGACTCCGTGCGTGAGGTCATCGACGAGGTCGGTCTCGGCCGTCCGCGGGTGCTCTCGACCGAGGGCCGCGACCTCGCGGCCCAGCGCTGGTACGACGGAAGCCACGGCCCTGACGCGCCGTTGGCACAGTCGGCGCCCGCCCCGTGCGAGACCTGCGGCTTCCTGGTCCGCCTGTCCGGCCCGCTGTCCGCCCTCTTCGGGGTTTGCGCGAACTCGTTCGCCAACGACGACGGGCGCGTGGTGTCCCTCGACCACGGCTGCGGTGCGCACTCGGAGGCTCAGCTGAGCAAGAGAAGCCAGCCGCAGCCGTTGCCCGAACCCGTGCTCGACACGGTGTCGTGGGCCGAGCTCGACCAGTTCTGACTCAGCGTTGGAGGCGCCGGTTGCGACGCCGGCGGCAGTAGTCCCAACCCCAGACCCCCAGGCCGAAGCCGGCCAGGCAGGTCCACAGCCACCACATCCGGTGCTGGGCGGCGAGCCGTCCGTAGAACGGCAACAGCAACAAGAACGCCAACAGCCACAGGCCGGCCCCGACGGCCACCGTGCGTGTCCCGTCGACGTCGAGCGGTTCCACGTCTGCCACGAGAGGGGAGTGGTCGCCGTCCTGCGTGCCGAGCTCGCGATCTGCGGGTTCGGGTGAGCGGTCCACGGGGCGAATCTACCGCCCCTCACTTCAGGGTCGCGCGATGCTCCCGCCAGCGCTCGACCATCGCTGCCATGTCCTCACGAGAGAACCGGAAGAACTCCTCGGTCTCGCGCAGCCGGCGGGCGCCGCGGTGGTCATCGCCGATCTCCGCCGCGGCCTTGTGGACGGCCGCCTCCCACTGCTCGAGCATCGGGATGCGGGCCATCGTGATCGCGCCCCACACGTCGTCGTGATGGATGCGGTAGAGGTCCGCGCGGGTGCCCGGCTCGCGCTCGCGCACCAGCAGGTGCGTCATGACCAGGTAGCGCACCGCCCCCGAGATGGCCGCCGCGCTGACCTGGAGCCCCTCGGCGAGGTCGGCGGCGGTGTAGCGCTCTGAGTCATCCGCGAGCGCGTAGGCGAAGACCCGCGCCGCCATCCGCGGCATTCCGCCGTCGGTGAGCAGCCCGGCCACCTGCTCGACCGCCCGCAGCAGCGCCCGCCGCTCCTCGTCCTCGCCCACCCACACATCATAACCATCATTAGTTTCACAAATACGTGAAGGATATGTATTGTCGAGGCGTGAGTACGGCGATCTTGGCGCGGGGGTTGGTGAAGACCTTCGGGCCCACGCGCGCCCTGGACGGCCTCGACCTCGACGTCGTCACCGGCGAGGTGCACGGCTTCCTCGGCCCCAACGGGTCGGGCAAGTCCACGACGATCCGGGTCCTGCTCGGCCTGCTGCGGGCGGACGCGGGCGACGTACGACTCCTGGACGGCGACCCGTGGCGCGACGCCGCAACCCTGCACCGGCGCCTGGCCTATGTGCCGGGCGATGTGAACCTCTGGCCGTCCCTGACCGGTGGGGAGGTCATCGACCTCATGGGGCGGCTGCGCGGTGGGCTGGACCGGACCAAGCGGGCCGACCTGCTCGAGCGCTTCGAGCTGGACCCGACCAAGAAGGCGCGCAGCTACTCGAAGGGGAACCGTCAGAAGGTGGCGCTCGTTGCCGCGCTGGCCTGCGATGTCGAGCTGCTGCTGCTCGACGAGCCGAACCGACGTGAGGGAAGGTCGCGCGGTGCTGCTCAGCAGCCACATCCTCGCCGAGGTCGAGGCGCTGTGCGACCGGGTGAGCATCATCCGGGCCGGGCGCACGGTCCAGTCCGGCACGCTGAGCGACCTTCGCCATCTGACCCGCACCACGGTGGTCGCCGAGACCCGCGACCATGCCGACCGGCTGGCGGCCATGGCGGGGGTGGCGAACGTGAACGCACTCGACGGGCGGGTCTCCTTCGACGTCGACACCGACCACCTCGACGAGGCGATGAGCTACCTGTCCTCGCTCGGCATCCACTCCCTTGTCAGCCACCCTCCGACTCTGGAGGAGCTGTTCCTGCGCCAGTACGGCGATGAGGTCCCCGGGTGAGCGACGTGCTGCGTCTGATCCTGCGACGGGACCGATGGCGGCTGCCGATCTGGGTCCTCGCGATCGGCGGACTCACCGCGGTGTCGGGCCGCGGGATGGTCAGCACGTTTGGGACCCAGGCATCGATCGACGGGTACGCCGCGTCCATCCAGGGGTCGGCCGCCGCGATCGCGATGACCGGGCCGCCCATCGGGCTGCACACCATGGCGGGCGTGGTCATCAACAAGGTCTCCTCCATCGCGCTCGTCGGCGTGGTCCTGATGGTGGTCTTCGAGGTGGTTCGACACACCCGGACCGAGGAGGAGGAGGGCCGCACCGAGCTGGTGCGGTCGACCGTCGTGGGGCGACACACCGCGGCGGTGGCCGCCCTGCTTGTCGCCTGCGTCGCCTCGCTCGCCGTGGGCGTACTCGTTGCCCTGGCGCTGCTGGCCTCGACGGCGCCGGCCTCGGCCGCCTGGGTCTTCGGCGGCGGCATCGCCGGACTCGGCATCGTGTTCGCGGCCCTCACCCTCCTGCTGGCGCAGGTGTTCAGCCACGGCCGGACGGTGCTCGGGGCGGCGCTGGCAGCCCTCGGTGTCGCCTACGTGGTCCGCGCGGTCGGCGATGTGCGCGGCGACTGGCTGGTGTGGCTGAGCCCGGTCGGCTGGGCCCAGGCGGTGCACCCGTTGGGGGAGAACCGGTGGTGGCCGGTACTCGTGAGCCTGCTGGCGGCGAGTGCCCTCGCCACTGGCGCGATCATCCTGGAGAACCGCCGCGACCTCGGAGCCGGGCTCGTCGCGGAGCGACGCGGCAACGCGCACGCCCCGACCTCGCTCGCCGGGCCGGCCGGGCTTGCCTGGCGGCTGCAACGCGGCGCGATCGTGGGCTGGGCAGTCGGCCTGTTTGCGCTGGCCGCCGCCATCGGGTCGCTGTCGAAGCAGATGCGCAAGATGGCGGTGGACAGCCCGACCCTGGAGAAGTACCTCCACGCGACAGGACAAGG
This sequence comes from Nocardioides sp., assembly GCA_036741335.1. Lineage (GTDB taxonomy): Bacteria > Actinomycetota > Actinomycetes > Propionibacteriales > Nocardioidaceae > Nocardioides. Next base: position 13,272 of record DAINSL010000048.1, on the reverse strand, counting down.
CGGCATCGTCGACTCGTTCTTCGCCACGATGCTGCTGATCCTCGCCCTGCTGACCGGGACCTTCGCCGTCTCGTCCGCCCTCCGGTTGTATGCCGAGGAGGCGTCCGGCCGGCTCGCTTGCGGTGACCGGCGCGGCCGCGGTCGGGCTGTTGTTCATCGCCGGATTCGGGCTCGGGCTCACCTACGGCATCAGCGTCTCCGACGGATGGCAGCCGTTCCGGATGGGCCTGCTCGAGCTCGTGTTCGCGCCGGCCGTACTCGTCTTGGCGGCGCTCGTGGCCCTGCTCACGGGCTGGGCGCCCGGCTGGGTGAAGGTGGCGTGGGCGTTCACCGCGTTCTGCCTGGTGCTGGGCTGGCTCGGCGGCCTGCTCGACGCCCCACGCTGGGTCGTGACCCTCTCGCCGTACACGCACACGCCCTCGGTGCCGACCCAGCCGGTGACCCTCGCCGCGCCCGTGGTCACCGTCCTGGCGGCGGCAGTGCTCTGCGTGGCCGGCCTAATGGGACTCCGAAGGCGGGACATCGAGTCCGGCTGACCCAGGGAATCGTTAGCGAAGGTAATGAGTTATGCTAACGATATGACTCCCACCGTCGACAAGGTAGCGCGCACCGATACCGGACTGGCGTCCGAGCTGCGGGTGTCGGTCGCCCGGCTGAGCCGTCGGCTGCGGGGTGAGCGCGACCCCCAGACCGAGCTCAGCGTCGGCCAGCTCTCGGTGCTGGGTGCGCTGTTCCGCAACGGTGACAGCACCATCGGCGAGCTGGCCGCCGCCGAGGGAGTGCAGCCCCCGTCGATGACGCGCACCGTCAACTGCCTCGAGGAGGACGGCTACGTCGTGCGGACCCCGCACGCCACCGACGGCCGGCAGGTCGTGGTCCGCCTCGCCGAGAAGGGCTCGACGACCCTCGCCGCCGACCGCCGTCGCCGGGAGGCGTGGCTGGCCCAACGGCTGCGCGAGCTGACCCCCGACGAACGGGCGGTGCTCCGAAGTGCCGCACCGATCCTGCAGAGGCTGGCTTCTGCGTGAGCCCCACCTTCCGTGCTCTGAAGAACCACAACTACCGGCTCTACGCGGCTGGTGGTGTCGTGTCCAACACCGGCACCTGGATGCAGCGCATTGCGCAGGACTGGCTGGTGCTCCAGCTCGCTCCCAACCATGCGGCGGTGTCCACCAACATCGGCATCACGACCGGGCTCCAGTTCCTGCCGATCCTGCTGTTCTCGGCGTACGCCGGTGTCATTGCGGACCGCGTGTCCAAGCGGCGGCTGCTGCAGTGGACCCAGGCCTGGCTCGCCGTTTCCGCCGCCCTGCTCGGTGTCCTCGCCCTGAGCGGTGCCGCGCAGACCTGGATGGTCTTCGTGCTGTCGTTCGTGTTCGGCGTCGGCACCGCGTTCGACGCGCCCGCGCGCCAGTCGTTCGTCAGCGAGATGGTGGGCCCCGACGACCTCAGCAACGCGGTCGGGCTCAACTCGGCAACGTTCAACCTGGCCCGTATCGTTGGGCCCGCCGTCGCGGGACTGATGATCGCGGCGCTCGGCTCGGGCGTGCGAGCCACCGGCGTGGTCATCCTGGTCAACGCGGTCAGCTACGTGGCCGTGATCTATGCGCTGTCGAGGATGCGTGCCGCCGACCTCGCGGTCGTGGAGCGGGTCCCGCGGGGCAAGGGGATGATCCGCGACGGCCTACGCTACGTGCGCGGTCGGCCCGACATCATGCTGATCCTGGCCATCGTCTTCTTCGTCGGCACCTTCGGGATGAACTTCCAGATGACGTCGGCGCTGATGGCCACGCAGGTCTACCACAAGGGCGCGGGGGAGTTCGGCCTCCTGGGCAGCACCATGGCCGTGGGGTCGCTAGCGGGCGCGCTGCTCGGTGCCCGCCGGATCGGCAGGCCTCGACAGCGGCTGGTGATCGGTGGTGCGGTCGCGTTCGCTGCGGTAGAGATCGCGCTCGGGCTGATGCCGAGCTACCTCCTGTTCGTGCTCGTGACGCCCGTGCTCGGCTTCACCGTGCTGACCATGATCAACGCGGCGAACACCTCGGTCCAACTGAGCACCAGCCCGCTGATGCGCGGGCGCGTGATGGCGCTCTACATGATGATCTTCCAGGGCGGCACGCCGTTCGGGTCGCCGGTCGTCGGGTGGGTCGGCGCGACGTTCGGTGCCCGGTGGACCCTCATCGGTGGCGGGCTCGTCAGCATGCTCGGCGTGCTCGTCGCGGTGGCCGTGTTCACCCGCACCCAGGGCGTAGTGATCCGGCCCCATGTGGAGCGGGCCGTGCGCACACCGGTCGGCTGAATTTGCCAATCCGCGCCCGGTGCGGTCTGCTTTCGCGCATGACGAGCACACCGTTGTACACCGCCAGCGCGACCGCGTGGGGCGGTCGTGAGGGCCGCGTCGCCACCGACGACGAACGGCTCGACGTCCAGCTGTCGGTCCCCAAGGAGCTCGGTGGTGACGGCGGACCCGGCACCAACCCCGAACAGCTGCTCGCCTCGGGGTTCTCCGCGTGCTTCCACAACGCGCTCAAGCTGGTGGCCCGGCGGGCGAAGGTCGACGTCCCCGACTCGGCGGTGTCGGTGAGCATCGCCATGGTGCCGGCCGACATCGGGTTCGACCTCTCCGCCCGCATCGTGGTGGAGGCGCACGGAGTCGACCGCGCCGTCCTCGAACGGCTCGTCGATACCGCACATCAGGTCTGCCCGTTCTCGCGCGCCACCCGCGATGGGATGACGCACGAGATCGTGATCCTCGACGAGCAGTAGCCCAGCGGACGGCCCGAGCAACTGCTCTTGGCGTTGCTCGGGCCGGTCCAGTCTGCGCTGCCCGAGGTGCGCCTTAGGCGCTGGCGAACCAGGGGTGATGCAGGGCCATGTACTTCACATCGCGCATCGAGCGCTCCATCTGCTCGCGCACCTCGGCGGGCATCTCCATCTGCTCGCCCTTGCGCGCCGAGTCCTCGTCGGTGAAGGCGATTGTCTCGGTGAAGGTGCCGTCCTCTGCGATCGCGAGGGTGCCGCCGAGGATCTCCGGCCTTGCCTCATGGAGCATCTCCGCGTCCTCGACCATCATCGAGCGCAACATCTCCGCGTTGCCGACCTTGCCCTGGATGATCTGCACGAAGCCGGCCTGATCCGAGCCGCCGTCCATCAGCAACGTGACGTCGTCGCTGTCGTGGAAGGCGACCGGGCCGTCGTACAGCTTCTCCATCTCGGCCCACCACGCGCCTTGTTCCGGTCGCGCCGAGTTGGCGTCCGCTGCCTGCTTGGACTCGAACCGTACGACGGAGCACAACATCCCGTCGTCGGTGAAGCCGAAGGTGCCGCCGAGCCAGCCCTTCGCGGCCGGTGCCAGCTCGCTCCGCCACCGGTCGAACAGCGCCTTGGCCTCGTCCTCACGGCTGCAGCGGCCTTGGATGATTTGGATGAACATAAAGCCTCCCGGCTGTCCGGGTCACCTCCCCCAGCGAGGCGGCCGTCTTTCTTGGCACGCTAGTGATCTCGTCGCGAGCCCGCCATAGCCCATGTCGGGTAGGTCCGACTTGCCCGCCGATAAACTCGACCGTTGTGAACCCCCGCTACCGTCGCCTGGTCATCCCCGGCGTCCTCGCGGGGCTGTTGCTGATCGTCGTGGTCGCCTCCCTGGTGGGGCGCTGACTGTGACCGAGCCACTCGCCGCCGGGCTCGCGAGGGTGCGGGCCGCCCTCCTCGACGACACGGTCCTGGTCCGTGCGGTCGGCTCGGGACGCCGAAGGGTCGACCGACCGTCCTGGAGGAAGGTCGAGGTTCGTTACGTCGACCTCAGGGCGGGGCGGGTCCTCCAGGTCACGGCGTACGACGAAACGCAGGCGCACACCAGCAACCATGCGGTCGGCGCGGCTGCCACCGCGGCAGTCGACGGGCTGCTCGCCGAGCCGTTCGGCAACTGGCACGTGGAAACGTCGGAGGAGACGACCCAGCTGCGGGTCACGAAGCGACTCCAGGCGTCGGTGCACACCGTGCGGCGGGACGCGGCGGAGGCCCCCGAGCGCGGGCACGACCGCGCCAAGCCGCGGCTGCTCCCCGAGGACCATCCGGTGCTGGCGGCGGTGGGGATCGCCGACCACCACGGCCGGGTGAAGCCGAGCAGGCAGGCGAAGTACCGCCAGGTCGAGGAGCTCCTGCGTGCGCTGGACTCGGCGCTGGACGACGAGCTCTCCTCCGGCCGGTTACGGACGGCCACGGCACGGGAACCGCTGCGGGTCGTCGACCTCGGCTGCGGCAACGCCTACCTCACGTTCGCGGCGCACGCCTACCTGGCCGACGTCCGCAACCTGTCGGTGCGAGTCGTCGGCGTCGACGTCCGCGCGCAGACTCGA
>DAINSL010000048.1:8199-8904 GCA_036741335.1 Nocardioides sp. | reverse complement strand
GGCACGCCGAGCTGGAGCTCGCCCGGCAGCCCGTCGCCGCGATCATCCCGACCGGGGATGAGATCCGGCCGATCGGCTCGGCGTCGGGTCGTCGCTGTCGTTCGTGCAGTCCGACATCGCGACCTTCGACCCCGGTGACGCCGCCCCTGACGTGGTTCTCGCGCTGCATGCGTGCGACACCGCCACCGACGACGCACTCGCGAGAGCCGTGGAGTGGCAGACACCCGTCGTGCTCGCGGCGCCCTGCTGCCACCACGACATCGCCGCCCAGCTGCGCCGCTCAGCCACGCCCGCGCCGTACTCCCTCCTGACACGCAGCGGAATCCTGCGCGAACGGTTCGCCGACACCCTCACCGACGCGTTGCGTGCCGGCCTGCTGCGCCAGGCCGGCTACCGCGTCGAGGTCGTCGAGTTCGTGGAGAGCAAGCACACGCCGCGCAACACGCTGCTGCGCGCGATCCGCACCGGTGCCGCGCCCCCCGAAGCCGACCGCATTGAGCTCGACGAGCTCACCACCACGTGGGGTGTGCGGCCGAGGCTGGCGGAGCTCTTAGGTCAGAGGCGCTCGACCACGTAGTCGACGCAGCCGGTCAGCGCCTCGACGTCGGCGGGGTCGACCGCCGGGAACATCGCCACTCGCAGCTGGTTGCGGCCGAGCTTCCGGTAGGGCTCGAGAACCTGGTAGCCGGGAGTCTCCTGGGGCAC
>DAINSL010000048.1:0-8189 GCA_036741335.1 Nocardioides sp. | reverse complement strand
GCTTCCGGTAGGGCTCGACGTCCACGATCCCGTTGGCACGCAGCGTCTTCGCGACGGCGGCGGCATCCACGTCGTCGGCGAAGTCGATCGTGCCGATGACGAGCGAGCGCTCGTCCGGGTTCGCGACGTACGGCGTGGTGTAGGCGGTCTTCTCGGCCCATGTGTAGAGCCGGCTCGAGGAGTCGCCGGTGCGCCCGACCGCGAAGTCGAGCCCGCCCTGGCCGTGGAGCCAGTCCAGCTGCTCGGCGAACAGGAAAAGCGTCGCGATCGACGGGGTGTTGTAGGTCTGGTTCAGCCGCGCGTTGTCGATCGCGGTCGGCAGGTCGAGGAAGGCAGGCACCCAGCGATCCGTGGCTGCGATCACCGAGGCTCGCTCGAGTGCGGCCGGCGAGAGCACGGCGACCCAGAGCCCCCCGTCGGCCGCGAAGTTCTTCTGCGGCGCGAAGTAGTAGGCGTCCACCTCGCGAATGTCGACCGGGAGGCCACCGGCAGCGGAGGTGGCGTCGATGAGCACGAGCGCATCCCGGTCGGCGCCGTCGACGCGGCGTACCGGGGCCATCACTCCGGTGGACGTCTCGTTGTGCGCCCAGGCGTACGCGTCGACGCCGGCCTCGGCGGCCGGCGACGGCCGGGTCCCGGTCGGGCTGGTGATCACCGTCGGGGAGTCGAGGAACGGCGCCGCCTCTGCCGCCGCGGCGAACTTGCTGGAGAACTCCCCGAAGGACAGGTGCTGGCTCTTGGTCCGGATCAGGCCGAACGTGGCGACGTCCCAGAATGCCGTCGCGCCGCCGTTGCCGAGCACCACCTCGTATCCGTCGGGCAGGCCGAACAGGGCGGAGACGCCGTCTCGAACCCGGCCGACGAGGTTCCTCACCGGGGCCTGGCGGTGGGACGTGCCCATGAGCGTGGACCCCGTTGCGGCGAGTGCGCTGAGCGCCTCGAGACGGACCTTGGACGGGCCGGCACCGAAGCGGCCGTCGCCGGGCTTGAGCGAGTCGGGGATGGTGATCGCGTGGGTCACGAAGCTACCTCATGTAGATGGACGTGTCTGATGAGTGACCTGACCGCGCTGTCAGAGTTCGCCGGAGGGCTCCCCAATTCTGACATCCGCCCTATCGGGCCATTCCACGGGGCGCACCGCGGCCGTAGCGTCGTCGGATGGCCACCTCGAGGGTGACGGTCGCGGGCGCGGGCATGGCGGGTCTGTGCTCGACGCTGCTGCTCGCCCGTCGGGGATACGCCGTGACGCTGCTCGAGCGGGACCCGTGGTTTGCGGGCGAGCTCGCGCCGACCGACAGACGAGGCATTCCCCATTACCGGCAGCCGCACGCACTCATCCCCCGTGCGCGAGCCGAGCTGGCGCGGTCGATGCCCGACGTGTTCGAGGGGCTGCTCGCCATGGGAAGCGACGACGTCGACCTTCGGCCCAAGCTTCCGGGCCGGAGCGGACCGGCAGATGAAGATCTCCGCTACCTCGCCGTGCGTCGACCGGTCCTCGAGGGTGCGCTGCGCCGAGCTGTCGATGAGGAGCCCACCGTCACAGTGCGGGCAGGTGTCCGGCTCCGTGGGCTCCGGGTCGCCGCCGGCCGAGCGGTCGGCGTAGACCTCGACGAGGGTGAGATCGAGACCGACCTGGTCGTCGATGGGCTCGGCCGGCGGTCCTGCCTGCGACCCCTACCGAGCGAACAGACGTCGGACTGCGGGGTCGTCTACTACAGCAGGTACTACCGGCTCCGTCCCGGTGCCACGCTGCCCGACGGACCGTGGCTGCTCAGCCCGCGCGGCGACCTCGGCTACATGGCGTACGCCAGCTTCCCGGGGGACAATGGCACGTTCGCGGCGGTCCTGGCGGTACCGCCCGGAGACCCCGACTGGAAGGCGTTCCGTCACGAGGACGTGTTCGAGGCGGCCGTGGCTGAAATCCCCACGCTCGCCTCGTGGGCCGACCCGGCACTGGTCGAGCCGATCACAGGCTTGATGGCGATGAGCGGGCTACGCAACCTGGCGCCTCCCGTCGCCTTCCCACTCGAGGGGTACGTCGCCGTGGGGGACTCGTTCAGCCACACGGACCCCGTGCTGGCGCACGGGATCGCGTTCTGTCTGGTCCATGCCGCGACCCTGGTCGCCCTGCTCGACGAGCATGGGGTCGACGGTGTGGGTGAGGCGTACCTGAGTCGCATGCGCCCGGAGGCGCAGGAGCGCTTCGAGCTGGCCACCGCGCTGGACGCACAGCGGCTGCGGATGTGGTGTGGCGACAGTGTCGACGTCAGTCCGGCCGGCGACTACGCGCTGTTCACCATGGCCGCCGGGGGTGCGGTCGCCGCGGTCGATCCCGAGGTGTTCCGGGTGTTCGTGCGGCGCATCGGGCTGCTCGACAGCACGAGGGTGCTCGATGACGACGTGGCGCTCCAGCGGCGCATCGCCGAAAGGTTCGCCGAGCTCATGGCATCGCCGCGGCCGGCCCAGGGTCCGTCTCGGGACGAGATGCTGGAGCTCGTGCGCGAGCCGCGTCCCGCGGTGCGCGATCCCACGCCCACTCCCCAGAGCGTCCCTTAGTCTGCGGATTCTCTGGGTGCTTCCGTGCTGGTTTGTCCGGGTCGCCAGCCGGGTGATGTGTCGAGAATGACTGCAGGAGGGTCGCGATGATCGTCGGCCTCGACCTGCGTCGGGTGCCGTTCGGCGACCCCGTCGTTCGGCAGCTGGTGGCAGCGGTCCAGGAGGAGTACGTCGTCCGCTACGGGAGCCCCGACGAGACGCCGATCGACGCGAGCGTGTTCGAACCGCCCGCCGGGGCGTTCTTCCTCGGCTCCCTTGAGGGGGTACCGGTCGCGATCGGCGGCTGGCGCTTCCGGTCGGACGTGGCTGCCCTCGGCGGGTCGAGTGCGGCCGAGGTCAAGCGCATGTACGTCGTACCGTCGGCCCGCCGCGCCGGGCATGCGCGCGTCGTCTTGACCCACCTCGAGGAAACCGCGCGAGAGGCCGGCGCCGACGTGATGGTGCTCGAGACCGGGGTGCGCCAGCCGGAGGCACTCGGTCTCTACCGGGCCGCCGGTTACCTTCCGGTCGAGGGGTTCGGCTTCTACAAGGAGTTCCCGAACGTGCGCTACCTCGGCAAGCGGCTCTGAAGGTCAACGGCGATGATATGGCCGGATTGCGCCGGTTTCTGCCCGGCGGACTAGTGCGGGTGGGGGATACGGGTGTGGCGGCTGACCCCTAACGTGAATCGTGGGCCGTCCGGCCCATGACCACAACGGGGAGATTTCGATGGTCCATCCATACACGCACGGGGCCGAGAGCTACTTCGTGCTCGGCGAGGGTCTGCTCAGCGAGAGTGACGGAGGCCGGCCGACGGCCGAGTCCGCCCCCGTCGCGAAGGGCGCGGAGGCCGCGAAGGCCGCGAAGGCGGCGACGCCGGCACCGCCGTTCCGCTTCAGCCGGGTCGGGCCGAAGGGGTCGCCGCTGAGCGAGACCAACCGCACCAAGATCGCGAACGCGATGATCGCCAACACGGGCGGGACGGCCGGTGTGCCGTCGGGGTTCACCTACCTGGGGCAGTTCATCGACCACGACCTCACCTCCGACAAGACCGCGGTCATGCTCGGCACCGAAATCTCTCCGGCAGAGATGCTGCAGGGGCGGTCCCCAAGGCTCGACCTCGACTCGCTGTACGGCGACGGGCCTGGCGACCCGGAGTCGGCGGTGTTCTTCTCCGACGACGCGCACCTGAAGATGGGCAAGACCGTGGCCGCCCCGCCCGATGCGGCCCGCGAGGGTTTCGACCTGCCTCGCGCGGGCACCGGCTCGTCGAAGGCGGCCAAGCGCAAGGCAGTGATCCCCGACCCGCGGAACGACGAGAACCTCGCGGTTGCCCAGACACACCTGGCGATGATCCGCTTCCACAACCGGGTCGTGGACCGCACGCCGGCCTCGGTCCCGGTGGCCAACCGGTTCCACCACTCTCGGCGGATCGTGACCAAGCACTACCAGTGGATGATCCGGCACGACTACCTGCCTCGGATCGTCGCGCCGGCCGTTCTCGACGACGTGTTCACCAACGGCCGGAAGGTCGTCGAGCCGGGCGCGGACCCGACGGCGGTGCCGACGATGCCGATCGAGTTCTCGGTGGCTGCGTTCCGCCTTGGGCACAGCATGGTGCGCGCGGCGTACAACTGGAACGCCCGGTTCCCGGACGGTGCGGGGAGCCTGGACCTGCTGTTCGAGTTCAGCGGTCTCTCCGGCGACTTGGGCGGCAACGTGCGGCTGCCGAGCAACTGGATCGCCGACTTCCGTCGGCTCTACGACTTCAAGGAGGCCGGGCGCCAGGATCTTGCCGCGCCGGGCGGGCTCAACAGGGCGATGCGGATCGACACACGCCTGGTCGACCCGTTGAAGAACCTGCCGGCTCGGTCGTTCGGCGGGCCAGCGGTGCCGTTCAACGACCCGCGGGCCAACCTCGCCTTCCGCAACCTTGCGCGGGCGTCGATGGTGCGGCTGGCCACCGGTCAGGGCATGGTGCAGCTGCTCAAGAGCAAGGGCGTGTCGGTCAAGGCACTGACCAAGTCACAGATCCTCAACGGTGACAACGGCGCGAAGACCACGAACCTGACGTCGGCCGAGCGGGACGGGCTCGCCGCCAGGACGCCGCTGTGGTTCTACATCCTGCGCGAGGCGGAGCTGAACGGGGGCCGGCTCAACGGCGTCGGTGCGCGCATCGTCGCGGAGACCATGCACCGGGCCATGGAGGGCAGCAAGTTCTCGATCGTGCGAGACAGCAACTGGGTGCCGTTCCTGGGGCCGGACCACAAGACGTTCCGGATGGTGGACCTGTTGCTATTCGCGTTCCAGGGAAAGAAGTCGCTGCTCGCGCCGCTGGGTAACTGAGCCGTTGGCGTCTGTCTACGCCCACTCCGGCTTCCAGCCGGCGACCTGGTCTGCCGGGCGCGCGGCCGGGCCGACGTACACCGCCGACGGCCGGATCAGCCGACCGGTGCGTTTCTGCTCGAGGATGTGGGCCGACCAGCCACCCGTGCGGGCACAGGTGAACATCGACGTGAACATGTGCGCCGGGACATCGGCGAAGTCGAGCACGATCGCCGCCCAGAACTCGACATTGGTCTCCAGTACCCGGTCGGGACGTCTTTCCCGGAGCTCGGTCAGCGCCGCCTTCTCCAGCGCCTCCGCCACCTCGTAGCGCGGGGCGCCGAGCTCCCGCGCCGTACGCCGCAGGACGCGGGCACGCGGGTCCTCGGCTCGGTAGACGCGATGACCGAAACCCATCAGCCGGTCGCCGTTGTCGAGCAGCTCCTTGACGTAGGGCACCGCGTCGCCGCGCCGCTCGACCTCCTCGATCATGCCGAGGACGCGGCTGGGCGCGCCGCCGTGGAGCGGCCCGCTCATCGCGCCGATGGCGGCCGATAGTGCCGCGCTCACGTCGGCGCCGGTCGAGGCCACGACCCGCGCGGTGAACGTGGAGGCGTTCATGCCGTGCTCGGCGGCGGAGACCCAGTAGGCGTCGACGGCCTTGACGTGTTTCGGATCGGGAACGCCTCGCCACCTAATCATGAAGCGCTCCGTGATCGAGGTGGCCTTGTCGACCTCGCTCTGCGGCACCATCGGCTCGCCGAGCCCCCGCGCCGCCTGGGCGACGTAGCTGAGCACCATCACGGCGGCCCTCGCCAGGTCGCCGCGTGCCCGGTCGTCGTCGATGTCGTACAACGGCCGGAGCCCCCAGCTCGGTGCCAGCATCGCGACAGCACTCTGCACGTCGACGCGGATGTCGCCGGAGTGCACCGGAAGCGCGTAGGGCTCGGCGGGAGGCAGGCCGGGCTCGTAGCCACCATCGACGAGCAGACCCCAGACGTTCTCGAACGGGACCCGCCCGACGATGTCCTCGATGTCGACGCCGCGGTAGCGCAGGGCCGAGCCCTCCCGGTCGGGTTCGGCGATCTGGGTCTCGAAGGCGATGACGCCCTCGAGCCCGTGGTGCACCTCGGTCATCAGCGACTCCCTTGTCGACCGGTCAAACGCCGTCATTGTGCCGCCTTGTCCACGACGGCACTAGATTCGGACCATGTCGATCCTGGCCGATACCCGAAGGTCGCTGCACGGCGTGGCGGAGCTGTTGCTGGCCGGGCCACAGTACGCCGCGAGCGGCACCATCGAGCTGCGGGCGGCGGCGGGCGGGTTCGCGACGGTGGCGGCGCCGGACCTCAGGGTCTCGGAGGGCCGACTCGTCGGGCCGGGGATCGGCGAGGCGATTGACGGCCGCACCATCGAGGACATTGCCGCTTCTGCCGGGCTCGAACCACGCTCGCTCGACGACGTCTACTCCGGCGGCCCCGGCGTCTCGTCCAAGGAGACCCTGGTGGTCGACGGGTCGTCGGCGCGGGTGTTGGCTCAGGCCTTTTCGGTGGGCGACGCCGCTCTCGCCGCGTTCGCTCCCGAGGAGCATCGCGTGCTGTGGCCGGAGCATTTCGACATCGCGGTCAGCGTTGGCGAGGTGAACTACGGCGTCTCTCCGGGTGACGCCTATCTCGACGTGCCGTATGCCTACGTCGGGCCGTGGACCCCGCGTGAAGGCGCGTTCTGGGACGCGCCTTTCGGCGCCGCGCGCCGCCTCGACCAGCTCGGCGGCGCCGACCAGGTGCGTGACTTCTTCGAGGAAGGGCGCCGCCTCGTCGACCCGCAGTCGCATGCGTGACCTGGGAAAGCTGCGCGAGGAGTACGCCGCAGCCGGGTTGTCGGAGGCAGCTGTCCCGGACGAGCCGTGGGAGCTGTTTGCCCGGTGGCTCGACGACGCGGTCGCGTCGGGACTCCACGAGCCGAATGCAATGGTCGTCGCAACGGCCACGCCGGAGAGTGTGCCCTCCTCGAGGATGGTGCTGCTCAAGGGTTTCTCGCCGGACGGCTTCGTGTTCTTCACCAACTACCAGTCCCGCAAGGCCGTCGAACTGGCGGCCAACCCCGCGGTGGCGCTGCTGTTCCCCTGGCACCCGTTGCAACGGCAGGTGCGCGTCGAGGGGACGTCGGCGCCGTTGTCGGACGCCGAGTCCGGGGCGTACTTCGCGACGCGCCCGCGAGACTCACAGGTGGGGGCTTGGGCATCGCCGCAGTCTCGCGTCGTCGCCTCGCGCGACGTCCTCGACGCGGCGTACGACGAGGCGCGCGAGCGCTTCGAGGGGACGGAGGTGCCGCGTCCGCCGTACTGGGGTGGCTACCTAGTGACGGCGACCATGGTCGAGTTCTGGCAGGGCCGACCCGGACGGATGCACGACCGGCTGCGGTTCCGGCGTACCGAGGGGGGCGGCTGGTCGGTGGACCGGCTCGCCCCCTGAGTCGGAGAAACCGCTTGTGAGTGAGCGCTCACTCATTTAGGCTCGAGGGGTGAGCCGTTCCGGGAGAGCCGCGCCGATGGCGCCCGACGAGCGCCGTCAGGCGATCGTCTCGGCGGTGCTGCCGCTGTTGCGCCAACAGGGCCGCGCGATGACGACCCGGCAGATCGCGGAAGTGGCCGGGATCGCCGAGGGCACCATCTTCCGGGTCTTCGACTCCAAGGAGCAGCTGATCGACGAGGCGCTCGCCGAGGCCTTCGACCCCGGGGTCCTCTTTCATGCGATCGACCGCATCGACGCGAGCCTGCCGCTGCGCGAGCGACTGGTCGCGATGGTGACGCTGCTGCAGGAGCGGTTCGTCGAGATCTTCGAGCTGATGAATGCGGTTGGCCTCGTGGCGCCCCCGCCACACCTGCGCAACTCCGAAGCGGCCGCGGAGTTCCGGGACCGCTCCGTCGCCAAGCTGCTGCGGCTGGTCGAGCCCGACAAGGACCTGCTGCGCGTCGAGCCCGGTTTCCTGCTCCACGTCCTGAGGTTGCTGACCTTCTCGGCCAGCCACCACGAGATCTCCGACCACCACATGCTCACGCCAGACCAGATCGTCGACGTCGTGCTCGACGGCACCCTGATCGACCCAAAGGACTGAGATGCTGCACAACCTGATCCGCCTGCTGAGGACCCACCTCGCGCCGTACCGGACGCTGCTCGCGGCCGTCGTCGTGCTGCAGTTCGCCAGCACGATGTCGGCGCTGTTCCTGCCGAGCCTCAACGCCGACATCATCGACAACGGTGTCGCGGCCGGAAACACCGGCTACATCGTGCACACCGGCGCGATCATGCTCGCCGTCTCCATGGTGC
>DAINSL010000047.1:6361-21732 GCA_036741335.1 Nocardioides sp. | reverse complement strand
AGCAGCTCACGCTCCCACTCGGCGAGCGGCTCCGCGGCACCCACGGCGGCGTCGCCGGTCTTCACACCGGAGCGGGCGATCAGGCCCTCGGCCACGGCGTCGGCCACCACGCGGGTGAGCAGACCCACGGCGCGGATGGCGTCGTCGTTGCCCGGGATCGGGAAGTCGACCAGGTCGGGGTCGCAGTTGGAGTCCAGGATGCCGATGATCGGGATGTGCAGCTTGCGCGCCTCCTCGACGGCGAGGTGCTCCTTGTTGGTGTCGACGATCCACACCGCGGAGGGGGTCCGGCTCATCTCGCGGATCCCGCCGAGCGACTTGTTGAGCTTGTCGCGCTCGCGGCGCATCTGCAGCAGCTCCTTCTTGGTGCGGCTGCTGCCCGCCACGTCCTCGAAGTCGATCTCGTCGAGCTCCTTGAGGCGGTTGATGCGCAGGTGCACGGTCTGGAAGTTGGTCAGCATGCCGCCCAGCCAGCGCTGGTTGACGTAGGGCATCCCCACGCGGGTCGCCTGCTCGGCGATCGCCTCCTGGGCCTGCTTCTTGGTCCCCACGAACATGATCGTGCCGCCCTTGGCGACCGTCTCCTTGATGAAGGCGTACGAGCGGTCGATGTAGGCCAGCGACTGCTGCAGGTCGATGATGTAGATGCCGTTGCGCTCGGTCATGATGAAGCGCTTCATCTTCGGGTTCCAGCGACGGGTCTGGTGCCCGAAGTGGACGCCGCTCTCGAGAAGCTGGCGCATGGTGACGACTGCCATGGATGTCTCCTGTGTGGGGAGCGTCCGGCTCACGAGCCGGGGCACTCCATGCTTCTTCAGTTCGTTGCCGCCGGCGGGTGCCTTTGGCCCTGACGTCTGCGCGCGATCCGACCCGGCTGTGCGGCCGGGACCGAGGATCGTCGCCCACGGGTGGTCGTCTGCCGGAGCGGCAGGCGTCGCGGTCTGCGGACGTGCGAAGTCAGCCCCCGGAGGGACTGCTGGACCAAGGATAGTCGAGCGTCGCGCGACCAGCCAATCAGCGAGCAGCCCGGGCACGACCGATGGCCCGGCCCTCCCTCCGTCCACAGCTCACGGTCGGTACGACGCCGTCCACAGGCCGGATTCCGCGGCCCTCGAGCGGCCGGTGCCCGTGGGCAGAGTGACGGCATGCAGATCCTTCACCCCCACCCGATCCGGGTCCACGGTCGTGTGCCGTCCGTCGTCGTCCTTGTCGTGCTGGCCGTGCTCGTCTCCCTGACGCGGCCAGCCGGCGCGAGCGGTGCACCCGTGGCCCCGGTTCCGGTGGGGGTGTGGCCGCTGCAGCCGCGGCCGGCCGTGGTTCGAGCCTTCGAGCCGCCCGATCTCCCGTTCGGCCGCGGGCATCGCGGTGTCGATCTCGCGGGCATCCCTGGTCAGCCGGTCGGGTCGGCGCTGGGCGGGCGGGTGACCTTCGCCGGGCCGCTGGCCGGACGTGGGGTCGTGGTCGTCGACCACGGAGTCACCCGCACCACCTACGAACCCGTGGCCGTCAGCGTCCACGTCGGTCAGCTGGTGCTGCCCGGCCAGCGGTTGGGCACCCTCCAGCTCTTCGGCTCCCACTGCTTCCCACGCGCCTGCCTGCACTGGGGCTGGATCCGCGGCGACACCTACCTCGACCCTCTGCTCCTGGTCGGCGCCGGCCCGGTCCGGCTGCTGCCGCTGTGGCTGCCGACACCTCCGTCCGGGCTGCTGTGGCAGCCGCCTGCGCCGCCTTTCGCGGGTCTGGTCGCGAGGCTGGGGCTGCGCCCGCATCCGCGGCAACCGCCGCCCCTCCCGCGCCGCTACGCACCGAGTCCACGTCCCTGGGCGATGCGACCACTCCTCCTGTGAGGCGCTCAGGCGCGGGGGTGCGCCTGGCGATAGGCCTGACGCAGCCGGTCGGTGCTCACGTGGGTGTACAGCTGCGTCGTGGCCAGCGAGGCGTGGCCGAGGAGCTCCTGCACCGACCGCAGATCGGCGCCCCCTTCGAGCAGATGGGTGGCGGCGGTGTGCCGTAGCCCGTGCGGCCCGATGTCCGGGGCTCCGGGCACGTCCGCGATCCGTTGGTGCACCAGCGTCCTCACGGCGCGCTGGTCGATCCGACGTCCGCGGGCTCCGAGGAAGAGCGCCGCTCCCGCTCCGGATGCGAGCAGCTGGGGGCGGCCACGCTGCATCCAGGCATCCACGGCGTGCGCCGCGGGATTGCCGAACGGCACGGTTCGCTCCTTGCGGCCCTTGCCGAAGACCCGGACCACGTTGCGTGATCGATCGACGTCGTCGACGTCGAGCCCGACCAGCTCCCCCACCCGGACTCCCGTGGCATACAGCAGCTCGAGCATCGCGACGTCGCGCAGGCCGGTGGAGCTGCCGTCGTCGGCCAGCCGGGTCGCCGCGTCGATCAGCTCGCGCGCCTCGTCCTGTCGGAGCACCGCGGGCAGCGCCTGATGCGCCTTGGGCGAACGCAGGCTCGCGCCGACGTCCGCGGAGATCCGGCCGGTGCGCGCCAGCCAGGAGGTGAACACCCGGACCGCCGTGGCCCGACGGGCGAGGGTCGTCCGCGACCGGCCGGTGACCTGCTGGTGGGCCAGCCAGCTGCGCAGGGTGCGCAGGTCGAGCTGGGTCACGTCGGGCCGACCCATGCGCTCGGCGTGCTCGAGCAGACCGGCCACGTCGGCCAGGTAGGCCCGGACGGTGTGGGGAGCGAGGTCGCGCTCGGAGACCAGGTGCCGCTCGTAGTCGGCGAGCACCCGTGACTGATCCCCTGCCGGGCTCGACATGCGGCCACTGTAGGCCGGGACGCCGGGGCCACCCGTCAGCCTCGCCGCCCGGCCGGCGATGCGCTCAGCCGCGCCGCTTCTCCGAGTCGCCTCGGCTGACCAGGCGGTCGAAATAGGCGACGTAGGCGTCGTACTCCCGGGTGTCGACCCCGATCTTCATGTCCACGTCGTCGCGCACGAAGGACACGTTCCCCCAGTTGTCCGACCCCGTGGTGACGAAGTGCTCGGTGCGGCCGTCGTGCGCATACTCGACGACCATCAGCTTGTCGTGCACGAGTTCTCCGTTGGCGAAGACGCCGGGATGGATCTTTGCCCCGGCGGCGACGAGCTGGTCGAGCGGCTGCCGCACGTACGGTCCGCGCACGATCTCGACCGAGGCTCCCCCCTTCAGCTTCGCGAGCAGGAGGTCGACCAGGCGCCGGCCGCGGGGCGGGTGCCAGGCGAACATGACGATCCGGACGTGGGTCGACGGGTCGGCGGGCAGGGCGGCGATGGTGTCGGCGATCGGGTCGTTGGTCATGGAGAAACCGGGGTCGAAGTAGGCAGTGTCCCGGCCGAGCCGGTCCGTGACGGCGGGGTTCGGCACGGGCCGGTCGCGGGCCTGGGCCCGGAAGATCGCCGAGAACGCCTTCCAGACGTCGGGACGGTCGACGAACGAGAACATGTCGCTGTACTGCCCCGTGGTGCCGAGCACGCTGATGTTGGTGGCGCCGACCATCACCACGTGGTCGGAGTCGCCGGTCTGCGAGAACGACCACGACTTCTGGTGGCTGTGGCTGACCCGGCCGCGGGCCGAGCGGTCGGTGAGGACGATGAACGAGGCACGCCTGCGGTTGGTCCCGAGCGCTCGCTCCATGGCCTGGGTGGCTTCGAAGGCGTGGGAGTGCCGCCCGTCGACGATCACCTGCACGTGGACGCCGCGCCGGTCGGCCGCGATCAGGGGCTCGGACACCTGCGGGAGCGCGAACGAGTAGGCCACGATCCGGATGGTGGCGCCGCGAGGGGTGTGCCGGATGTTCTCGACCAGCGCGCGCACCGCCCGGTTGGCGCCGGGGTCGGTCGCGGGCGGTGCGAAGATCGGGCCGGGTCGGGCCACGTAGTCGCCCCTGATGTAGCCCTCGCCCGGGGGCAGCGGACCTCCGCCCGGCGGCGGGACCTCGCGGTCCAGCCGGCAGCCGGCCAGGCCCACGACCACGAGGGCCAGGGCCACAGCGCGCTGGATCCGGCCGGCCATGCGCGCATCCTGTCATCCCACCGAGGTCACCAGCGTCGGTTCGGCTCCGTCAGTCGGCCACGCCGCGGCGCCCAAGCCGGCGAACGTCGCGTGACAGCAAGGGCACGGGGGTCAGCAGTGAAGCGGGTGCGGTCAGCTCTGGGCCGCACGCGTGAGTCGCCAGCCGAGTGGCGATCTCTCCACCAGCTCGAGCCGGTGCAGGCGGGTCAGCCCCGAGCTCACCTCGACCAGGCCGAGCCCGGCGGTGGACGCGATCGAGTCGACCGGTGCCGGCTGGGCGAACGGCACCGCGTCGAGGATCCGCTGCATGGTGCGGGTCAGGCTGTCGCGCCGGCGGGCGGGAGCCTGCGGCGCGGTGACCAGGTGGGTGCCGGCCTCGCCGACCAGCTCGAGCACCTCCTCGCCCCGGGTCACCAGTGTCGCCGCGCCCGATCGGAGCAGGTGGTGGGCTCCCTCGGACTGGGCGCTCGTGACCGGGCCGGGCACGGCCATCACGTGGCGGTTGAGCCGGGTGGCCCAGTTCGCGGTGTTGAGGGCACCGCTGCGCGAGGCGGCCTCCACCACCACGGTGCCGGCGGTCAGCGCCGCGATCAGCCGGTTGCGGCTCAGGAAGCGGCCGCGGGTGGGTGCGCAGCCCGGCGGCACCTCGGCGACGACCGTGGACGTGCGCCCGAGATGGTCCAGCAGCTCCTTGTGGGCCACGGGGTAGGCACGGTCGGCCCCGCAGGCGAGCACGGCAATAGTCGGCCCCCCTGCGGCCAGGGCGCCGCGGTGTGCGGCGTGGTCGATGCCGAACGCGGCCCCGGAGACGACCGGATGACCGGCCCGGGTCAGCGCGCCCGCGATGGCGGCGGCGACCTCGGCGCCGTACGTCGTGGCGGACCGGGCGCCCACGACGGCGACCGAGCCCGCGAGCTCGTCGAGCCGCCGCGGGCCCTTGACCCAGAGGCCCAACGGCGGGCCGCCGCGCTCGTGGAGCAGCTCGGCGCGCATCAGGTCGTCCAGCTGGTGGGGCCACTCGTCATCGCCGGGGATCACGTAGCGCAGGCCCAGGGTGGCGGCGCGGTCGAGGGCGGCGGCCGGGTCGAGATCTCCGAGCCGGGTCACCACCTCGGAGGAGAGGCTGTCGGACCCCTGCTCGTGGACCAGGAGGTCGTGGAGCCGGACGGCGCCGAGCTCGGCCACGAGCTGGGCGACCCGGGGATCACCGGGCTCGGTGAGCTTGTTCAGCGCGACCCGGGCGAGCCGCTCGGTCTCGCTCACGAGGCTCTCCGCTCGATCGACTCGACCAGCAGCGGGAGACCCTTGCGAAGCCGGAGCGCGGTGTCGACGTCGCGGTCGTCGGGGCGGTCGGCACCCCGGACGTCGGCGACGGTCCAGGCGAGACGGTGCGCCCGCACGGCCCCGCGTCGGCTGAGATGGCCGGCGTAGAGCTCCTGGTCGAGGAGGCGACGGGCCGAGCCGGGGAGCGGCCAGTCGGCAACGAGCGCGGCGCTCGGGATCTGGGAGTTGAGTCGCCAGCTGCGGTCGGCGAACCGCACACGCTGTCGCTCACGCGCGGCCGCGACACGCGCCCGCACCTCGAGCGAGGTCTCGCGGCGCTCGGTCGGATCGTCGTCGCCACCGGACATCGGGGGCAGGACGTTGCGGACGATGTCGATGCGGTCCTGGATCGGGCCGGTGATGCGGCGCTGGTAGTGGCGACGGCTCAGCTCGGGGCAG
Source organism: Nocardioides sp. (assembly GCA_036741335.1). Lineage (GTDB taxonomy): Bacteria > Actinomycetota > Actinomycetes > Propionibacteriales > Nocardioidaceae > Nocardioides. The sequence goes on along the minus strand of DAINSL010000047.1, from coordinate 16,003 downwards.
GTGCACTGGTTGCCGCCGACTCCTGCGGTGTAGCCACCACAGGGACACGGGTTGCACGCCATCACGACCATGCCGCGGGCCGGGTAGGTGGCGGACTCCTCCCCGCGGGCGATGGTGACCTCGCCGCTCTCCAGCGGCTGGCGAAGAGCGTCGATCACGTCGGCGCGGAAGAGCGGGAACTCATCGAGGAACAGCACGCCGCAGTGGGCACGACTGATCTCACCCGGTCGCACGCGGCCGGTGCCGCCGCCCAGCAGGCTCGCCTTGCTCGCGTCGTGGTGGGGCGCGAAGAACGGCGGCCGCAGGATCAGTCCGTCACCGGGCTCGAGGGCGCCGGCCAGGGAGTGGATGGCGGTCAGCTCGAGCGCCTCCTCGGGTGAGAGGTCGGGCAGCAGGCCGGGCAGTCGCTCGGCGACCGCCGTCTTGCCGGCACCCTTGGGACCGGAGAGCAGTAGGTGGTGGCCGCCGGCGGCGGCGACCTCGAGCGCGTACTTCACGTCGGGGACGCCCTCGAGGTCGGCCAGGTCGTGCTCGCCCAGGCGGTCGGCGCCGCGCCACGCGATCAGGTGGCTGCCCGACATCGGCGCCACCGGTGGTGCCTCCGGCACCAGCTCGCCCTTGAGCTCGGCCACGACCTGGGCCAGCGAGCGCATCCCGAAGACGGCCATGCCCGGGACCATGGCCGCCTCCTGGGCCTGCGGCTCGGGCACGATCACACGACGGAAACCGCGCGACGACGCCGCCATCACCATCGGCAGGACTCCCGGGACGGACCTCAGCCCGCCGGTGAGGGTCAGCTCGCCGATGACGAGGGTGTCGGTGAGGGCCGACTGCGGGATGTCGCCGCACGCGGCCAGGACGGCGACCGCGATCGCCAGGTCGAAGTGGGTGCCGCGCTTGATCAGGTCGGCCGGAGACAGCAGGATCGTTACCCGTCGTGTGGCCGGCCATTGAGAGCCGGAGTTGGAGATCGCCATCCGGCAACGGTCACGCGCCTCGTACAGCGCCGGGTCGGGCCGGCCGACGAGGGTTGTGCCGACCATGCCCGCGGAGACGTCGGCCTGCACGTCGATGAGATGACCCAGCGCACCGTGCAGCGAGACGGTGTGGGCGGTGGCGAAGGCCATCAGCCGAGGCCCCGCACGTGGTCCACCTGCGAGGGGCCGCGGCGGGGCCGGAGGACGGCGACCAGGTCGAGGCGCACGTCGCGCGGATGGAGGTCGTGTGCCGACATCCAGCACGCGGCCAGCCGCCGCAGTCGCGCCAGCTTGGCCGGGGTGACCGCCTCCTGCGGGGTGCCGCACGAGACCGACGAGCGGGTCTTGACCTCGCACACGACGAGGACGTCACCGTCGCGCAGGACGAGGTCGATCTCGCCCGCGTCGCACCGCCAGTTGCGGTCGAGCACGACCATGCCCTGCTCGACCAGATGTGCCGCGGCGAGGCGCTCGCCGTACTGCCCGAGGGCGAGGCGACGCAGCGTGCCGACTGCCTGAGGTGAGGAGGTCATCCACCCACGCTCGCGGAGCGGACCGACATCCGAACGACCGAAGCCCGCCCCCTGTGGAGGGAGCGGGCATCGCGCGTCGTTGTGGACGGTAGGCGGGCTTGACGGTCGTCAGTTCACCAGGAGCGGGATCTTCGGACCCGAACCGACGTAGTTGATGGTGCCGTTCTTGACCGGCGGGCTGGGCAGGGCGTACGGGTTCAGGAAGATGACCTCGACCGAGAGCACGCCGTTGCTGTCGGTGATGATCCCGTTGGTCGTGCCCGGCGGGTCACCCTTGATCGCGGACGCGGGCTGGTCGGTGATGAAGCAGGCCCGGAAGTCGATGATCTGGTACTTGGCGTTGCCGCCCTGGGCCGGCTGGACCTTGAGCACCGGGACATAGGCGAAGCGGGGCGAGTCGTAGATCGCGGTCGAGATCAGCGGCGCTCCGGCGTAGGAGGCGTTGTCGACGTCCCCCACGTGGGTGCTGGCGCTGGTGAAGAAGCACGACAGGGTGTCGTTGTTGATGGTCTGGCCGAAGACGACCGTGGTCGCCTCGGTGCCGCCGACGCCGCACTTGGTCTTCCCATTGGGCTTCAGCAGATACTGGCCCCCGGGGGGCGCAGAGGATCCCTTCCCCAGGAACCCGCCGGTCGCCACATTCGAGGACATCCCGGTGTCGGTGTCGACGCAGTTGGTCCCGTCGGTAGTCCACAACACGGTGGTCGTCTGGGCGGACGAGCACGTGCCGTCCGCGGGCCCACCCGACGGGTAGATCGCCAGCGAGTTGGTCAGTCCCAGGGCCACGTTGGCGGCGCCAGTCTCGTCCCACCCGGTGTAGCCCGCGTGGGACAGCAGCAGGGTGCCGAAGTTACCGTCGGAGGATCCCTGGCCGCAGAGCAACGGCGGGTCACCGATGGTGAGCATCGGCGCGTTGACGACGTTCCCGTTGTTGTCGATCGAGTACGTCGACCACGTGGTGCCCTTCATCACGCGGATGTACCAGAACTGCTGCACTCCGGAGACGCCGCGCGTCTGGTCCGGGAGGTCGGGGATCGTGATCTGAGTGCCGGCTCCGTTGATCGTGAAGCCCGTCGACGGGACGGTGACAGGAATCGGACCGGCGACGCCGTTGCCCGACTCGAAGAACCCGATCTTCGTGACCCCGGTGAGGTTGGACCCGGTGATCGTGAGCGGCTCGACGACGGTGCCCGTGGTGTCCACGGGGTAGTACACCGGGTTGATCGAGGTGAGGGTGGCATTGTTTTGGTCGTTCGGCAGGTAGAGCAGGACTGGGTCAGAGGAGTGACCGTTGTTGGGCTGCTGCAGGGTCTGCGGGCCGTAGTCGCAGCCGCTGAAGGCGTAGAACGGCAGTGCGGAGAACTTCGGCGAGCGGATCTCGATGGTCGACTGGCCGACCACGTTCGTGCTGTTGATCCCGAGCAGGCCCGCGAAGCCGAAGTCGACCTTCTTCGGCGGGCTGACCAGCGACAGCTGGTTCTTGTTGTAGGCCAGCGACCAGGTGTGGCTGACCTGGTTGTAGGTCGGCTGGCCGTAGAAGATCTCACCGTTGGCGACGTTGCAGTCCGTCAGCTGGGTCGCGGTCACCGTCGAGTTGCCGGGCTGCGAGCCGAGGTACGAGGCTACGTCGATGGCTGCGGGGTCGGTCGCGAGTGCGCCGGAGCCGTAGGAGCACACCTTGAGGGTGCCAGGACCGGGAAGATCGGCGCCCGAGATGCCGGCGCCGGCCAGGGTCGCCATGTCCGACCCCTCCTGGAGCTGGCGCTTCGAGGCCCAGGCCTGGCCCAGGTCGGTGCCGATGGCAGCCATGGTCAGGAGCAACACGGAGAGAAGGGCGACCATGACGGCCACCGCGCCGCGCTGGCTGCGGTGGCGTCGCCACTTCATGAGCATGCCCCTTGCGTCGCGCTGATGTCTTCGATCCGGGCGAAGGTCGAGCGGGTGACGGTCCCGCTGTCCGGCACGGGGATCAAGGGGAAGTGCAGGTTCAATGTCGGGAAGGTCGCGGTCACCAGGACGGCCCCGCCGATGTGCCCGGGCGAGACGTCGGCCGAACCGTCGGTGTTGGTGTAGGTCACCGTCGTGGTGACACCCGAGGAGCTCGACGCTGTGGTCGCAGGACCGAGCTTGTTGTAGATGAGGGTCTGGGTCTGGGCGGTCGTGGTGCAGTTGCCGACGGCCACCCGTCGAGCCGCGTCGCCGACCGCGGAGCTGCCCGCCTGCATCGCGTAGAAGTACCAGCCGTACTGGATGATGCCGAACAGCAGGACGAGCAGGATGGGCATGATGAGGGCGAACTCAACCGCGGCCGCACCCTGCTCGTTGCCGCGCCTCAACCTCGTCATCTGCACTTCGCCCGTCCTCTCGTGCACGCGGAGCGTGGACACACGTTCCCCACTGTGTGTCGCCGACAGTAGGACAACGCCGAAGGTGACGGACCCGAATCCCTAATCCTTTGCCCCCGTGCGACGGCCATTGTGACAAGGGATGCCCCGAAGCCCGAGTCAAGTCTTTCTGGTCTAGACCAGAACCCCTGGCCGGGACGGATCAGGCCTTCGGCGGATCGATCTCCTGCTGGCTGAGCTCCTCGACGTTGACGTCCTTGAAGGTCAGCACCTTGACGTTTTTGGCGAAGCGGGCCGGGCGGTACATGTCCCATACCCAGGCGTCGGTCATCGACACCTCGAAGAACACATCGCCGGAGTCGGTCCGGGCCTTCACGTCGACCTGGTTGCAGAGATAGAAACGGCGGTCGGTCTCCACGACGTACTTGAAGATGCCGACCACGTCGCGGTACTCGCGGTAGAGGGTGAGCTCCATCTCGGTCTCGTACTTCTCGAGATCCTCCGCGCTCATGCTGACTCTCCTCGCGACGTCGTCGTTCCGACCCTAATGCTCTCCACCAGCTCGCCCACCGACGGATCGGACTCGGGCAGCGGCTCGAGGCCGGCGGCGCGGCGTACGTTCACGAACCGCATCCGGTGCTCGGGGCACGGACCGTGCGCGGCGAGCGCGGCGTTGTGGATGTCGGTGACGTAGCCCTTGTGGGTCTTGAAGTCGTACGCCGGGTGCTCGCGGTCGAGGGCGACCATGATCCGGTCGCGGGTCACCTTGGCCAGCACCGACGCGGCGCTGATGCAGGCCGCCACGCGGTCCCCCTTCCACATCGCGAGCCCGGGCGAGCCGAGGCCGTCGACGGGGAAGCCGTCGGTGAGGACGTACTGCGGCGAGACGTCGAGCAGCGCCACCGCGCGACGCAGCGCCTCGATGTTGGCGACGTGCATGCCGAGGCGGTCGCACTCGTCGGACTCGATCACCACGACCGACCAGGAGAGGGCTCGCCGCACGATGTGGTCGTAGCAGCGCTCACGCGCCTTCTCGGTGAGCAGCTTGGAGTCGGCCAGCCCCGGGATCTCGCCGGTCTTGCCCGGCTTGAGGATCGCGGCGCCGGCCACCAGCGGACCGGCACACGCGCCGCGCCCCGCCTCGTCGACGCCGGCGACCAGGTCCATGCCAGCACGCCGGAGCGCGCGCTCGTACCCGTAGAGCCCGGCGTCGCGCCGGACCGTCGCTCCGTGCGGGAGCCTGCTCACTGTGCCCTCTGGTGAGCTCGCAGTTCGCGCGCAGCCTCACCCACCCCGCACAGGTGCAGGCCGACGCGCGCTCTCGCTTCGCTCACGATGCGTTCGGGATGTCCGCGAAGTCGGCCGGTCGGTGCAGGACGTGGAAGCGGTCGCGCGGCCACAGCAGCACGAACACCTTCCCCACGATGTCGTTGACCGGCACGTAGGGATCGGGGACGCAGTCGGGGACCTTCGGCAGGCACAGGTGTCTGGTCGAGTCGTCGGAGTTGTCGCGGTTGTCGCCCATCACGAAGACCCTGCCCGACGGGACCGGGCCTGCCGTCCAGTTGCAGGTCGTGGTCATCGGACCGTTGCACGCCATGCCCGGGGAGTGCTTGATGTAGGAGTCCTCGTCAAGCGGGTGTCCGTTGACGAGGATCCGGCCCTGCTTGTCACAGCAGTGGATGGTGTCGCCGGCGACGCCGATGACCCGCTTCACCAGGTGGCCGCCCGACGGGTAGAGCCCGATCTTGGCCATCACCTGGCCGATCGGGTTGGTGGGGCCGGCGTCCTCGGAGGGGTCGAGCCAGCCGCCGGGGTCCTTGAACACCACGACGTCGCCCCGCTGGGGAGTGCCGCCGAACCAGTACGAAATCTTCTCCACCAGGATCCGGTCGTCCTTGACGAGACCCGGCTCCATCGACTCAGACGGGATGTAGAACGCCTGGACGAAGAACGCCTTGATCACCACGGCCAGCACGATCGCGATGCCGAGCAGCAGGACCGTCTCCTGCCACAGCGGCAGGTGCTTGTGCTGCTTCCCCGACGGGCCCTGCCTGGGTTCGTCCAGGGACGTCGTGGAACTGTCTTCGGCGGTCACGCGCAGAGCCTAACGAGTAGATGATGACGCGGGGTCGGGGACGCTCGCGAAGTCCGACGGACGGTGCAGGACGTGGAACCGACCGGCCGGCCAGAGCAGGGCCTCGACCCTGCCGACCACGTCCGAGACGGGGACGTAGGCCGTCCCGCGACCGCAGTAGGGAGCCCGCGGATGGCACAGGTGGTACGCCGAGTCCGCCGAGTTGCCGCGGTTGTCACCCAGCACGAAGAGTCGTCCCGCCGGGACCGGGCCGGCCGTCCATTGACTCGTGCACTGGTTCACCTCGGGCCCGTTGCACTTCATCCCCGGGGTCGACGGCACATAGCCACCCTCGTCGAGCGGCTGGCCGTTGACCAGGATCCGGCCCTGCTTGTCGCAGCAGTGGATGGTGTCGCCGGCGACGCCGATGACGCGCTTCACCAGGTGTCCGCCGGCGGGGTAGAGCCCGATCTTGACCAGCAGCCGACCGATCGTGCTCGAGGGTCCGGCGTCCTCCTCGGCGCTGAGCCACTGGCCGGGGTCGGAGAACACCACGACGTCGCCGCGCTGCGGGGTGCCGCCGAACCAGTACGACGGCTTCTCCACCATGATCCGGTCGTTCTTGACCAGACCGGGCTCCATGGACGCGGACGGCACGTAGAAGACCTGCGCGACGAACGTCTTGATCAGGACCGACACCAGGAGGGCGACGGCCAGCAACAGGATCGTCTCCACCCACAGTGGAAGGTGGTGTCGGCGTACGGGCCGGACCGATGCGTCGGAGCTCACCCGGGACTCGCCGAGCTCAGGCTTCGCGGCGTTCCTTGATCTTGGAGGCCTTGCCGCGCAGGTTGCGCAGGTAGTAGAGCTTCGCCCGGCGGACGTCACCGCGGGTGACGATCTCGATGGACTCGAAGATCGGCGAGTGGAGCGGGAAGGTGCGCTCGACACCGACGCCGAAGGAGACCTTGCGGACGGTGAAGGTGCGGCCGATGCCGGAGCCGTGGATCCGGATCACGACGCCCTGGAAGATCTGCACGCGGGAGCGGGTGCCCTCGGTGACCTTCACGTGGACCTTGACGGTGTCGCCGGCGCGGAAGGCCGGGAGGTCGTCGCGCTTGGCGGCGTTACCCAGGTCGGTGATGACGTTGGTCATGTCTCTCCTCACGAGTGCCACAGGTCAGCCGCGGATGGATGTGTTCAGCTGTGGGCCACGTCGTGGGTGCCGGCGGCGTCGAACTCCCCCTGTGGCAGGAGTGCGTCGCAGACCCCAGCTCGCGATAGCGGGAAGTGGTCCTTTCGGCCGACTGGGCCGAGGGTTGAGTCTGCCACAGTCGGGGTGAGCAGGCTAAATCGAGATCACCGCATCGGTTTCGTCATCGCGACGGTCCCGGGCCGGCCGGGGGCCGGACCGCGCAGCCGGTAGCCGGCCTTCTTGTACATGCGGATGTTGTCGGTGCTGTGGCCGCCGACGACCAGCTGGTACGACGTCGCCTCCGCGGGCGCCGCGTCCTCGATGAGCGTCAGCAGGTGCCGACCGAGACCGTGACCCTGGAGATCGGGCGCGACCATCACCCGGCCGATGTCCCACACCTCTCTGCCCAGACGGCCGCGGGACGAGCCGACCAGGCGTCCGCCGGCCCGGGCGATGAACGTCGTGTACTCCTCGATGCCGCGGACCGCCTCGGCGAGGGACTCCTCGAGCGCCGGGAAGACCACGCCCGGGTTGGTCCGCTGCTCCTGCAGCCAGCAGGCGCGGGTCAGCGTGAACAGTTCCCCCGCGTCCGCCCGCGTGGCCGTGCGAATCTCGAGGTCGAGCCCGCCGAGACCGACCTGGGTCGCGGGATGGGCCAGGTCGGGTCGGCGCGCGACCGTACGTCGTACGGACTCGGAGTGGCGCCAGGCCGCGATCGCCGCGTGGTCGCCGGAGAGCAGCACCGCCGGCACGTCGCGGCCGCGCCAGGACGCGGGCTTGGTGTAGACGGGGTACTCCAGTAGGCCGTCCTCGTGGGACTCCTCGTCCAGCGAGCCCGGGTTGCCCATGAAACCGGGCAGGAGCCGCACCACCGCCTCGAGGATCGCGAATGTGGCGACCTCTCCCCCGTTGAGCACGTAGTCGCCGATCGACAGCTCGCGGACGTCGTATGACGACGCAGCCTCCTCGACCACCCGCGCGTCGATGCCCTCGTAGCGCCCGCACGCGAAGACCAGGTGCTCGGCGTCGGCCAGCTCGCGCGCCACCTGCTGGGTGAACGGACGACCGCTCGGGGTCGGGACGACGAGCGTAGGCGGCGCCTCCCCGCCGCTGGTCGAGCCTGTCGAGACCAAGGCGTCCAGGGCTTCCCCCCACGGCTCGGGCTTCATCACCATCCCGGCGCCGCCGCCGTACGGCGTGTCGTCGACGGTGCGGTGCCGGTCGTGGGTCCACTCGCGCAGGTCGTGGACGGTGATGTCGAGAAGGCCCGAGCGGCGTGCCTTGCCCGTCAGCGAGACGTCGAGGGCCGCGAACCAGTCGGGGAAGATCGTGACGACGTCGACCCTCACGAGTCGTCCTCGAACGCGGTCACGAGTCCGGGTCGGTCCGCCACCACCACGCGGCCGCCGGGGACGTCGACCTCCGGGACGAGCGCCGCGACGAACGGGACCAGGGTGTCGCGGCCGTCCGGCGTGCGGATCTGGAGCAGGTCCTGGGCGCCGTGGAGTACGCCGGTGACCGCGCCCAGGGGCCGGCCGTCGACATCCTCGGCGGCGAGCCCGAGCAGCTGGTGGTCGTAGAACTCGTCGTGGCCGTCCGGCGACTCGTCCGGAGAGACGTGGGCGTGGAGCAGGATGCCGCGAGCCGACTCGGCGGTGCTGCGGTCGGGCAGCTCCTCGAAGCGGACCAGCAGCGTCGACTGATGCCAGCGGGTCGCGGTCACGGTGAGCTCCGACCACGGCGACGCGGCGCCGCGAGGTCGCTCGACGCGCACCGTCGTACCCACCGCGAAGCGACGCTCCGGCTCGTCGGTGCGGAGCTCGATGGTCACCTCACCCTTGATGCCGTGGGGCTTGCCGATCCGCCCGATCACGATCTCGATCATGTCCACGGGGTCAGGGTAGGGGCTTGCCGGTTTCCCCGGTCGACCGGGGAAATGAGCACTGGACGGGCGAAGTTTCGCCCGTCCAGTGCCAGTTTCGCCCACCCGGTGGGCGGGTAGGTGCTCAGCGCACCCGGTCGACGTCGACGAAGTCGATCCGCGAGCCCTCGCGTCCGGCCAGGGCCGAAATGACGGTGCGGAACGCGGTCGCGGTACGGCCGTTGCGGCCGATCACCTTGCCGAGATCGTCGGGGTGGACCCGGACCTCGAGCAGCGGACCGCGGCGCGTCTGCTGGTCGCGCACCGTGACGTCGTCCGGGTGGTCGACGACCCCGCGGACGAGGTGCTCGAGCGCTTCGGCGAGCACGATCAGGCCTCGGTCTTGGCGTCGGCGTCGACCTGTGCGGTCTCCGCGGTCTCGGCGGCGTCGGCCGCACCCTCAGGGGTCTCGTCTGCCGGGACCGGCGCAGCCTCTTCGGCCGCGGCCTCCTCGACCTTGGGCTCCTCGACCTTGGGCTCCTCGACCTTGGCCTCCTCGACCTTGGCCTCCTCGACCTTGGCCTCCTCGACCTTGGCCTCCTCGACGGCGGGCTTCTCGGCTACGGGCTTGTCGGCCACGGGCTTCTCGGCGGC
>DAINSL010000047.1:0-6261 GCA_036741335.1 Nocardioides sp. | reverse complement strand
CCTCGACGGCGGGCTTCTCGGCTACGGGCTTGTCGGCCACGGGCTTCTCGGCGGCCTTCTTGGTGGCCCGGCGGGTCACGGCCTCGGCCTTGGGCTCATTGGCGACGTCCTTGAGGGCCTCGTTGAAGATGTCCTGCTTGTTGGGCTTCGGCTCGGCGAACTTCTGGGTGCCCTCGGTGCCCTTGAGGCCCTTGAAGGTCTGCCAGTCACCGGTGATCTTCAGGAGCTTGGCGACCGCGTCGGACGGCTGTGCGCCCACACCGAGCCAGTACTGCGCCCGGTCGGAGACGACGTCGATGAACGACGGCTCCTCCTTCGGGTGGTACTTGCCGATCTCCTCGAGCACCCGGCCGTCGCGCTTCTTGCGCGAGTCGACGACGACGATGCGGTAGTGCGGCGCACGGACCTTGCCCATGCGCTTCAGGCGAATCTTGACGGCCACGGTTGTGGTGTCTCCTCGAACGTTGTGTGTGGGTGAGGGTCACGCGCCACGTGGGGACACGGGCGTTCGCCTCGGTGGGCTGCGCGGCTCCGGCTGAGAGGGGCCGATGCACGCAGACTCAGCGCGCCATTCTGCCAGACCGGGCGCGGCCGAGCCGAATCCTGCGCCGGCGACGGCGTACGCCGGGCTCAGCTGCGGCCGATCACGACGGTGCCGGCCAGCTCGTCGTCGGTCTCGATGCTGGCCTCGAACCCGGCCGCGACGAACAGGGCTGCCGTGCGCTCGGCCTGACCGCGGCTGGTCTCGACCAGCAACCGGCCACCAGGCGACAGCCAACCCGGAGCGTCCGCGACGACGCGTCGCTGCACCTCGAGACCGTCGTGACCGCCGTCGAGGGCCACGCGGTGCTCGTGGTCACGGGCGTCGGTGGGCATGGTCGCGATCGCGACGGTCGGGACGTACGGCGCGTTCACCACGAGGACGCCGACGCGCCGGCGCAGGTGGCCCGGCAGGGCGGCGTACAGATCACCGGCGAAGACGCGCTCCGGCGGGAGGTTGCGGCGCGCACATGCCACGGCGTCGGGATCGGAGTCGGCGGCGTAGACCTCTGCCTCCGGCCACGCCGCCGCGAGCGCGGCACCGATCGCGCCGGTGCCGCAGCAGAGGTCGACGACCACCTCGGCCGGTGCCTGAAGGGCGAGGACGACGAGCAGCTCGCTGCGCCGCCGCGGCACGAACACCCCGGGCGCAACCGCGATCCGCTGACCCGCGAACGCCGCCCAGCCGACGATCTGCTCCAGGGGCTCGCCACCCATCCGGCGGGCGGCCCACGCCATCAGCTCGGCGGGTGAGCCGGCCTCGTCGACCAGCAGCCGCGCCTCGTCCTCGGCGAACACGCAGCCGGCCGCGCGCAGGGCCGCCACGAGCTGGGGCTCGTTCACACCAGCCGTCCGCGCAGCACGACGGCGGTGGGCTCGTGCAACACCGAGAGGTCGGCCAGCGGGTTGCGCGGGTAGACCACGAAGTCGGCCGGCGCACCCTCGTCGAGGGTGGCGTTCCAGCCCAGCCACTCCCGCGCACGCCAGCTGGCGGCCCCGAGCGCGTAGTCGGCCGGCATGCCGTACGCCGCCAGCTCGGCCACCTCGTCGGCGATGCCGCCATGGGGCAGCACGCCGCCGGCGTCGGTGCCGGCGAAGATCGGCACCCCCGCCTCGTAGGCGGCCATGATCGTCTCGTGCCGACGGGCATGCAGGTCGAGCATGTGGTCGGCGTACGCCGGGAACCTAGCGCGTCCCGCGTCGGCGTACGACGGGAAGTTGTCCAGCTGCACCACGGTCGGCACCAGCGCGGTCCCGCGCGAGGCCATGGTCTCCACGAGGTCGGTGGTCAGTCCGGTGCCGTGCTCGATGCAGTCGATGCCCGCCTCGATCAGCTGCGGCAGCACGGTCTCACCGAAACAGTGGGCCGTCACGCGGGCACCGTGGTCGTGGGCGGTGGCGATCGCCGCCGCGAAGGCCTCGGCGGGGAACGACGGCGCGAGGTCGCCCTCGTCGCGCGAGACCCAGTCGCCGACCAGCTTGACCCAGCCGTCACCGGCCCGCGCCTCGCGGGCGACATAGGTCGGCAGGTCCGCAGGCTCCACCTCGTGGGCGTAGTCGCGGATGTAGCGGCGGGTGCGTGCGAGATGGCGCCCGCAGCGGATCAGCCGTGGCAGGTCCTCGCGCGCCTGCACCCAGCGGGTGTCGGCGGGCGATCCGCAGTCGCGGAGCAGCAGCGCGCCGGCGTCGCGGTCGTCGATGGCCTGCTGCTCGGTGGTCGGTTCGTCCACCGCTCCGTGGGCGTCGAGCCCGACATGGCAGTGGGCGTCGACCAGGCCGGGCACGATCCACCCCTCCCCGGCCGTCTCGGCCCCGGCGACGGGCTCGAGCGTGACCCGGCCGTCGACGACGTAGAGGTCGCGCGCCTCCCCGTCGGGCAGGACCGGTCCGCTGAACCTGAGCGTCATGGCGGCGACGCTACCGGCTGCGTCGTCGTACGACGTCGAGCCGCTCGCGGCCTGTGGACGAGGTGCCTTCAGGTGACCACGGATAGGGTTCGCGACTGTGAGCACGACCCGGACCGACCCCTTGACCCGGCATCGGCGCAACGCGTTGCAGTTCGTACGATTCGCTCTCGTCGGTGGCACCGGAGTGGTGGTCAACCTGGTCGTCCTGATCGTGGTGAAACGGCTCGGGCCTGATCCGGAGCTCGCACTGTTCGCGCTGCGTCCGACCGCGTTCCACGTGCGGTGGTACCACCTCTACTCCACCGCCGCGTTCGTGGTCGCGAACCTCTGGAACTTCCAGCTCAACCGCACCTGGACCTTCCGCTCCAGCAAGCACTCCCGCTGGATCAGGGAGTACTGGCCGTTCCTCGCGGTGGGCATGCTCGGCCAGGCGATCGGGCTCGTGCTGCTCACCCTGCTCATGCACCACGGCTCCCCGATCTCGTTGCCGACCGATCCGCTCGACGACAGCACCGGGCTGCGGACCCGGCTCTACTGGGCGCAGCTGATCGTGATCGTCGTGATCACTCCGCTGTCGTTCGTGCTCAACAAGCTGTGGACCTTCGCCGCCGTACGCACGCGGCATCTGGAGGCGGTGCCGATCCACCCGATCGCCGAGCAGGAGCTGGAGCAGCTGGGCGTCGAGAAGTCCGACCCGGCCTGAGCCGGGCCGGACTCACGTCGACCGCTGCTCGGGACCTACTTCGTGCTCAGGCCCCAGCCGAACGGGTACAGGGGGTCGTAGCTCGCGTCGCCGATGTTGATCGGCTCCTGTGCGACGGTCCGCGGCCAGGTCACCGGCAGCTTGCCGGTGAACGGCTGCTTGCCGAACAGCACGTCCGCGACACCCTCGCCCTCGCTGCCCGGCAGCCAGCTCGCGACCAGCGCGTCGATGTGCTGCAGCATCGTCGGCGGGATGATCATCGGCCGGCCGGAGACCACGAGCACCACGCACTTGGCGGCCTTGGCGCACACCGTGTTCACCGCGGCCGTGTCCGCGTCGGAGAGCTGCATGGTCTTCGGCGGCCGCGGGACGTTGTGGTCGCCGGGGTCGTAGGCCCACTGCGGGCCTCCGACGTCGCCGAAGCCCTCGGAGTACGGCGTCTCGCCGACCACGACGACGCCGATGGCGTTGTGCGGGACGGGCGCCGAGGCGTCCTGGCTGAAGGTGACCTGGGAGGCGTCGTGCTCGATGCCGTCGAGGATCGTCTGTCCGGGGATCTGGGTGGTCGACCCGCCCTGCCAGGTGAGAGTCCAGCCGCCGGCCTGGTTGCCGATGTTGTCGGCGTTGCTCCCCGCGACGTACACCGGCTGCTTCCCGGTCAGGGGCAACGTCGAGCGGGTGTTCTTCAGCAGCACCTGCGACTCGGAGACCGCCTTGCGCGCCACGGCGCGGTGCGCCGCGTCACCGATCTCGGAGAGGTGGGTGCGGTCGGTGAGGGGGTGCTCGAACAGCCCGAGCTGGAACTTCTTGGTCAGGATCCGCGAGACCGCGTCGTCGATGCGTGACATCGGGACGTCGCCGTTCTGCACCTCGGCGGTCAGCGTGGACTCGAAGGTCTCGAAGTTCTGCGGCTGCATGAACATGTCGACCCCCGCGTTGACGCTGGTCGCGACCTGCTGGGCGAACGTGTCGACTCCCGGGTTGATGTGGTCGATGCCGTTGTAGTCGGAGATCACGAACCCGTCGAAGCCCTGCTGGTCCTTGAGCCAACCCGTGATCAGGTCGCGGTTGCCGTGCATGTTGATCGGGTTGCCGAGACCGTCCGCGGTCCAGTCGACGTCGGAGTACGACGGCATCACCGAGCCGACATGGTGCTGCCGCACGGCGTCGACGTAGGGCGCGAGGGCCAGCTTCGCGAACGTCTGCTGGCTGACCTGGTCGACGCCCTGGTCGATCGGGTAGCCGCCGGTGTGCCCGCTGTTGGACCCGGTGCCGTAGGTGGTCAGCCCGTCGCCCGCGAAGTGCTTGGCCGTGGCCAGCACCCGGCTGTTGTCGGAGAGGTGACCGGCCGGGCCCTGGAAGCCGTCGATCGCGGTCTCCATCTTCTCCACGAGCGCTGGCGTCTCGCCGAACGACTCGTAGATCCGGCCCCAGCGGTCGTCGCGCGCCACGCAGATGCAGGGGGCGAAGGCCCACTGCGGCCCGCTCGACCGGGTCTCGGACGCGGCCACGTGCTCGACCTGCTGCACCAGTGCCGGGTCGCGGGTCGCGCCGAGCCCGATGTTGTGGGGGAAGACGGTGGCGCCCTGCATGTTGCCGTCGCCGTGGACGGTGTCGATGCCGTAGATCAGTGGGATGCCGAGCCGGGTGTTCAGCGCCGCGGCCTGGTAGCGGTCGACCATGTCGGCCCAGGCCGTGGGCGTGTTGGGCGTCGGCACCGAGCCGCCGCCGGACAGCACGCTGCCGAGGTTGTCCCTGGTGATCGTGGAGGGGTCGGCGTCGATGCTGCCGCGCTCGGCCTGCGTCATCTGGCCGATCTTCTCCGCGAGCGTCATCCGGCCGAGGAGGTCGGCGACTCGCTGGCTGACCGGCAGCGAGGGGTCCTGGTAGGGCAGCACGTCGGCGGACGAGGCCGCCTGTCCAGTGTGTGCGGTGGCCGGGGCCGGTGTCTGTGATGCTGCGAGGCCGACGGCGAAGACCGCCGCGGTGCCGAGGGCGACGGCCGAACGCCGTCGCGAGATGAACGCGACCATGAAACCCTCCCGAGAGTGTGACGGTGACCACTCGAACCTAGGGATCTCGATTACTCCGAGTCAACGCGTAACTCTCGCCGTTGAGGCAGTCATTAGTACGATCTCGGAACGAATCGGTTTAGTCTTCGAGCTGTGCCCGGACACTCGTTGGCCCAGCTGCGCGGCAGCAACCTCCGCGCGATCACGGCGCTCCTCGGGACGGGCGGTCCGCAGAGCAGAGCCGACCTCGCTCGTGGCTCGGGACTCTCGCGCACCACGGTGTCGAGCCTGGTCTCCGAGCTGCTTGCGGCCGGCATCGTCGTGGAGACCGCCGACCGCGGTACGCCGTACAAGGGCGGCAGCGGGCGGCCACCACTGCTCGTGGCTCTCGCCCTGCGACCCGGGGGCGTGGCCGGTGTCGACATCGGCCACGGCCACGTCCGGGTGGCGGTGTCCGATCGCAGCGCCAGCATCCTCGCCGAGATCGAGATGGCGACCGACGCAGACCCACAGGGCGCCACCACGCTCGACCTCGCGGCCGACCTGGTGCGGCAGGCGGCGGAGCGGGCCGGGGTCCCGGTGGCCGACCTGCTCACCGTCGGGTTGTGCGTGCCGGGGCCGATCGACCGCCGCTCCGCCCGCGTCGACCACGCGGTGCTGCCGGGCTGGCACGAGCTGGCCCCCGCCGAGGAGCTCCGGCGCCGGCTCGGTCGCCCGGTCGTGGTGGACAACGACGCCAACCTCGGCGCGATCGCCGAGCACCAGCACGGCGCCGCGCGAGGCACCGCGGACGTGCTCTACGTGAAGCTGGCCAGCGGTGTCGGCGCCGGGCTGGTGCTTGGCGGACGGCTGCACCGCGGCGTCGCCGGGCTCGCCGGGGAGATCGGACACGTGCTCGCCCGGGACGGCGGCCACGTGTGCCGGTGCGGCAGCCGCGGCTGCCTGGAGACGGAGGTCTCGACACGACGGCTGCTCGACCTGCTCCGTCCCGTGTACGACGACCGGCTCGACCTGGCCGGCCTGCTGGCGCTCGATGCGCGCGGCGAGACCGCCGTACGCCGGGTGCTCACCGACGCCGGCCACACCGTCGGGCGCGTGC
>DAINSL010000046.1:20012-21918 GCA_036741335.1 Nocardioides sp. | reverse complement strand
TCCAGATCCTGTGCGAGTCACACCTGCTGCCCGGCGCGCTGATCCGCAACGACCACCGCAGGTTCGTCTGCCGCGACCAGCGCCTGCGGATCGAGAACAACAGGACGCCCTGGACCTCGTCGTACCCCGAGAACGCCGAGATCACGATCGTGCTCAAGAACGGCGAGGGAGGCTTCGTCGCCGACGCCGACACGCTCGAACGGCTGGAGGGCGAGGGCCGGGTGGTGGCGCGCTACCTCGACGTGAACCCGAACGGCTCGCTGCACGACATCGCCGGGATCAGCAACGAGGGCGGCAACGTGGTCGGGCTGATGCCCCATCCGGAGCATGCGGTCGAGGACCTCACCGGGGCAGGCACCGATGGCCTCGGTTTCTTCACCGGGCTGGCTGCGCCGTCAGCTCGCTGAGCGCAGACCCGACGCCAGTGCCGACCACGTGCTGGGGTTGGCG
Organism: Nocardioides sp.; assembly: GCA_036741335.1. GTDB lineage: Bacteria > Actinomycetota > Actinomycetes > Propionibacteriales > Nocardioidaceae > Nocardioides. Next base: position 21,468 of record DAINSL010000046.1, on the reverse strand, counting down.
ACCCCCCGGGGCGCGCGCCCGACCGCGCTCTGCCAGGTGCGCAGTGCCAGATCGGTGCGGGTGTTGAAGATGCCGTTCACGTCCAGGTCGGTGCCCCGCGTCGCGGCGTCCAGCGCGCGCTGGAGGTCGCGCACCGCCGGACCGGTCGAGCCGCGCTTCAGCACGGGCTGGGTCCCGGCCACCAGCAGCGACATCCAGCTTCGCCGGGTCCACGACTGTCGAACCGGCAGCGCATGTGCGGTCTGCCAGGCGTTGACGGCGTCGAGGGTGGTCTGGGTGAAGTGGCCGTTGAGCCTGCCGGCGTACGCCTTCTGCTCGGTGAGCAGGCACTGGAGCGCCTTGACCAGGACCGGGTCGGACGTCGCGCCGGTGCGGGGGTAGTCGGTGAAGTCGACCGGCACGCCGTTGCAGTGCGACTCGGGCCTGGCCGTCGGCTTGCCCAGACTCAGGAAGTTGCGGTCGATGTTGATGGTGACGCCGCCCCAGGTCTCGTCGTGGCCGCCGAGGTACTGCTTCATCCGGCCGCCCGGTCGCCAGCCGTCGTTGCGGATGTACGACGTGGACGTGTTCGCGACGCCGTCCCAGCGGGCGATCCAGATCTGGTCGGGCAGCTGGTATGCCGTGGGGACGTCGATGCGTGCCTCGTCGAGCATCCAGATGCCCGAGCCGGCGCTCGAGTAGACGCCCGACACGTAGTGCAGGGCATGCAGCTCCTGGGTCCAGGCGCTCAGGAACGCCATCGCAGAGTCCCGGCAGCGCATCTTGTTCGCGTCGAAGCCTTCGAGGTCGTACCACATCGTGCTGCCCGCGACGATGCCGAGCGCCTGGGCGTGGGTCACCGTCTTCTGGGCCTCGGCGACGCCCTGCTTTCTGGCCTTGCCGTAGTGGCTCTGCGCGCCGGGGTCGGGGTCGATCGTGCGGTCGCGGCCGTAGCGGGGGAACCGCGGGTTGCACGAGGCCTGAGGGCCCAACGTGATCGGCAGCAGCCGCCAGCCCTGGCTGAGCTGGGTGGAGATCCACTCGGGGGTGAGGTTGGGCTGCACCCGGCAGGCGCGCGAGGCACCGGAGATGTAGATGCCGACCGCAAGGTACGGCGACTGCCGGAGCCAGACGTTCATGCTCTTCTGGCTCGGTGCGAGGCACTGGTCGAACCCGTAGCCCCGGAAGTTCCCCGGCGTCACGACGTTGCCCGGCACCGAGTCGGCACGCTGCCCCAGGGTCGTCGTACTCGCCAGCAGCGCAAGCGCCGCCGCGCCGAGCAGGGGACGAAGGAACATCGGGAACTCCAGGATCGGTCGTCGGGGACCCGCGGACGGGGGCTCGGGACTTCGATCGGGGACCCACGGGGACCCGACACCATAAACACATCAGTCACACCCGCCACAGAGGTTCCGGGGAACTACAGGTGTGTAGTTCGATCCGGCGGGTGGAAGATGTCCGGGAAAGGACGAGTCGT
>DAINSL010000046.1:1336-20002 GCA_036741335.1 Nocardioides sp. | reverse complement strand
CGGGTGAACGCGTCGCCAGGCACACGACCCTGTTGGCTGCGGACCCTCAGGCGGCTTCGGCGAACTCCGGCTCGAGCTCGACCACCTTCGGCTCCGGAGTACGCCGGGGGCGCATCGCCACGGCGGCCACAAGGAAGGCGACCAGCGAGAACGCCGCCGAGGTGAGGAACGCCGCTCGTACGCCGGGCACGAACTGCCCCGGCACCGCGCCGGTCGCGTAGATCGACACGATCGCGGCGACGCCGACGGCACTGCCGAGCTGCTGCGTCGTCTGCAGCAGACCGGACGCCGACCCCGCGTGCTCCGGCTCCACGCCACCGAGCACCGTGGCGGTGATCGGCATGAAGACGAACCCGGTGGACAGCCCGGCGATCAGCACCGGCCCGAAGACCGCACCGAAGTAGGAGTCGGTGGCGCTGATCCCGCTGAGCCAGGTGTAGCCCACGACGAGGGCCAGGGTGCCGATCAGGATCATCGCCCGCGGCCCGATCCGCGCGATCAGCCACGGGGTGACCCGCGACATCGCGAAGACGCCGAGGCTGAAGGGCAGGAAGGCCACGCCGGTGGCGAAGGGACCGAAGCCGAGGACCCGCTCGTCGTACTGCACGACGAGGAAGAACATCGACAGGTTGGCGCCGATCACCAGGGCCATCGCGGCGAGGGCAGCCACGCGGCGGCGGTTACGCACCAGGTGCGGCTGGATCATCGGGTGCGGGTGGCGCAGCTCGGTGCGGGCCAGGAGGCCGAGCGAGACGAGCCCGAGGGCGAGCGCGCCCAGGGTGCGGCCTGAGGCCCAGCCGTGCTCCGGCGTACCGATCAGGGCCCACACGACGGAGACGGCACCCAGGGTCGCGGTGACCGCGCCCACGACGTCGAACCGGCCGGGACGACGCGGCGTCTCGGTGACGAAGCGACGCGCGAGCAGGAGGACGGCGATGCCGATCGGCACGTTGATGAACAGTGTCCAGCGCCACGAGCCGATGTCGGTGACCAGGCCGCCCAACAGCAGCCCGATGGAGGCACCGCCCGACGAGACCGCTCCGAAGAGCGCGAGCGCGCGGTTGCGCGCGGCCTCGTCCGGAGTGCTGGTGGTGAGCAGGGCCAGCACGCTGGGTGCGGCCATCGCGGCGCCGGCGCCCTGCGCGGCCCGGGCGAGCACGAGCTGGGTCGGGGTCTGGGCCAGGCCGCCGAGCATCGAGGAGAAGGTGAAGACGGCCAGTCCGATCTCGAAGAGCCGGAGCCGGCCGCGGACGTCGCCGAGGCGCCCGCCGAGGAGGAGCAGCCCGCCGAAGGCGAGCGTGTACGCGTTGAGGACCCACGAGAGCGAGGCCGGCCCGAAGCCGAGGTCGGTGTCGATGCGGGGGAGTGCGACGTTCACCACGGTGACGTCGAGCACCAGCATCAGCTGGGCCACCAGCACGATCGCCACCCCGGTCGCAGCGCGGCCGGCGTTCGGCGGAAGCACCGTGGGGAGGTCTTGAGTGGGACGAGTGGACAGTGCAGAAGACACGAGAAGAATCCTGTTCTGGCCGGGAGGCCCGGGCCGAGGTACTCTTAGCGGAGAAGTTCTCCGGTTGGAGACGACTATACGGAGAGTATCTCCGTTTAGCAAGTGAGGTGGAAGCAATGCGCGCCGATGCGCAGCGCAACCGCGAGCGACTGATCGAGGTCGCGCGGGAGGTCTTTCGCGAGCAGGGGTACGACGCCTCGCTCGACGAGGTCGCCAAGCGCGCCGGCGTCGGCGCGGGCACGCTCTATCGCCACTTCGCCAGCCGCGAGGTGCTCATCGACGCGCTCATGCAGAGCTGGGTCGACCGGGTGAATGAGTCGGCCGACAAGGTGCTGGCCCACGAGGGCCCGCCGCGCGACGTGCTGCTGGCATGGTTCGAGTCGTACGTCGCGCTGATCAGCCTGCACAAGGGCGGCCCGGCCAAGATCACCCAGGCCATGGGCGACGACGCGTCGCCGATCGTCACCAAGTGCCAGACCCTCACCGCCGCCACCGACCGGATCGTCGAGCGCCTCGCGGGGGAGCACGCCCTGCGCGACCACGTCGAGGCCGTGCAGATGGCCCGGCTCGTCGGCGGCGTCGCGACCGTGGCCGACAACGGCAACCTCGACCAGGCCGCCGTACGCCCGCTGCTCGAGGTCATCGCCGACGGCATGCTGGTCTGAGCCCAGCCGTCCGCCCCGTCGAGCCTGCCCAGGTCAGCCGCCTGCTCGCGGGTAGATTGCAGTCGTGCCGCAGACCCTCGACACCGTCGCCGTCGCGGCCACGGATCCCGACCGCGACCAGCCGTGGGCGGAGCTGGGACTGAAGGCCGACGAGTACGCGAGGATCCGCGAGATCCTGGGCCGCCGCCCGACCAGCAGCGAGCTGGCGATGTACTCGGTGATGTGGAGCGAGCACTGCTCCTACAAGTCCTCCAAGGTGCACCTCAAGCAGTTCGGCGAGATCGCCCAGGAGACCCCTGTTGGCAAGATGCTGGCCGGCATCGGCGAGAACGCCGGCGTGATCGACGTCGGCCAGGGGTACGCCGTCACCTTCAAGATCGAGTCGCACAACCACCCGTCGTACGTCGAGCCCTACCAGGGCGCCGCGACCGGCGTCGGGGGCATCGTCCGCGACATCCTGGCGATGGGTGCGCGGCCGGTCGCGGTGATGGACTCCCTCAGATTTGGCCAGCTCGACACTGGTGACACATTGGGCGACACCCACCGGGTGCTGCCCGGGATCGTGGCCGGCGTCGGCGGTTACGGCAACTGCCTCGGCCTGCCCAACATCGGCGGCGAGGCGGTCTTCGACGCGTCGTACGCCGGCAACCCGCTGGTCAACGCGCTCTGCGTCGGCGTGCTCCGGCACGAGGACCTCCACCTCGCCAAGGCGTCGGGCGAGGGCAACCGCGTGATCCTGTACGGCGCGCGCACCGGCGGCGACGGCATCGGCGGCGTCAGCCTGCTGGCGTCCGAGACGTTCACCGCCACGGGGCCGACCAAGCGCCCGAGCGTGCAGGTCGGCGACCCGTTCATGGAGAAGCTGCTGATCGAGTGCACGCTCGAGCTGTTCGCGGCCGGCGTGGTCGCGGGCATCCAGGACCTCGGCGGCGCCGGTCTGTCGTGCGCGACCTCCGAGCTGGCCAGCGCCGGCGACGGCGGCATGCACGTCTCCCTCGACCTGGTGCCGCTCCGCGACTCGAGCCTGGTGCCCGAGGAGATCCTGATGAGCGAGTCGCAGGAACGGATGATGGCCGTGGTCGAACCCGACGACCTCGAGCGCTTCATGGCGATCTGCGCGAAGTGGGACGTCGAGGCGGTCGACATCGGCGAGGTCACCGAGACCGGACGACTCGAGATCGACTGGCACGGCGAGACCGTGGTCGACGTACCGCCGCGGTCGGTGGCACACGACGGCCCGACGTACGAGCGCCCGTTCGCCCGCCCGGACTGGCAGGACGACCTGCAGGCCGCCGCCGCCGATGGCCTGCCGCGACCCGGCTCGGAGGGCGAGCTCCGCGACACCGTCCTGCGTCTCGCGGCGTCGGCCAACCTCTGCGACAAGTCGTGGATCACCGACCAGTACGACCGCTACGTCCAGGGCAACACCGTGCTCGCGCAGCCGGGTGACGCCGGGATGGTCCGGGTCGACGAGGACACCCACCTCGGCGTCGCCGTGGCCACCGACGGCAACGGGCGCTTCTGCAAGCTCGACCCGTACGCCGGCGCCCAGCTCGCAATGGCCGAGGCCTACCGCAACGTCTCGTGCGGAGGCGCGACCCCGTTGGCGATCTCCGACTGCCTCAACTTCGGCTCGCCCGAGGACCCCGACGTGATGTGGCAGTTCGCCGAGGCCTGTCGCGGGCTGAAGGACGCCTGCGTCAGCCTCGGGATCCCGGTGACCGGTGGCAACGTGTCGCTCTACAACCAGACCGGCACCACCGCGATCCTGCCGACCCCGGTGGTCGCGGTGCTCGGCGTGATCGACGACGTGCGCCGGCGTACCCCGACCGGGTTCGTCGCATCCGACCAGGCGATCGTCCACCTGGGGCGGACCCGCGAGGAGCTGTCCGGCTCGGAGTGGGCGCACGTCCTACACGACCACCTCGGCGGCCGCCCGCCCCAGGTCGACCTGTGGGCCGAGGCCAACCTCGGCCGGCTGCTGGTCGAGTCCGCCCGGGCCGGGATGCTCACCAGCGCGCACGACATGTCCGAGGGCGGGCTCGCGCAGACCCTCGTCGAGTCGTGCCTGCGACACGGGATCGGTGCCACGGTCTCGCTGCTCGGCGACCCGTTCGTCGGGCTGTTCTCCGAGTCGGCGGCGCGGGCGATCGTGACCGTGGAGAGCGAGAAGCTCGAGTCGTTCCTGACCATGGCCGCCAGCCTCGGGGTGCCCGCCGGCGAGATCGGCCGCACCGGCGGCTCGTCGCTGACGGTGACCGACCGGTTCGAGATCCCGCTCGCCGAGCTCTCCGCGGCATGGCGCGGCACGCTCCCCGCGGCGTTCGGCCACTGACCACGGCCCACCGAACACCCCGACCGCACCGATTGCCCTGCGTAAGCCGTCGGGGCGGCCGCCGCGAGCGGGTGCCAGACTCGCCCGGTGACCATCGAGCGGAGACCCGCGGACGCGAAGCGCATGGCGTACGGCGACGACCGGTCCCAGTACGTCGAGCTCACCCTGCCTGCGGGGCAGCCGAAGGGCGTCGTGGTCGTCGTACACGGTGGCTTCTGGAAGGCCGCGTTCGACATCGCCTACGGTCGGCCCCTGGCCGCGAGCCTGGCCGAGCACGGGTGGGCGGCGTGGAACATCGAGTACCGCCGGGTCGGCAACGGCGGCGGCGACCCGGCCACGTTCGACGACGTCGCGGCGGCGATCGACGCCCTGCGGGACCAGGAACTCGACCTGTCCCGCGTGCTCGCGCTCGGGCACTCGGCCGGAGGGCACCTGGCGACCTGGGCGGCCTCGCGCGGTCGCTTCCCGCGCTGGGAGTCCAAGGTCGACCTCACGGGCGTGGTCTCGCAGGCCGGTGTCCTGGACCTGACGGCGGCGTTCGACGAGAACCTCGGCAACGGCGCGGTCGTCGCGTTCCTCGGCCACCGTCCGGGTCCGGACGACGCGCGCCTCGACCCGATCCGGCAGGTGCCCCTGGACATACCAGTCCACTGCATCCACGGCACCGCCGACGTGAACGTCCCGATCAGCCAGTCGCGTGAGTACGTCGCGGCCGCGAAGGCGGCGGGCGCTACCGCGGAGCTGACCAAGGTCGACGGCGAGCACTTCGTGCTGGTCGACCCGACGTCCGGTGTCTGGCAGCAGACCCTGACGATCCTGGACGGACTCTGAGGATGGTCACCGACGGACTGCGGATCGGGCGGTCGGTGGTGATCCCCGAGCGCGAGCTCTCCGAGCGCTTCTCGCGCTCCTCGGGACCCGGCGGCCAAGGCGTGAACACCGCCGACTCGAGGGTCGAGCTCTCCTTCGACGTCGCGACCTCCCCGTCGCTGCCGGCGGCCACCCGGGCCCGGATGTTGGTCCGGCTCGAGGGGCGCCTGGTGGACGGCGTCCTCACGCTCGCGTCCTCCGAGCACCGCAACCAGCTGGCCAACCGTCGTACGGCGCGGGACCGGATGGCCGAGGTCCTCACCGCAGCGGCGGCCCCACCGCCCCGCCCGCGGAGGCCCACCAAGCCCTCCCGGGCGGCCAAGCAACGGCGGCTCGACGACAAGAAGAAGCGGTCCCGCACCAAGCAGTCCCGCGCCGGCAACTGGGACTGACTTCCCGATAGTCCCCGACGATTTGGTTGCCATTTCAGGCTCGATCACGACCAAGTCGTCGGGGACTATCCCTTCAAGCCTCTTCTTCTCGATCCCGCAGCGGACCGGCGCCTGACGTCTCGCTCCGGCGTGGTGAGATGAGCACGTGCCCGCTCGTCTCCGGCCCGCCGACGCCGCCGAGGTGACGGACGCCCTCGCCGCGGTGGAGCGGACCCGCGAGCAGACCCGGCTCCTGGTCAAGCACTTCCTGGCCGTGCTGTCCGAGCGCGCGCCCGGGGCGTCGGTCGAGGTCCGGGTGCCGCCATACGCCGCCGTGCAGGCGGTCGCGGGAGTGCGACACACGCGCGGTACGCCGCCCGCGGTCGTCGAGCTGGACGCGGACACCTGGATCGCGCTGGCGGTCGGTGACCTGTCGTGGTCGTCGGCCCAGGCCGCGGGGCGGGTGCGGGCGAGCGGGGAGCGCGCCGACCTGGCGGCCCTGCTGCCGCTGGTGGCGCCGTGATCGTGGCGATGCTGCCGACAGCGCGGCTGGCCGAGGCAGTGGGGCCGGTCGAGGGCGTCGAGTTCGTGGTGTGGGACGGGAGGGACGCGCCGCCGCGAGCGGACGAGGTCGAGCTGCTGGTGCCGGACTACACCCGCAGCCGTGCCGCGATGGGGATGCTCGGCGCGATGCCCCGGCTGCGCGTCGTCCAGCTTCAGACGGCGGGGTACGACGGGATGCTGGAGCTGATGCCGGCCCAGGTCGCGCTCGCGAATGCGCGGGGCGTGCACGACGACGCGACCGCCGAGCTCGCCCTCGGACTGACCATCGCGTCGCTGCGCGGCATCGACGTCGCCGTGCGCGAGAGCGGCTCGTGGCGGCAGGACACGTCGCGCCGCAGCCTCGCGGACAGCCGGGTCGCGATCCTCGGCTACGGCTCGATCGGACGTGCGATTGCCCAGCGGATGCTCGCCTGTCGTGGGCACGTGACCGGCGTCGCGTCGGCGGCCCGCGACGACGACGTGGTCGGGCGGGTGGTGACCGCCGACGAGGTCGACTGGTCGGCGCAACACGTCGTGGTCGTCGCACTACCGCTGAACGAGACGACCCGGCATGTCGTGGACGCGGAGTTCCTGGGCCGGCTCTCCGACGACGCGCTGGTGGTCAACGTCGGGCGCGGGCCGCTGCTCGACACCGACGCGGTGCTGGCCGAGGCCGGGCGGCTCGCCTTCGCCCTCGACGTCACCGACCCCGAGCCGTTGCCCGCCGATCACCCGCTCTGGACCGCACCCGGTGTGCTCGTGACGCCGCACATCGCCGGAGGTACGACGGCGATGCTGCCTCGCATCGCCGACCTGGTCCGCGACCAGCTCGCACGCCTCCGCGACGGCCGGCCCCTCCGCAACCTGATCCGCTGACCCGCGACGAGTCGGTGCTCAGCCGGCGGCGACCTCGCGGAAGGCGTTGACCAGCAGGTCGATGTCGGCCTCGCTGGCTACGATCGGGGGCGCGAGCCGGACCGTCTGGCCGTGCGCCTCCTTGGCCAGCACGCCCTTGTCGAGCAGCGCCTCGGTGAAGTCTCGCCCGGTCATCAGCTGCGCAGAGATGTCGATCCCGGCCCAGAGGCCACGCGCCCGGACCGCGTCGATCCCGTGGCCCACGAGGCCGGACAGTCCGTCGTACAGCTGCGAGCCGAGTTTGGCCGCGCGCTCCTGGAACTCGCCGGTCGCCAGCATGGCCACCACCTCGCGGCCGATCGCTGCGGCCAGCGGGTTGCCGCCGAATGTCGAGCCGTGGGTTCCGGGCGTGATCACGCCGAGCACGTCGCGGTTCGCCGCCACCGCGGATACCGGGTAGAGGCCACCGCCGAGGGCCTTGCCGAGGATGTACATGTCGGGGACGACGTCCTCGTGGTCGCACGCGAACGTGCGGCCGGTGCGCGCCAGACCCGACTGGATCTCGTCGGCCACCATCAGCACCTGCTGCTCGCGGCACAGGGTGCGAACCTGCTGGAGGTAGCCCTCCGCCGGGATGATCACACCGGCCTCGCCCTGCACCGGCTCGAGCAGCACGGCCACAGTGGTCTCGTCGATCGCCGCTGCCAGCGCGTCGTAGTCGCCGTACGGCACCAGCCGGAAGCCCGGCGTGTACGGCGCGTACCCAACCGTCGCGTCCGAGTCGGTCGAGAAGGACACGATGGTCGTCGTACGACCGTGGAAGTTGCCTTCCATCGCGACGATCGTGGCGCGGTTCGCTGGGACGCCCTTGACCTGGTAGCCCCACTTGCGGCTGATCTTGATCGCGGTCTCGACGGCCTCGGCACCGGAGTTCATCGGCAGGATCATCTCCTTGCCGGTGAGCTCGGCCAGGGCGTGCGAGAACGGCCCGAGCTGGTCGTTGTAGAACGCCCGGCTGGTCAGCGTCAGCCTGCCGAGCTGCTCGCGGGCGACCTCGACGAGCCGCGGGTGGGCGTGACCGAAGTTGAGGGCGGAGTAGCCGGCCAGGCAGTCGAGGTAGCGCTTCCCGTCGACGTCGGTCACCCAGGCGCCCTCGCCGGAGGCGATCACCACGGGCAGCGGGTGGTAGTTGTGAGCTGCGTAGGTCTCGGTGAGCTCGATGTGGTGCTCGGTTCCGGAGGTGTGGTGGGTCATGGCACTGCTTTCGGGCCGTCGGGGTTCGCGGGCGGGGAGGTGCTCCCATGGTCGCGCACCAAGGGCCCGGATTCCAAATGATTGTCAGACAATTCTGGGGCGTGTCGGGATAGTCCGTGACGAACGCGCCCCATCGCAGCCCGAAATGGGGCGCGATCGTCACGGACTATCCCGCTGGATAGATTGCCGGGCATGAGCGACGAGCACTCCGACGAGCACTCCGACGACCTCAGGGCACGGGTACGCGACGTGCTTCCCGGCGTACGACGCGACCTCGAGGACCTCGTCCGGATCGAGTCGGTCAGCGCCGACCCCGAGCGCGCGGGGGAGGTCCAGCGCAGCGCGGAGGCGGTCCGCGACCTGTTCGCCGCCGAGGGCTTCGAGGCGATCATCACCAGCGCCGACGGCGGCCGGCCCGCAGTGATCGCGCACAAGGGGGCGGCGCGCGAGGGTGCGTCGACCGTCCTGCTGTACGCCCACCACGACGTACAACCCGAGAACGACCACGCCGACTGGGACTCCCCGCCGTTCGAACCCACCGAGCGCGACTCCGTCAATGGTCGGCGTCTCTACGGCCGTGGCGCGGCCGACGACAAGGCGGGCATCGTCGCGCACCTCGGCGCCCTGCGGGTGTACGGCGACGACCTGCCGGTCAACGTGGTCATGTTCGTCGAGGGTGAGGAGGAGGTCGGCTCCGACAGCCTGCCGGCCCTGCTCCAGCAGCACCTCGACGACCTGCGCGCCGACGTGATCGTGATCGCCGACAGCGGCAACTGGGACATCGGCGTCCCGGCGCTCACCACCAGCCTGCGGGGGCTGGTCCGGCTCGACGTCGAGGTCCGCACGCTCACCCACGCCGTACATTCCGGCATGTGGGGCGGACTCGTGCCCGATGCCCTGATGACCCTCTCCCGCCTGATCTCGACGCTGCATGACGACGCCGGCAACGTCGCGGTCGAGGGCCTGTACGCCGGAACCGCGGCCGATGTCGACTACCCGGAGGCGCGACTGCGCGCCGAGTCCGGCGCTGTCGCGAGCGTCGACTGGATCGGCAGCGGCTCGACCGTCGAACGCCTCTGGACCAAGCCGTCCCTCTCGATCATCGGCCTCGACGCGCCCAAGGTCGCCGGCTCCAGCAACACCCTGGTCCCCGCGGCGCGGGCCCGGTTGAGCCTGCGCCTCGCCCCCGGCGACACCGTCGCCAACGCCCGCGCCTGCCTCGAGCGCCACCTCGAGGCCCACGTCTCGTGGGGTGCCGAGCTCACCACCACCCTCGTGGACACCGGCGAGGCCACGCAGATCGACGCCACGGGTCCGGCGTACGACGCGGCGCGCGCGGCCTTCGCCGAGGCCTGGGACGGCACCGAGCCGATCGACATGGGTGTCGGCGGCTCGATCCCCTTCATCGCCGAGTTCCTCGACGCCTTTCCCGCCGCCAGCGTGCTGGTGACGGGAGTCGAGGATCCCGACACCCGAGCGCACGGCGCCAACGAGGGACTCCACCTCGCGGAGTTCGAGCGGGTGGTGCTCGCCGAGGCGCTGCTGCTCCACCACCTGGGTGAGCTCACTCGCGCAGACGTGGCGCCCAGCCCCTACGGCGATGTCGGAGCGCCGTACCCCAGCACCTAGACTGACGCCCGTGACCCCTCCCACCAGCCGCCGGGGCGGCGACGGTCGGCTCACCGCAGCACTCGACCCGGACGACCAGGGTCCACGGGACGCCTGCGGCGTGTTGGGGGTCTGGGCGCCGGGCGAAGAGGTCTCCAAGCTCTGCTACTTCGGCCTCTATGCGCTGCAGCACCGCGGCCAGGAGTCCGCCGGCATCGCGGTCAGCAACGGTCGCCAGATCCTGGTCTACAAGGACATGGGCCTGGTCTCGCAGGTGTTCGACGACTCGACCCTCGACTCGCTCAAGGGCCACCTCGCGATCGGGCACTGCCGCTACTCCACGACCGGCGCGAGCACGTGGCAGAACGCCCAGCCGACGTTCCGACCGACCGAGGACGGCTCGATCGCCCTCGGCCACAACGGCAACCTGATCAACACCACCGAGCTGCGCGAGATGGTGGCCGCCCTGCCCGGGCTGCCCGGTGAGCTCGACCTGCACGGCCGGTCGCTCGAGCCCTCGACCAGCGACACGGACCTGGTCACCGCGCTGCTCGCCCAGCATCCCGACACCTCGCTGGAGCAGCGGGCGATCGAGGTGCTGCCGCTGTTACGTGGTGCGTTCTCGTTCGTGTGGATGACCGAGTCGACGCTGTACGCCGCCCGGGACCCCCAGGGCATCCGGCCGCTCGTCCTCGGCCGCCTGGACCGCGGCTGGGTCGTCGCCAGCGAGGACGCCGCCCTGGCGACCATCGGCGCGAGCGTGGTGCGCGAGGTCGAGCCCGGCGAGATGCTCGCGATCGACGAGAACGGCCTGCGTTCCCACCGTTTCGCCGAGGCGGCACCCAAGGGCTGCGTGTTCGAGTACGTCTACCTCGCCCGCCCCGACGCCACGATCAGCGGTCGCAGCGTCCACCAGGCCCGGGTCGAGATGGGACGGCAGCTGGCCCGCGAGTTCCCAATCGATGCCGATCTCGTGATCCCGGTGCCGGAGTCGGCGTACCCGGCCGCAGCCGGGTACGCCGAGGAGTCCGGCATCCCGTTCGGGCAGGGCTTCGTGAAGAACGCCTATGTCGGCCGCACCTTCATCCAGCCCAGCCAGACCCTGCGCCAGCTCGGCATCCGACTCAAGCTCAACCCCCTCGAGCACATGATCCGGGGCAAGCGGATCGTCGTCGTGGACGACTCGATCGTGCGCGGCAACACCCAGCGCGCGCAGGTGCGGATGCTGCGGGAGGCGGGAGCCCTCGAGGTCCACGTGCGCATCTCGAGCCCCCCGGTGAAGTGGCCGTGCTTCTATGGCATCGACTTCGCCACCCGGGCGGAGCTGATCGCCAACGGGCTGGACGTCGAGGAGATCCGCGCGAGCATCGGCGCCGACAGCTTGGGCTACATCTCGCTCGACGGCATGACTGATGCGACCAACCAGTCGCAGGACAACCTGTGCATGGCGTGCTTCACCGGCGCCTACCCGATCGAGCTTCCCGACGAGAGCCTGCTCGGCAAGCACCTTCTCGAGGCCGCCCTGAGCTCGCCGCACACCGCGCGCGAGCTGCCGGTCCTCAACAACCCCTGACCCGGCCCCACCCTGACGTCGACGCCCCGACAGGAGTCCTCGTGACCCAGCCTCCCGCGTCCTCCGGGACCAACGCCTACGCTGCCTCCGGCGTCGACATCGAGGCCGCCGACACCGCGGTGGCGCTGATGAAGGGCTGGGTCGAGAAGACGTCGCGCCCCGAGGTGATCGGCAGCATCGGCGGGTTCGCCGGGCTCTTCGACGCCAACGCGCTCACCCGCTACCACCGGCCCATCCTGGCCACGTCGACCGACGGCGCCGGCACCAAGGTCGCCATCGCGCGGGCGATGGACGTCCACGACACGATCGGCTTCGACCTGGTCGGCATGGTCGTCGACGACCTGGTCGTCTGTGGTGCCGAGCCGCTGTTCATGACCGACTACATCGCCTGCGGCCGGGTCGAGCCCGAGCGCATCGCGGCCATCGTCAAGGGCATCGCGGGAGCATGTGTCGAGGCGGGATGCGCCCTGCTCGGCGGCGAGACGGCCGAGCACCCGGGGTTGATGGAACCCGACGCCTACGACCTCGCGGGCGCCGCCACCGGGGTGGTCGAGGCCGGCGGCCTCCTCGGACCCGGCCGGGTCCGGCCCGGCGACGTGGTGGTCGCGATGTCCTCCAGCGGCCTGCACGCCAACGGCTACTCCCTGGTCCGCCACGTCCTCCTGGACCGGGCCGGCTGGGCGCTCGACCGCGACGTACCCGAGCTGGAGCGCACCATGGGCGAGGAGCTGCTCGCGCCCACCCGGATCTATGCCAAGGCGTGCCTCGCGCTGGCCGCCGAGACCCAGACCCACGCGATGGCCCACATCACCGGCGGCGGGCTGGCTGCCAACCTCGCCCGGGTGATCCCCGAGGAGCTGTCCGTCACCGTGGACCGGGCCACCTGGGTCCCGGCCCCGATCTTCGACGTCGTACGACGGGTGGGCGCGGTTTCGCAGGACGACCTGGAGTCGACCCTCAACTGCGGCGTCGGCATGGTCGCACTGATGCCCCCGGACGACGTGGACAAAGCGCTGGCGACCCTCGACCGGTTCGGAGTGCACGCCTGGGCGGCCGGCGAGGTCGCGGCAGACGACCAGCGTGGTGGCGAGGTCCACCTGACCGGCCAGTACCCCGGCTGGTGATCCCAGGGGCCCCATCGGCCCCGCCGACGGGTCGCATTTGGCCGGTCGAGCCCGTCAGGACCATCAAATCTCGTCCAATTCGGGATGGGGTGTGCGGGAACAGCCACCCATTGGGTAGCGTTGCCCCCACGACAAACTGACAATCAGACCGGGACCACGGTGACTTTTTCCCTGGAACCGGCCCAGCGTGCGAGGGGGTCGACCCTATGGGGCGCGGCCGAGCGAAGGCCAAGCAGACGAAGGTCGCCCGCGACCTGAAGTACCGCACCCACGAGACGGACTTCGGGGCGCTGGCACGCGAGCTGCACGGTGGTGAGACCGACAGTGACGGCAACGACTCCGAGGAGGAGCCGGACGTCTCGACCGACGACGAGTCCGACGAGTGGTCGGACCACGCCGAGCCGTCGCGAGACTGACCCTGCAAACGCCGTCTCGCGGCTGACCGCTGTGTTCTGACTCAGCGGTCCCGGTCTTCAGCGCGTCGGCAGCCAGACCCCGCGCAGGCGACCCACGTCGCGAATCCGCCGCTCCGCGAGCCGGTCGGCGGCCTCCGCCGGGGTGACCGCGTCGGTGCGGGCGAGCTCGAACACCGCTCGGGTGGTCTCGAAGATCCCGGACGCGCGCTGCTCGGCGCGTTCGAAGCTGAAGCCCTCGAGCTCGTCGGCGACCTGGATCAGGCCGCCGGAGTTCACGCAGTAGTCGGGCGCGTAGAGGATGTCACGGTCGGCCAGGGCTTTCTCGATCCCGGGGTGCGAGAGCTGGTTGTTCGCGGCGCCGCAGATGATCTTCGCCCGGAGCACCTCCACCACCTCGTCGGTCAGGGCGTTACCCATCGCGCAGGGCGAGTAGATGTCGAGGTCCGCGCGGACCAGGGCGTCGGCCGAGTCGACCCCGGTGGCGCCGTGCTCCGCGACGACCGTGTCGACCGCGGGCCGATGCACGTCGGTGACCACGACGTGTGCGCCGTCCTCGACGAGGTACTTGACCAGGTGGTGCCCGACCTTGCCGACACCGGCGATGCCGACGGTGCGGCCGGACAGGCTGGTCGAGCCCCAGACTGCCTCGGCGCTGGCGCGCATGCCCTGGAAGACTCCGTACGCCGTCAGGACCGACGAGTCGCCGGCGCCGCCGTGGGCGACGGTGCGTCCGGTGACGTAGGAGCACTCGCGGGCCACGATGTCCATGTCGACGGAGTAGGTGCCCACGTCGCATGCGGTGAGGTAGCGCCCGCCGAGCGACTGCACGAAGCGTCCGTAGGCCCGCAGCAGCGCCTCGGTCTTCATGGTCGTCGGGTCGCCGACGATCACGGCCTTGCCGCCGCCGAGGTCGAGGCCGGCGAGCGCGGCCTTGTAGGTCATGCCGCGCGACAGGTTGAGCACGTCGCGGACGGCGTCCGCGGTGCTGGCATAGGGGTAGAAGCGGGTGCCGCCGAGCGAGGGCCCGAGTGCCGTGGAGTGGATCGCCACGATGGCGCGGAGCCCGGTGGCGTGGTCGTTGCAGAACACGACCTGCTCGTGCTCGGCGCCGAGCTCGAAGACGTCGACGCCGTCGACGGAGCCGGATCCAGCGGGATCGGCAGACATCACGGTGCCTACTTTCGCATGGCGCCACGCGGGTGGGTGGCGAACCGTTGCGGGACACGAGGGGTGGTGTGGCCCACCTTGAACGATAGTGCGGTCGGCAGCCGAGGCGGGAATCGGCCCAGCGGGATCAGCGCAGCGGCCTCAGCGCAGCTGCTGGGTGGCCACCAGCGCCCCTCCGAAGCACGCGAGGAAAACCACGAGGCACAGCAGCGTCAGCAAGACCCGGGAGCCCCAGGTTGCCGAGGCGGGCTCCGGCGTGGAGCGCGCCCGGTGCCCCGGCTCCGGTGGGCTGACCAGGAGTGTGTGTCCGGACCCCGGGCTGACGGCCTGGAGCGCATTGACGTAGGCGCTGACCGTCGGCCACCGGTCGTCCCGGTCGCGGGCCAGCCCCCGCAGGACCACGTCGTCGATGCTGTCGGGAAGGTCCGCCAACAGCGAGGGAGCCGGAGGCGGCTCGAGCTGGGCGAGCTCGGCGATCGAGCCCTCGTGCGCGTGCCGGCCGGTGAGCAGGTGGTAGGTCACCGCTGCCAGCGCGTAGACGTCGGCGCGCTCATCGACACCGCCGCCGCTCGCCTGCTCGGGTGCCATGTACGCCGGGGTCCCGACCACGTGGGTGAGTCCGCTGGCGTGCAGCATCGCCTTGGCGACGCCGAGGTCGGCGACCATCAGCCGCTGGCCGGAGCCGTCGGTGCGCAGCAGCAGGTTGGCCGGCTTGAGGTCGCGGTGGATGGACCCCTGCGCGTGGAGCACGGCGAGGCCGGCACCGGCCTGGGAGACCAGGTCGAGGGTGCGGTCCAGGGAGATCGATCGCTCGCGGTCGAGCAGGTTGGCGACGGTGCCCTGGTCGGCGTACGACATGACGAAGTACGGCGTGCCCTCGACCTCGCCCACGTCGTACACCCGGACGACGTAGTCGGAGTCGGCCCGGCGCAGGATGCGCGCCTCCTGGAGGAAGCGGTCGCGGATGTCGAGACGCTGTGCCCAGTTGTCGGCGAGCGCCTTGACCGCGACGTCCGACTGGAGCTCGTCGTCGCGATAGAGCCACACCGACGCGAAGCCCCCCACCCCGAGTCGGTCGACCTGCCGCAGACGGCCGAGCCGGGTGGGGAGGGACACGGTCGGTATTGTGCCGGATCAGCGGGACGACTCGGAGGGCGTACACGGTGGACGACACGCAGGACCCGGTGGACGTGGAGGCGTTGGCTGCACGCGCCGCGGCCGGCGACCGCTCGGCACTCGACGCCCTGCTGGTCGAGATCCAGCCCCGTGTACGCCGGATCTGCGGCCGGATGCTGCTCTACCCGGAGGATGCCGAGGAGGCTGCCCAGGACGCGCTGCTCCTGGTCTCGACGCGGATCCACACGTTCGCCGGGCGCAGCCGCTTCACCACGTGGCTGCACGCCGTGGCTGCCAACAGCGCCCGCTCGACGTACCGCTCCCTGAAGCGCCGCGCGGCCGAGATGCCCACCGACGAGATGCCGACCGCGGCCGACCCACGCACCACGAGTGTGATCGCGGGCAGCCGTCTCGACTTCCTCGAGGCGCTGGAGATCCTCAGCGCCGACCACCCGACGCTGGTCGAGCCGCTGCTGCTGCGCGACCTGCAGGAGCTGGAGTACTCCGACATCGCCGACCTCCTCGACATCCCCCTCGGCACGGTCAAGTCGCGGATCCACTCGGCCCGCCAGATCGTGCAGCCGCTGCTGGCCCGCTGACCGGTTCCACGGCGCGGGCCCGCATCAGCACCACGTCGCCGTGGCTGCCGTAACCCAGCAGTCGCCCGCCCTCGGGCCGGCCGTTGAACGAGACCATCAACCAGCCGTCGCCGTCGCGGGCGAGAGTGGGCCACGGCAGGTTGGTGGGGTACGGCGCGTCGAGGGCGCCGATCTGGCGCAGCGAGGTGTCGAAGACGGGGAACCGCTCCCGCTGCCCGCGCCGGCCGTCGCGACCGTCGCTCGCCACGACGACCCAGCGGTCGTCGAGGCGGAGCAGGGTGGTGCCCTCGGTGGCCGTGCGATCGGTGGCCGCCGCGGTCAGCCGCAGGTCGTCGAGGCTGTCTCCCTCGGCCAACGCCGGGTGGAACTCGAAGAGCTTCCGGGCACTCACGAAGCCCACCCACCAGCGTCCGTCTCTGCGGACCAGGTGCGGGTCCCACGCGCCGACCGAGCGGAACCCGTCGGTCGGCAGCGCCAGCGGCCGGGTGTCGAGCACGTGCCGCCCGGCGAGCAGGTCGTCGGCGGACTCGCCGACGGTGACGCCGACGGTCGCGGTACGACGTGAGCCGGCGAAGTCGCCCCACGTGCTGGTCGCGACCAGCCACGAGTCACCGTCGCGCACCAGGTGCGACGCGTTGTCGCCGTACACGCCGGGGCGGTCGGGGCGGCGGAAGAAGAGGTCGGCCCGATGGGTCAGCGACAGCTCGTCGGGGTCCAGGGCCCACACGCCGGTGTGCGCCGCGTCGAAGAAGCCCGGGCCGGCGTGTGTCGCGGTCAGCAGCAGGAGACGTCCCTCGCGCACCGGTGACCCGTCGGCGTGGCTGACGAGCCGCAGGTCCCGGAGCCCGAGCTGGCCGAACGCCCCGGCCACCACATCACCGCTCTCGCCGTCGGTCTCACCCTCGAGGTCCGCCAGGAATCCCGGGTCGCGAGCGTCGAGGCGCTCGACCAGGTCGAACCGGGCGCGGGCCTGCCAGCGCCCCACCTCCCGACCGAAGCCGGTCAGGTGGGTGCCGGTCAGCGTCAGCCCGAGCGACGTCACCGTCGCCTCCGCCCGGCCGGCCCGTCGGCTGCGATGGTGGCTGGTCCGCCCCGAGGCATCCGTGACGGCCAGCGCGAAGCCGCCCTCTACGTACCTCAGCTCGAGCCGGACCGAGCCCGAGACGAAGGCGACGGTCGCGCGCCGCCCGACGGCGCCCGCCGTGATCGCGGCGTACGGCGCGGGCTGCGGCAGTGCGAAGCGTCCGGCTGGTCGCTCGGCCCGGAACGCCGGCGAGACCAGGTCGACGGGCCGGCGGCGCGCGACGATCTCGAACGGCGGGAGCACCGCCTCAGTCTGTCAGCGCAGGAGGCCGACGTACTTCGAAGCGGTCCGCAGGTCGCGCATCCGGCTCTCCCAGGTCACCCCGACCACCGTCAGCAGCGTGCCGGACAGCCCGATCAGCAGCCACGGCGGCACGGTGGCGGCGTACGGCGCGAGCTCACGCAGCACCAGCAGGGTGCCGACCACCGACCCGACCACGAGCGGCGCGCTCAGCCGCAGGCGTACGCCGGCCAGCACGAGCGCCAGGCACGCCGCACCGAGCAGCAGGGCGCGCAGCGAGAACGGCTCGTCCAGCGCGGCGAGCAGCGATGGCACGGTGGCCAGGGTCAGCCCGGGCGCGAGCATGGTCAGGGTGGCCGCCGCGTCGTCGCGACGCAGCCGCCACAGGCCGACGGCCGACAGCACCACGGCCGTGGGGAGCGTGTAGGCCTCGGGTGCGTGGACCCCGAGCTGAGCCAGGCGGACCCAGGTCGCCGCGGCCAGCAGCAAGCCGCCGGGCCAGGCCAGCGACCGCCGCGAGTGGTGGATCAGAGATGACGCGGTGACGAGCGCCCCGGCGACCGTCAGGTGCACCGCCAGCGCCCACTGCATGTCGTGGGCGTCGATGATCGCGCCACCGGACACCACGATCCCGACCAGGGCGGACGAGAGCTCGAGCCCGGGCCGGGGGCGCCAGATCGCGAGGGCTCCGAGCACCAGCAGCACGGGGATCGCCCGCTGGTACTCCGGGATCCCCGCCACATTGGCTGCCGCCCAGACGAGTCCGCCGAGGGCCGGCGGGAAGGCACCCGAAGCGATCTCGCCGGTGAGGTCCGTGCGTGTCATCAGCCACGCGGCGGCGGCGGTGGCCACCACGAGGACGAGGGCGGTCAGCAGGTCGTTCGGCAGCGCCGAGAGGACCGAGACCGCGATCAGCGCGGCGCCCAGCGCCCGCAGATCGTGTGCCCGGGCGGCGGACAGCAGCTCGGCCCAGGCCAGGGCGGCCGCGCCGCCCAGGGCCAGGATCCCGGCGACGGCCGCGAGCGGTACGTCGTACAGCGGAAGGGTGGCGGCGCCTCCCGCGACGCCGGCGAACGCGAGCCCGGCAAGCCACGTCGTGCGCCGGACCGGCCGGACCAGGCTGGCCAGGGCACAGCCCGCACCCGCCACCACGACGAGCGACGGGGCGAGCAGCCAGGCCGCGACCCACGGCGAGGTCGCCGCGACGTGGACCCCGAACGGCTGGGTGAACGGGTCGCCCACATCCAGGACGGCTCGCGTCGACACGGCGGCCAGCTCCAGGACGGTCACAAGGGGCATCAGGACGGTGCCGGCCAGGGGTACGGCGGCAGCGGCG
>DAINSL010000046.1:0-1326 GCA_036741335.1 Nocardioides sp. | reverse complement strand
CGGCGCGCAGCCGGTCGGGTGCCGCGGCTGCCACGACCGCCCACATCGCGGCGATCGGGAGGAGGCTCGTGGCCGCAGCGGTCGGGGAGTTGTCCAGGGCGGCCAGCACCACGACGTAGCTGCCCAGCAGCCCGGCGACGGCGTACCCCGCGAGCGACGCGGTTCGTCCCAGCCCGACGGCAGGCCCGGCCGCTGCGGCCAGCCCGGTCGCGACCACGAGCGGCCAGATCGCGGCGTGACCCCACAGGTGCGAGACGGTCTGGTCGTCGGCCGCGAGCACGAAGCCGAACGCGACGGCGTAGAGCCAGGCCAGACCGCCGGCCGTCAGCGATGTCATCCACAGCGGGGTGCTCGGGACCGTGGTGCCGACGCGGCCGAGGGCGAGCAGCGCCACGATGACCGCAAGCATGGGCGCGGGGGAGTCGACGTGCCACTGGGCGCCGATCCCGGCGACCAGCACGGCGAGGGGTGCGACCAGCGCCGGCGCCACGAGTGGGCGCGATGCCGTCACCAGCAGCAGCGCCAGCGATCCGGTCGCCACGGCAGCTCCGGTCAGCATCACCAGATGGGCGTCGCCGACCTCCCCCAGCCAGCCGGCGTGGCGCATGCCGACGACATCGAGCGCCAGCAGCCCGAGACCCACCACCGAGAGCGCCTCGCTCGCCGTCCGCAGGCCGCGGCGTGCCAGCACGCCCGTCAGGCCGAGGGCGGTCGCGGTGAGCACGACGAGCACGAGAGTCCGCCCTCCGACACCGAGCCAGCTCCATGCCACGGCCAGGAAGGTGACGGCCGCGACGAGCAGGCACAGCGCGCCGAGGCTGAGCAGCACCTGCGGCACCGTGGCGCTTCGAAGCCGCGGGGCGTCGTGATGGGAGGGCGCCGGCGCGGGGTACGGCGCCACCGACAGCGTGCCCGGCTCGCCCGACACCGTTGCGGGCACCGGGGCCTTCTGCTGACGGAGGCTTCCGAGCAGCCGGTCGGCCTGCTGGAGCGTCGAGTAGAGCTCCGTCGCCGTCGAGCCGGTCAGCGGCAGGGCACAGACACGGCAGACGTCGGGGGACTGCGGGAGGAGCGCGTGGCAGTCCGGACAGCGGGTCGGGTCGGCGTACGTCATGAAACGAAGTACCTCACGGAGGCGGCGCGAGGGCCCAGGGCCGACGTGCTCAGCCCCGGTGAGTACGGGTGCTCAGTTGAGTGCCATCCGCGGCTCGCCGTTGAGCAGACTGGGGCCATGTTGCAGGGCGGCCGGGTCCGTGACGCCGTACGACAGGCGGTGGCCAGGGGCGGGGTCGAACCGCCGACCTTCCGATTTTCAGTCGGACGCTC
>DAINSL010000045.1:2940-22149 GCA_036741335.1 Nocardioides sp. | reverse complement strand
GTCGCTTCGTCCCAGACGTCGCTGGTGGTCACGCGCACAGCCTCATGGCTCGCTGTCCCACTGTCGAGAGAAATACGAGAGCGCTGTGCGCCGTTCCCATCAGTTCGATTAGCCACACCGGGCAGCCAGCAGCGAAGGCGCGATAACGCTTCACGACGTCGAGACGAGCCTGCACCACCGATATCGCACCTGACCCGCACCTAGCGGGTCGCGCTGCCACGCGGTCGGTCGCGGCCCTCTCGAAACCGGCTAGCCCAGGAATGCCCAAGGGTGGCTGCCGGCCCCCCGACTTGCAGCCACCCTAGAGGTGTGGTCCCAGTGGATGCCGCCCCCCGACGGCTCCTCTGGTTCCGGCCCGTAACCGCGAGCACCAAGGTGCTTCGGCCGGGTCATCTCACTGACTTACTTGTAAGTCAGTGAGATCATTGAACGACAACTCAGCCCATGGCGCCAGCATTTCGAGGAACATGCGCCCAACTTTTGCCAAAGGAGCTCCGTGGCCCCCAAGCGAAGGTCCGCCGAGGCGGCCCGCAACGAGATCCGCAAGACCGCCTTGGACCTGTTCGTGGCCCACGGCTACGGGGCCACGTCCCTGGAAGACATCGCCGGCCGTCTGAGGCTCACCCGGCAAGCGGTGCTCTACCACTTCCGCACCAAGGAGGAGCTGCTACGCAACGTGCTCGATCCATACTTCTCCGAGATCGCATCCGTCGTCGATGGGATACACGTCTCCGACCCGCCGTCGCGTGCGGAGCGCCGGGCCGCGATCGCGGCTTTGGTCGAGGTGTCGGTCAAACACCGTCGGGCGATCGCTCTTCTCAACCGTTTCACAACGGAGTCCAAGATCGCCGACCTCGGCCCTCTCCTCGTCACGCTCAAAGCACAGTTCGTCCGCCTGCTCGCGGGATCGGCGGTCGCCGACGACCCTGCACTCCGCGTTCGGGTGGTCGGCACCCTCGCGGCACTCGACGGCGTGATGGCCGCCCTGACCGAGGTGCCGTTGGACACACCCCACGAGCGTCAGGCCCTGGTCCGTGGCTGCCTTGCGATACTGGACTCCGGCACATGACCGCCGCACGACGGACTCGTGAGACCCGCGGCGGTCCTTACGGTTCGGGCACGGCACCCCAAGACTGGTTCGAGGTGGCTCAAGAGGACCTTTACCGGGCTGCTGCTCCCCGGAGCACGCTATGGGTGCTTGACAGACCGCCAGGCGACTTACGGGCTCGCGATGATCGGCTTCCCGGTGGCGGACAACGGTGGGAACACGTCGGGCATCTCTTCGATGACCCACCAGTACTCCAACGCCGACAACTGACCGTCGTGCACGAACAGGAGGAGTCCACCGTCGTAGCCATCTCCGTCAACCACTGCCTGCACCGGCGTGCGATTCTTCGCACGCAACGTGTGCCGCACTCCGCCGCTGGCACGGTGCTGGCTTCTGACCGCGGGCAAGCGGACGAGGGCTTCCATGAGGGTGGACAATCCATTCACGCCCGCCAGGCTTGCAGCGCCAGGCCGCCCGCACGGAGAGGACAGCACGATGAGCGATGAACAGGCGGCGCCGGAGACGAAGGGTGTCGCGGTGGAGCTGCTGGCCACGGTTGATCTCGGCCCCGAGATCCAGGGCATGGAAGGGCGCCAGCTTCGGATGCGCATGGTGACCATCGAGCCGGGAGGAGTCTTCGGCCCGGTTCACGACCACAAGGGCAGACCGGGGACCGTCTACGTCTTGCAGGGAACGATCACCGACCATCGAGACGGGATCGCAACGGAATACGGGCCGGGTGTGGGCTGGCCCGAGGACCGGAACACCCTCCACTGGCTCGAGAACAGGGGGACGGTTCCGGCGGTGGAGATCTCGGTCGATGTCGTCGGGCACGAGTAGGCGGGCGGCGGCCGAACCAGCAGTTGACACGATCGCCTCGTCCCGTTCGGGCATCAGTGCCGTGGGCGAAGTCTCTGATCTGCGCAAACGCGCTGACTCAGTAGTACCAGGGGTACGGCGACCAGTCGGGGTCGCGTTTCTCCAGGAACTGGTCGCGACCCTCCTGGGCCTCGTCGGTCATGTAGGCGAGCCGCGTGGTCTCGCCGGCGAACAGCTGCTGGCCGACCAGGCCGTCGTCGATGAGGTTGAAGGAGTACTTCAGCATCCGCTGCGCGGTGGGGCTCTTGCCGGTGATCAGCCGCCCCCACTCGAGGCCGGTCGCCTCGAGCTCCACGTGCGGCACGGCCTTGTTGACCGTGCCCATCCGAACGCCGTCCTCGGCGGAGTACTCCTGGCCGAGGAAGAAGATCTCGCGAGCGAACTTCTGCCCGACCTGGCGGGCCAGGTACGCCGATCCGAAGCCGCCGTCGAACGAGCCGACGTCTGCATCGGTCTGCTTGAAGCGCGCATGCTCGCTGCTGGCCAGCGTGAGGTCGCAGACGACGTGCAACGAGTGACCTCCGCCGGCGGCCCAGCCGGGCACGAGGCAGACCACGATCTTCGGCATGAAGCGGATCAGCCGCTGGCACTCCAGGATGTGAAGACGGCCGAGCTGCGACTTGTCCACGGTGTCGGCGGTCTCTCCCTCTCTCCCTGATGCATCCTCCGGACGCGTGTACTGATAACCGGCCTTGCCCCGGATCCGCTGGTCACCGCCGGTGCAGAAGGCCCACTTGCCGTTCTTCTCGCTCGGGCCGTTTCCGGTCAGCAGCACGCAACCCACGTCGCTGCTGATGCGCGCATGCTCGAGGACGCGCAGCAGCTCGTCGACCGTGTGCGGGCGGAACGCGTTGAGCACGTCGGGCCGGTCGAAGGCGATCCGCACGGTCCCGTGCGCGCGGGCCCGGTGGTAGGTCACGTCGGTCAGGTCCTCGAACCCGGGGACGTCGTCCCAGGCATCGGCGTCGAAGATCTCGGACACCCCGTCGATCGCGCTCATGCACGCGAGGTTATCGGGGGACCCGGCCGGGCCCGACCTCGACCGGCTGCGGCCTACGTGCAGCGGCCCCGCAACGTGGCGACTCCGTCACAGGTGAGGTCGTCACACCCGGCGGAGCGCCCCGTCATCGCCATCACGAGGGACAGCATCGGTCCCTCGACGGCGGCACCGGAGCCGTGCGACCAGTCGGTGTCGGTCGCCTTGAGCGCGAGGCCGTCGATGCGGGACTTCGCACCGATCAGCGTGTTCGAGCCCCGGTAGAAGTCGCCCACGGCGACCAGCGCCTCCATCGGGTAGGCGCGCTGGAGGCCGAGGGGCCGGCGTACGTCCTCGGCGTGGACGATCGACTCGCCCAGCCACGAGGTCTTCGGCCCGGGCGGCGCCGTGGTCAGGTTGCGTACGGCGCGCAGGTGCTTCAGCTCGGCGGCCGGGCTGGTTCCACGCTTGGCGGCGATCTCCTTGGTGACCATCTTGTCGAAGCTGAAGCCCGAACCGAGCATCTTCCCGACGAACCTCGGCGGGGTCATCTCGGCGGTCGCGATCATGTGGGCGACGGCGTCGCGCACGGTCCAGCCGGCACACAGCGACGGCGTCTCCCACGCCGCATCGTCGAGGCTCTCGAGATCGTCGGCCAGTGCGCCACGCTCGGTGGCGATCACGTCCCACATGTTCTCCATGACCAGGAGTCTGGCACTCACCGGGCGGGCCCGGAATGCTGCGGGGCGCACTCGCGTTACGGCGTACATGGCACTGACCGGAACCTACGTCCCCAGCAAGTACGGGTGGGTCCGCGACCAGGTCGCGAAGTTCGAGGCGTCCGACGGCGCCCGGGCAAGCACGTTGAGCGACAGCGGTGACCCGATCGTGGTGATCACCTCGGTCGGCGCGAAGTCCGGCAACCTGCGCAAGAACCCGGTGATGCGGGTCGAACGCGACGGCACCTACGTGGCGATCGCGTCCAGGGGCGGGTCCGACGACAACCCCGAGTGGGTGGCGAACTTCCTGGCGCATCCCGAGGTCGACCTCCAGGACGGTGCGGAGAAGCACACATACACCGTGCGGCTGGCCGAGGGCGAGGAGCGCGCGGACTGGTGGGAGTACTCCGTGCAGACCTGGCCGACGTACGGCGAGTACCAGAAGCGGACCGACCGCGAGATCCCGGTCTTCCTGCTCGAGCGAGCCTGACCCGCTTGTCACGCCGGCTCAGCGGGCCGCGCGGGCGATCGAGCTGGCCAGTGCCACCAGGTGACCGAACCGGGCCAGCTCGGAGTCCAGGAACTCCGGGCCGCCGCGACGCCCGATGGCGACCACGCGCTTGTGCCCGACCGGCGCGACGGCGACCAGGTCGTCGCCGATCGTCTGACGGTCCAGCCCCGAGCCGGGCTTGAGGTCGATCGAGGGCGGGGCGCCCTCGCTGGCGTGCTCGATCTCGAAGCCGTCCGACCCCGACCTGGCCCGGGCGGCCCACTCGCAGCGGAACGCGACCGGCAACAGCTCGACGAGACGATCGAGCGCGGTCGCCGGCTCGGTGCTCAACGACTCGACCACCTCGAGGTCGAGAAACAGGTTGCCGCCGGCGAGGTAGCGGCTGATCCACAGCACTTTCACGCCGTCCACGGCGGTGCACGCCGAGACCACCGAGTCCGGCATCGCGCTGCCGACCATCTCGAGCAGGACGTCGTCGACCGCGGTGCCGTCGTGCCGCTTCTCGACGATCTCGATCGCGTCGATGTCGCCGCCCGCGGCGCCGATGGCGGTCGCCAAGCGACCCAGCGACCCAGGCACGTTGGGCAGCTCGACGCGCAGCAGCAGCATGCCCTCGACCCTAACGGCGCCGCATGACGCTCAGGTTTCGTCGACCGCTGGTTGGGCGAGCCGTCGGGCCAGCCCGCTCGCGCGGTTGGCCGGACGCCCGACGGCGAGGCGTACGGCGTCATGGGTCGCCACCACGGTCACCTTGCTCTGGGCCCGGGTCAGGGCGGTGTAGAAGAGCTCGCGGGTCAGCAGCGGCGAGGCGTCGGGCGGCAGCAGCACCGTGACCTCGGCGGCCTGGCTGCCCTGGCTCTTGTGCACCGTCATCGCGTGCATCGTCTCGACGTCGGTGAGCCGCGACGTGGACAGGAGCCGCGCGCCGTACGGCGTGGCGATCGCGGCGCGGGTGCCGTCACCGTCGGCGACGACGACGCCGGTGTCGCCGTTGAAGACGTCGAGGCCATAGTCGTTGCTGGTGAGCAGCAGCGGGCGACCGGAGTACCACTCCTGCCCCCAGCCACCCCCGATCGGCAGACCGGTGTGCTCGGCCAGGCCGCGCTCGACCGCGCGGTTCCAGTGGCCGACGCCCCACGGCCCGTCGCGGTGCGCACAGAGCAGGCGGTGCTCGTCGAGCACCTCGATCGCACTCTGCGCGTCGCCGGAGCTCGCGGCCGCACGCAACCGCAGGGCGTGCGCGACCAGGCGTCCCCGCAGCCCCGGCAGGGTCGCCGGGTCGTCGGGGTCGAGGAGCTCGATGTGGGCACCGCCGGTGGTGAGGAGGTCGAGCGCGCGGTCGGCGTCGCCGTCCTTGACGGCCTCGGCGAGGTCGTTGATCTGGCGGCCGAAGCGGTGGGACGTGCGCAGCGACGAGACCGTCGAGGCCCGGCGCCCGGCCAGGCCGTCGACGAGGTCGGCGAGCACCGCGCCTGCCTCGACCGAGGCGAGCTGGTCGGGATCGCCGACCAGGACCAGCCGGCAGTCGGCACGAACGGCTTCCACGAGTCGCGCCATCATCGTCAGCGACACCATCGAGGTCTCGTCGACCACGATCACGTCATGGGGCAGCCGGTTGCGCCGGTCGTGGCGGAACCGGGTGCGGCTGCCGCGCTTCCACCCCAGCAACCGGTGCAGCGTCTGGGCGGTCGGCTCACCCACCGCGGCGGCGTGCTCGGCGAAGCGCTGCTCGCCGAGCGCGGTGCGCACGGCTTCCTGGAGGCGGGCCGCGGCCTTGCCGGTGGGCGCCGTCAGCGCGATCCGCAACGGGCGGTCGGACTGGTCGGCGAGCAACGCGAGCAGTCCGGCCACCGCGGTCGTCTTGCCCGTGCCGGGGCCACCGGTCAGGACGGTGGTCCACTGCCGGGCGGCCGCGCTCGCCGCGGCACGCTGCTCGTCGTACCCCTCGGGGAAGAGCACGGGCGCGAGCGCGGCCAGCCGGTCTTCGTCCACGTGGGGAGGCTCGAGGTCAAGGCGGGCGACGAGGTCGTCGCGCACCTGGCACTCCTCGCGCCAGTAGCGGTCGAGGTAGGCGACGCTGCCCTCGACCCGGAGTACGCCGGCTGCTACCAGGCGACTCGCACCCACCCGGTCGGCCCATCCGGCCCAGGGCCAGGCCAACCCCGTCGGCAAGCCGTCGCCGACGAGGTCGTCGAGGTCCAGGCAGACCGAACCGTGACGCACCGAGCGCACGGCGAGGGCCAGGGCGAGCGCAGCGTCGTCGTCGGGCTCACCGGTGAGCACCTGGACCCGGCGGGCGGTGTGGACGTCGGCGGCCTCGATGACCCCGGCCGCGTTGAAGCGGGCTAGCACGCCGCCTACGCCCAGCGCGTAGCGCCGGTCGTGCGGGTCGTCGGTCTCGAACGGCTCGATCACGCGCGTCCCTCCAGTGCGTCGCTCAGCGCCACGACCAGCGCGGCCGGGGGCGACCAGTCGAAGACGCCGGCCACGTGGCCGTCGACCACCGGGGTCTCGGGGCCGCACATGCCGCGCAGGAAGAGATAGAGGACGCCGCCGAGGTGGTGCTCCGGGGAGTACGACGGCAGTCGCCAGCGCAGGTAGCGGTGCAGCACGACGGAATAGAGGAGCGCCTGGAGCGGGTAGTGGCTGTGCAGCATCGCGGCCGCCATCTCGGCACGGCAGTAGTCGGCGGAGGTGACCGGCACTCCGGCCTCGCCGAGCAGGTTGGTCTTGTAGTCGACGACGACATAGCGGTGCCCTTGTGGATGACTGGGCCCGGCCGGCACCCGCAGCACCACGTCGATCGAACCGGAGAGATAGCCCCGCAGCGACTGGTCACCGAGCGGACCCGCCAGTTGCCCGGCGTACGACGCGAGCGGGTCGCCGGACAGGTGGGCGGTCAGCAGGGGCGCCAGGTCGCGCAGGCTCACGTCGGGGCGCGGGGCACCGGGGCGATCGCCGCCGGCCAGGGGGAACTCGAAGTCGAGCTCGCAGAGCCGGTCGCGCAACGGGATGTCGACCAGCCGGAGGTCGGAGGCGGTGGCGCCGAGCGGGGTGAGCTGCGAGGGCAGCAGCGCCTCGGCGAGCTCGTCGGGCGTGACGCCGACCGGCCACCACTGCAGGTGCTCGCGGATGTGGCCGACCAGCTCGGCGTGCAGGTCGTGCGCCTCGGGGTCGGTCTCCTCGAGCACGCCGTGCACCAGGCTCCCGAACGCAGCCCCCGACGGGAGAGACGCCATCGGCGACGGGATGCCCTCGTCGACCCGGGCCGCGACCGTCTCGCTCTCATCGTCGCCCAGCGACACCTGGGTCTCGTCGTCGAGGGGCGACACCTCGGGCTCGGAGGTCACGCCGTGCGGCTGCTCCTGCACGCGGATCAGCCCGGAGTACGACGTGCGGCGCCACTCGGTGTCGACCTCACGGTCGAAGGCGCGCGCCGCCATCTGCCCAGGTGCCGGTGCCGCCCCCTCGGGGACCTCGGCCGCGATCTCGGACGGCTCGGGTTCGGGGCCACCGAGCTCGCCGAGCATCTCGAGCACCCGCGCCGCGTAGTCGTCGTCGCGGACGTCCTGCTGGTCGGGCACGTCGGGCTGCCCCGGCTGGCGGCCGAAGAGGATCCGGTGGAGGCCGCCGTGCTGGGTGTTGGCGGTCGGTGCCCACCAGGTGACGACCTGCGACTGCGCCCGCGTCAGCGCGACGTAGAGGTCGCGCAGCTCCTCGCCGGCCTCCTCGTGCAGGTGGGCCTCGGCGTGGGCGCCCCACGTGGCGCCGCCGCCGGACACGTCGAGCATCCGCGCGCCGGTCTCGTCGTGATAGCGGGCGACCTCCACCGTCCGGACGTAGTTCATGGCCACGAACGGCAGGTGGACCACGGGGTACTGCAGCCCCTTGCTCTGGTGGACCGTCGTGATCTGCACCGCCGCGGCGTCGCTGTCGAGGCGACGGACGCGCTCCTGCGAGCCGACCTCGCGCTCCGAGCGCAGCCACTCCAGCAGCCCGGTCAGCCCGAGCGACTGGTGCAGCGCGGTCTCGTGCAGCGTCTGGGCGACATGGCGCAGATCGGTCAGCAGCCGCTCGCCACCGAACTGCCGGAGCACGCGGGCGGTGAGGCCCTGCTCCTCGGCGCCCTCGAACAGCGCCGCGACGCCGCGGCCCCGCAGCAGCAGGGCCCACCCGCGCAGCCGGTCGGACAGCTCGTCGGTGAGCGCCTCCCCACCGGCGTCGATCTCGACGAGGGTGCGCCCGAGGAACGGCGTGAGCGCGGCCGCCCGGACCCGCCCGGCCCGGTGGGGCTGCTCGAGCGCCTCGAGCAGGCACAGCCACTCGTCTCCGGCGGGCGAGGTCAGCAGCCTGGTGCCGCCACCGACCACGGCCGGGATCCCGCGGTCGGCGAGGGCGCGGCGTACGAGCTCGGCCTGCGACCACTCGCCGACCAGGACCGCGAGGTGAGCGGCCGCGATCTGGACGCCGTCCCACGTCGCGGCGGAGGCGAGGAGGGCGGCGATGTCGGCGGCGCAGTCGTGGG
Source organism: Nocardioides sp. (assembly GCA_036741335.1). Classification (GTDB taxonomy): domain Bacteria; phylum Actinomycetota; class Actinomycetes; order Propionibacteriales; family Nocardioidaceae; genus Nocardioides. Next base: position 13,491 of record DAINSL010000045.1, on the reverse strand, counting down.
CGATGTGCTCGCGTGCGATGTCGACCTGGATGACATTGCCCTTGACCAGCTTCATCCCCTGGCGGCGTACGTGCCGGATCCGGAACGGCGCCGGCGAAGGCGCGCCGGCCAGACGGGTGCCGGGATGCGCAGCAGTCACCGGGCGTACGACGATGCGCGAGTCGCCGAGGGCCGCCCCCCGCAGTACGACCTGGAGCCGCTCGACGAGGGCGGCGTCGCTGCGGCGGTTGGTGCCGAGCGTCGCCCGGGTGGTCGCGGTCTCGGCGGCCGCGAGATAGGTGACGACGTCGCCGCCACGGAAGGCGTAGATCGCCTGCTTGGGGTCGCCGATCAGGACCATCGTGGCGTGACCGCTGAACGCCCGGTCGAGGACCTCCCACTGCTTGGGGTCGGTGTCCTGGAACTCGTCGACGAGGACGATCGTCCAGCGCTGCCGCATGCGTTCGCGAGCGGGTGCGTCGTCGCCCTCCAGGGCCTCGGCGAGCCGGCCGAGGAGGTCGTCATAGGAGAGCACGCCGAGGCGCCGCTTGCGCCGATCGACCTCGGTGCGCACCTCGTGGGCGAAGGCGACCCGCTGCCCGCCGTCGGACTCGGGATCGGTGGCCTCAGCGAGGGACGCATGGGCGTCACCGACAGCGGTGGAGGCGAGGGCCAGCGCGGCGGCCCGGCCGAACGGAGGTGGGGACTTGAGCTGGCCGAAGCGCCGCAGATAGACGTCGTCGACGACCTCCTCGACGAGGTCGTCGAGCGACTCCACCAGCGTGGCACCGGTGTCGGTGTCGCCGGCGACCCCGAGCGACCGCAGCACGGTCTGACAGAACTGGTGGGTGGTGGCGATCGTCGCGGAGTCGAACGACGCCAACGCGTCGCGTAGCCGGCGGTGCCGGAGCGCGACCTCGCCAGCATCGGCGTCCAGGAGCGTGGCGAGCACCGGGTGGTCACGGTCGGCGGACGACGGGTCGCGGAGCGCCCGCTCGGCCTGCACGAGCTGCTCGCGGACCCGCTCCCGCAGCTCCTGGCTGGCGGCCCGCCCGAACGTGATCACCAGCAGCTGGTCGAGGGTGGCCCCGCCCTCGGCGACGTAGCGGGTCACCAGCGCGGCCACGGTGAACGTCTTGCCCGTGCCGGCACTCGCCTCGAGCAGCGTGGTGCCGGTCGGGAGGTCGCCCGCGAGGTCGAACTGCTGCAGCTCGCTCACGTCACCAGCCCCCCTGCTCGGCCTGGACCAGCGGGCTCCAGACACGCAGCGCGAGCGCGCCGAAGCGCGAGGTCTCACCGGCGAACTCCTCGCCCGGCCCGGGCGCCAGGCCGACACCCGGCAGGGCCGCGCCCGGACCCCAGATGCGGCGCACGGCGTCGGCGTCGCGTTCGCCGCCGAACTTGCCGGTCCACTCGTAGCCGGCCTTCTCCAGCGCGTCCGGGACGTCGGCGCGCGCCCGGCGGGCCCGGGCGTAGCGCAGCGACGTCTTCAGAGGCACGGGCAGCGGATCGCGCAGCCCGGCGTCGCGCAGGGCGACGAGGTCGCGCAAGACATCGACGGCGGTGTGGTCGAGCGGGCCGAGAAGCGACACGCCATGGGTGTCGCGTGAGCGGCTGTTGGTGGGCCGGCCCAGGGTATGGGCGGTCCAGCTGCGGTCGTCGTCGGACGCGGTGAGCGCCAGCAGCCACACCCACGAGGCGAGACGGTGCTTGGCGCCGAGCCGGGAGTAGTGCACCGGCACCAGCCGGTCGCCGTAGACCTCGGGGACGGTGCCGCGAAGCCAGCGGCCGCCGCCCAGCTCGACGCTGACGTCGACAGCGCGAGGCGACACGGTGCGGAGCTGCTGGGCCTCCGCCCGCAGCGGCGCCGCCCTGCGGAGGATGCCGTCGAGCATCCGCCAGCCCAGCTGCCCCGGTGGCAGCAGACCGCGGCGCCACTCGCGCTGGGCCACGGCGTCGGACGGCAGGCCGGCCAGCAGGTCGACGAGCACCCGGTCGCCCACCGCCCACTGGGCCAGGTTGTCGATCTCGACGGGGAGGGAGTCCTCGGGCTGCTCCTCGTCGGCCGCCAGGGCGACGTCGACGCCGTCGCGCGCCAGGAAGCCCTTGACCGGATCGCCCCAGAACCGCACGAGGTCGGCCAGGGGCACGTCGGACGGCGTGACCGGCGGCAACGGGCCGGCGACGAACGCGGCCGGCGCGACCCGGCGGCCCGCGGCGGCGCGGGCCCCGGTCGCGGCCGCGGCGTCGAAGGAGAACGTCTCGGCCGGTACCAGCGCCCCGGGGGTGACGTTGCGCGCGTCGAAGGGCTGCAGCGGGTGGTGGACCGTCACGACCTCCGAGACCGGCCGGCCATCGGCGGTCGTCGCCGTCGCGTCGAGTGCGTCGAGCACCTCGCCGAGGGGTACGGCGGGTGGTCGCGGTCGCCCGGACACCTCGTTGGCACCGGTGTAGGTCACCACCAGGGTCTGGGTGGCCGCCATGATCGCGTCGAGCAAAAGCTGGCGGTCCTCGCTGCGGGCGTCGCGCTCACCGGTCATCGGGTTGCGGGCGAGCACGTCGTCGCCGTCGATCGCGCCCTGCCGGGGGAACACCCCGTCGTCGAGCCCCAGCAGGCAGACCACCCGGTGTGGCACCGACCGCATCGGCACCATCGTGCAGACCGTGAGGGTGCCGGTCCGGAAGTTGGCCCGGGTGGGACGACCCGCCAGCCGGTCGGACAGCAGCGCCCGGACGTCGGGCAGCCGCAGGTCGACCCCGCCGAGGTCGGCCGCGGCACGGCGGACCCGGCCGAGCTCGCGCTGCACCTGCCCGGACTGCCAGCCGTCGCTCGGCGACACAGCGGTCAGCGAGGAGACGGCGTCGTCGAGCGCCGCCAGCCAGTGGTCGAGCGGACGGATGCCGGTGAGCCGGTCGGTCGCGACGCGGAGCCGGTCGACGTATTCGGTCAGCCGCCCCGCCAGCTCGACCTGAGTGCTCCCGACGTCGTCGAGCGGCAGCGCCCGGTCGAGCCACGCCGAGGAGTCGTCGGACAGCGCGACCCCGGTGAGCAGGCGGTCGAGCCCGAACTCCCAGGTGTTGGCGACGTAGGACTCGAGCCCGAAGTCGGCGCGGTGCTCGGCGTCGAAGGCCCACCGCACGCCGGACTCGCGGGCCCAGGTGTCGAGCTGGTCGAGGTCGTCGTCGCCGAACCCGAACCTCCGCCGGACCGGCTCGGCGCGGGCGAGGTCGAGCACCTGCGTCGCCGGAGCCCGGCCGCCGGCCAGGTCGAGCAGCGCGTGGGCGACACCGAGCACCGGGTTGGTCTGCCCGGGCGCCCGGTCGGCCAGGCGGACCCGGAGCCGGTGGGCCGGGTGGCCACCGGCACCCACGACGTCGCCGAGGCCGAAGCCGGCCTCGATCAGCGGTGCGTAGGTCTCGATGTCGGGGCACATCACCAGCACGTCTCGCGGCTCGAGGGTGGGATCGTCGTCGAGCAGCCCGAGCAGCACCTCACGGAGTACGTCGACCTGGCGGGCGACGCCGTGGCAGGCGTGCACCTGCACCGACCGGTCACGCTCGGCGAGCACCCGGCCGCCGGGGCGGGGCAGGTCAGCCGCAAGGTCGGCCTGGAGGTGGCCCAGGAGCGTGTCGGGGAGCGACGGGTCGGGCTGCTGCTCGTCGGTCGCGACGGTCGCCGCCGCGAGCGCTCGCTGCAGCTCGCGGGTGTCGCGCCCGAGGCTCGAGAGGAGGGGGTGGTTCACCCGTTGGTGGCGGTCGTCTCCGGCCCGGTCGACCGTGCCGCCAGCGCCGACCGGCCCGCTGAGGGTCTGCCACAGCGCCGGGGACGGGTGCGGGAGCCAGACGTGGACGTCGCGCTCGGCAGCGAGGGCGTCGAGCAGCTCTATCTCGGTGATCGAGAGCCGGGTATGGCCGAAGAGGGAGAGGCGGACCGGGAGGTCGAAGGCCTCGGGGTCCTCGCGCAGCCGCTCGACGGTGGCCGCGTGGCGCTCGAGCGGGGACGGCCCGTCGACGCGGTCGACCAGCCGGCGCCACAGCTCGGGCTGCCAGGCCAGGTCGCCGGCCAGGTCGCGGCCGGCGCCGTCGGTGTCGCGTCCGGCGGACCAGTCGGCGACCAGCGACGGCCGTTGTCCGGCGTACGACGCGAAGAGCCGGGCGAGGCGACTCGCGACCGAGAACCGTCGGCCCATCCGGAGATCGGCCTCGTCGCCGGTCAGCCCGTGACCGAGATGACGCGCGAGAGTGGCGGCCCAGGGCTGGTCGAGACTGCCGTCGACGACATCGAGCAGCGGCCACGCGAGCGCGTCGGGGGCCCAGGGGTCGTCGTCGCGGGTGCCGGTGATCTCGGCCACCAGCGAGCCCGGCGAACGGAAGTCGACACCCGCGCACACGCCGTCACCGTCGGGTCCGGCGCCCAGCACGTGGGAGAGCCGCTGCGACAGCCACCGCTCCATCCCGCGGGCGGGTACGACGACCAGCTCGGTCGCGAACGGGTCCGGGAGCGCAGTGGCCAGGAGCCCGCCCAGGCCGTCGGCCAGCGCATCGGCGCGCAGGGCACGGTGCAGGTGCAGGCTCACAGGCGGAGCCTATGCGGGCTGGCCGACAGGAGCAGGCTCGGGAACGCAACGACCCCCGCCACCCGGAAGGACCGGGGATGGGGGCCGCCTGAGGTTGCAGCCGTCAGTAGTACCGGCGGCGCGTGCCTCCGATCGGCACGAAGTTGAGGATCAGGCCGACGACCAGCAGGATCGCGCCGATGACCGTCAGGATGCCAATGCTTGCGATGAGACCGATGATCAGCAGAATCAGGCCGAGGATGACCATGAATACTTCCCTCCATTTCGTGGATGCCCTTCGGACACTGCCGCCCCGTTGGGCCCTTGGATACACCCCTACAGGTGAGCACGCACCCCACCCGGCACGCCGTACTCTTCGGCGGTGACCATTCGGCTCGCGATCGTCAACGACTACGAGGTCGTCGTGCACGGCCTCGCCGCCATGTTGCGTTCGTACAACGACCGTGTGGAGGTCGTCGAGCTCGACGTGAACACGCATCCGAAGTCGCCGGTCGACATCGCGCTGTTCGACACGTTCGCGCAGAGCTTCCGCGATCGTGAACGGATCGCCCGGCTGGTCTCCGATCCGGGCATCTCCAAAGTGGTGGTCTACACCTGGAGCGCCCACGACCCGGGCGTGACCCAGACGCGCGTGCCCGGCATCTCGGCGTACATCAGCAAGCGCCTGGCCGCGGGTGACCTGGTCGACGCCCTGGAACGCATCCACACCGGTGAGCCCGTCCCGCTGCAGGACTCCGGTCGCGGACCGCTGGTCGGCGGCGACTGGCCAGGTCGCGAAGAGGGCCTGACCGCGCGTGAGTCGGAGGTGCTGTCGCTGATCGCGCAGGGCTACTCCAACAAGGACATCGTCGAGACCACGATGCTGTCGATCAACTCGATCAAGTCCTACATCCGTTCCTGCTACCGCAAGATCGGCGTCACCTCGCGCTCGCGGGCGATCCTGTGGGGCATCGACCACGGCTTCCAGCCCGACCGGGTCCGGATGACCGGCAACCAGCTGCCCGACCCGCCGCACTGACCGCTCAGGTCTCCGCGCGTGCGGGCAGCAGCAGCCGGACACAGGCGACGAGCCAGACCAGCGTGACCACGAAAGCGACGAGGACGTCGCTCAGGTGGTGGGCGCCCTCGTACAGCCGGGCGAGCATCGTCCACACTGGGATGACCACGAGCAGGGCCAGGATGCCCCCGGCGAGCCGCGTGTAGGCCCACAGCAGGGCCGCGGCCGCACCGGCGATGGCGGTCGCCGTAGCGGTGTGGCCAGACGGGAAGCTGTGGTCGGGCACCAGCCCGGACTGCAGGATGTGCACCGGCGGGCGGTTGCGCGGGGCCAGGGTCGTGCACGCCAGGTAGAACAGGCCGAGCCCGCCGTCGAGCGCGAGCACGAAGACCAACGGCCACAACGAGCGCTGCCAGAGCGCGAACACGAGGCCGAGCAGGGCCAGCGTGATCAGGCCGGTCAGCGTCTCCCCGATCAGGGTGCCGAGGTCGGCCACGTGGGTGAGCCCCGGCGTCCGCTGGTCGGCGAACCAGCGGTTGATCGAGTTCTCGCGAGCCATCGTGCTCTTCAGCGGGTGCGTGATCAGCCACCCGGTCCCGACCTCGACCGCACACAGCACCAGCAGGGTCGCCACCAGCACCACGAGCGTGCGGCCGAGCGTTCGGTCCGTGGGCGGGCTGAGTCGCGCGGGCGTGCCCATGCGACGGATTGTCTCCTACGACGAGCGGGGCGCGTCCTCCCCCGGAGGGGTGACCCTCTCTCACAGGCCGTTCACAGCAAACCCCCACGATTCCGCCAGCCCCGTCCTGGATCATCTGAGCATGAGCCTGGCCACTCGGGACGTCGCGCCCAGTCGGCCCGGCGCACGTCGTACGACGTTCCGGCGCGCCCGCGCGGACCTGACCGTGCGCGTGCTCGCCTCCTCGGCGCTGTGGCTGAGCCTGCTGCTGGTGACCTACTGGTGGGAGGTCGACCACGGCGTCCACGACCTCGGCGGCTGGGCCACCGGCCTGACCTCGCTCGGCCGGCTCACCGGCCTGGTCGCCTCGGTGCTGCTCCTCGTGCAGGTCGTGCTGATGGCGCGCGTGCCGCGTCTGGAGGCGGCCTACGGCCAGGACCGCCTCGCCCACCTGCATCGCTACGTCGGCTTCACGTCGTTCAACCTGATGCTGGCCCACGTCGTGCTGATCACCTGGGGGTACGCCGCCGGGCAGGTCACGCAGATGCCCTCGACGCTCTGGCAGCTGGTCACGCAGTACCCGGGCCTGCTCCTCGCCACCGGCGGCACCGTCGCCCTGGTGATGGTGGTGGTCACCAGCATCAAGGCGGCCCGACGCCGCCTCCGCTACGAGTCGTGGCACCTGCTGCACCTCTACGCCTACGTCGGCGTGGGTCTCGCGCTGCCGCACCAGCTGTGGACCGGCCAGCAGTTCCTGTCCTCGCCGGGCCGCACGTTCTTCTGGTGGACCGCGTGGGCGATCGCCGCCGGCTCCGTCCTGGTCTGGCGGCTCGGCCTGCCGGTATGGCGCAACCTGCGTCACCAGCTGCGGGTCAGCTCGGTGGTGCGCGAGACCGACGACATCGTGTCGGTCCACCTCACCGGCCGCCGGCTCGACCGACTCCGCGTGGAGGCGGGCCAGTTCTTCACGTGGCGGTTCCTGGGCCGACGCGGCTGGACCCGCGCCAACCCGTACTCGCTGTCCGCCGCCCCCGACGGCCGCAGCCTGCGGATCACCGTGCAGGCGGTCGGCGACGGCAGCGCCTCGACCTCCTGGCTGCGACCGGGCACCCGAGTGCTCTTCGAGGGTCCGTTCGGCCGGCTCAGCCCGCGGGCCCGGTCGCGACGCGGCGTCGCGCTGATCGGCGCCGGTGTCGGCATCACACCGATCCGGGCACTGGCCGAGGCGATTCACTGCCGGCCCGACGAGTGCGTCGTACTCCACCGCTGGACCACCGAGCCGCTGTTCCTCGACGAGTTCTCCGCGCTGGAGCGCGAGCGTGGCCTGCAGGTGCTCGACCTGCCCGGCCACCGGCGCCACGACGGCTCCTGGCTGCCCGCCGGCGTCGATGAGCGCGTCGACGACGTCACCGCGCTGCGCTACTGGGTGCCCGACATCGCCGAGCGCGACGTCTACGTCTGCGGCCCCGAGGTCTGGTCCTCCCTGGTCCGGACCACGCTGCTGAACGCCGGACTTCCCGAGGATCGGCTCCATCTCGAGACCTTCGGATGGTGAGACCGTGAAGCGCATCTCCTACTGGATACTGAGCACCGTCTCGGCCGTCGTGCTGCTGTTCGGCTTCGACGCGTCACAGCGCGGCTCGAGCGTCGCGACGACCCCCGTCGCCGTCTCCGGTGGCACTGCCGGTACGACGTCCGGGTCGAGCAGCTCGTCGGGCAACGGCGGCAATGGATCGGGCTCGAACGGCAACGCGGGCTCGAGCTCCAAGACCACGAGCTCGACCGTGACCGGCGCGGTCGTCCAGACCCAGTGGGGCCCGGTGCAGGTGCGGCTCTCGGTTGCCAACGGCTCGATCACGAACGTCACGGTGCTGCAGTACCCGAGCGGCAACTCCCGCGACGTCGAGATCGCCCACTACTCCCTCCCGGTCCTGATCCAGGAGACGATCAAGAGCCAGAGCGCGAGCATCGACATGGTCAGCGGCGCAACGTTCACCAGCACCGGCTATGTCCAGTCCCTGCAGAGTGCGCTGGACCAGGCCAACCTGTGACCGTGGAGCAACCCGCCCTGCACGTGCAGCGGTACGTCGAGCACGTGATGGGAATGCCGATCAGCCTGGCCCTTCGTGGCCGGCACGTCGACGACCCGGAGGCTCGCGACGCGTGGCAGCACGCTCTGGCGATCCTGCGCGACGTCGACGGCGTCTTCAGCACCTACCGCGACGACTCGTTCGTCTCGCGGCTCAACGCCGGCGAGACCACGCTCGAGAAGTGTCCGCCCGAGGTGCGAGAGGTGCTCGACCTGGGCGAGCGGGCGCGCCGTGAGTCCGGCGGCGCCTTCGACGTACGCCGTGTGGCCGCCGACGGCACGCTCCGGCTCGACACCGACGGGGTCGTGAAGGGCTGGGCGGTGCAACGCGCCGCGGCCGCACTCACCTGGCTGCCCGACACCGACTTCTGTCTGTCCGCGGGCGGGGACATGGTCTGCCACGTCGCCGACGACACCCGCCCCGCCTGGCGGATCGGCATCGAGGACCCGCACGACCCGAGTGCGGTCACCGCCACCGTGGAGGTACGCCGCGGAGCGGTCGCGACGTCCGGCCACGCCCACCGCGGCCAGCACATCGTCGACGCACGCACCGGTCGCGCCCCGACGGACATCGCGTCCGTGACCGTGCTCGCCGACGACCTCACCTGGGCCGACCTCGACGCCACCGCGGCGTACGCCATGGGACCCGATGCCCTGACCTGGCTGCGCGCACGACCCGGCCGGCGCGGTGTGGTCGTCTGGGAGGACGGGCGACGCGAAGTCTTCGGCGAAGTTCCCTGATCCGGGGGTAGCGTGGCCGCGTGAACCGAAGCGTGGTCCGGCGCCTGCACAACCCGCGCAACCGCGAGTGCGGCTGCGATCCGGACTGCTGGTGTCGGCGCACGACCCTCGGTCGGGCCGTCAAATGGTGGTTCCCCGCCAGGTTCGTGGGCCTCCAGCACAAGAACGCCGAGCTCGCGGAGTGGAAGCGGGACGGCGGCGCAGGCTCCTAGCCCTTGCTCGATGTGAGCGCGCCCGGAGGTATTCGAAACCCCAACCTTCTGATCCGTAGTACGACGATCCGTTGCTTCGGCTCGGCGCGACTGCATCCCCTCGACCTGCGGAAAGGTCGAGTTTCCCCTTACAGGTTTGGGGATTCGGCTCCGAGGCAGGTCGCACATCGCAGCACGTCGCAGCACAGAGTCGCAGGATCGAACGGACCCGAAAGGGACCCCGAGCATGCGATCCGGCGCGTCGTCAACGGCACTTCGCAGCACGCCGTAGAATCGGCTCCGTAACTCATCTGCTGCCCGAAGGGCGTTGCCGGACGGTTCAGTGGACCGCCTGAGGCACCGAAGTGGAGCAAGAGCGGCTGCCAGTACTCCCTCAGAGGGCGAGAGCGGTTAGCCGAGCGGCGACCTCACCAATGCATGGCATTGGTCGGGTCCGCGCTCGGCTTCTCTTGGTCCGGATCCGGCTAAGCCGGAAGGGTTGCCCATGAGCACCACGTTCCTCGGCTTCCAGGAAGCCGCCGAAGAGTTCAACATCCCCATCTGGAAACTCCGCAAGTGGACCTGGGGTGAGACACCCCGCCTCGCGTCGTACCACCCCGACGGATCCCGCGGACGCACCTACCTGAAGCGCGAGGACATCGCAGCGCTCTTCGAGTCGAGCCGCAAGCCCTCTCGCGGATGACGCCGGGGTCCAAGAGTCCTCCTCTCCTCTATCAAGTCAGACGGGGATGCCCAGAGCCAAAGTTCCCTCACTGCCAGCCGAACTTCCGCTATGCCGCTGTCCGTGCGACGGGAGACACGTCGTCAGCGGGCCAATCAGTGACCCGCCGACAATGCAAGGACGCATCCTGCCTTCTATCGCCACACCACCAAAAGCATGATGATGGGGTTCAGGAAGAAGAACCAGAGAGCGAGCAGACCCAACCGGATCTCGAAGGATCTTGAAGTCAGTGGGCCGCCCTCGCGGGTCGCGCGCTCCTCGTCGACCCGGTGAGCCTCCTGCACCAACGCCAGCAGGCACCCAGCGACGCCGACGTATGCGGCCAGGATCAGAAACAGCCCCATGCCAGCGACCCTCCCAACGAGCCAGTCGGGCATCACGCTCGAATCGAGTTTAGTCTCCAGACGCCTGCTCATGCCTGAGGAGCGGTCATTCCGATGAGCGGAGCGTGGCCCCCTTGACCATGGCAACGACGCGCTCGTGTTGTGCAGTGGCCGATCGGCCCAGGTACGCCGTGACGCGTAGAACCTCATCATGCGATAACCGGATGTCGGTC
>DAINSL010000045.1:0-2840 GCA_036741335.1 Nocardioides sp. | reverse complement strand
TGCCTGAGGAGCTCGAAAGCCGCGCGCACTGCGCATGTGGAGGCTGGGTGGTGAGATAGCCGACTGGCGGTGTCGTGCTCCCGGTCATGTGGTCCGACCCCCACCCAAGGAACCGGGCAGGAGTCGGGTCAGGGGTCAGGCCTGATCGACTCGAATCGGCTTGCCGCTGTCGGGGTCAGACATCTTGTCGATCACGCGACCTTGCCTTTGGCCGGTGTCGGCTTGGCGGCAGGCGTCTTCGGCGCGGCCTTCTTGGTGGGGGTGGGCAGGTCCAGGCGCGGACCGGTGATCTTTTCCGCCTTGCCCGCCACAATGGCCTTGCACTTCGGACAGAACTGCGCCGGGGTCGATCCGTTCTTCCACGCGACGCCACGGCTCGGCGCGGTCGTCTCGGCGGCGTGGTTGAGGCAGCTCGTCTTCCACTCGTCACCCTCCTTGCGGGTCCAGGTCGTCGCCCCGGTCGAGCGGCTGACAGCGTGGCGGACGGGGCTGGTCTTGGCGTTGCTAGGCATAGGAGCCTCCTTGTAGGATGGTTGCCTCGCGCAACCAAATGACGAAACGCTACGCCAGTCTCTGCAAGCTTGGATACCTGCACTGGTCGAGGCCTGCCGTCGCGACATCGCACCCGTCGTCTCCCTGTAGGCCAACGTGTGGAACGAGCCGGCCCTCCGTGCCTACGGGCGGGTCGGGTTCGAGCAGACCGCGACCTTCGCCACGGTGATGTTCTGATCGCTCCTCGAGAACCGCGCGCGCTGAACGCTCGGGGGCATTCATCTTCGGTTCACCCGTGACGTTGACGCGCGTCACCTGGCGAGCGGAAGGTAGGGACATGACCCAGAAGCGCATCTCGCGCATCGCCCTGGCCGCTGCGGCGGCCGGCGCGTTGGCGCTCGCAGCGGCCCCGGCGGTGCAGGCCGGCGGGACCCACCAGACACACCACTCCTCGACGCATGCGAAGGGGAAGCCACCCACCCTGCCCGGTGGCTACAAGCACCTCGTCGTGATCTACGAGGAGAACCACTCCTTCGACAACCTCTACGGCGCATGGGGCGATGTCCACGGCCAGCACGTCGACGGTCTCTCGGACGCCACCTCCGAGCATTCGACTCAGGTCGCCCAGGACGGTACGCCGTACACCTGCCTGCTGCAGAACGACGTCAACCTGGCCAGCCGACGACCTGCCACGACACGCACACGGTGAACGTCCCGACCGGCACCCAGGCCGGCTTCGACAGCCACTTCACCAATGAGCCGTTCTCGATCGACGACTTCATCGCGCCGTCCGACACGACGTGCCCGCCGCCGGGCTCCGCGTTCAAGGCGACCGGCTACCTCAAGGGCACCGGAGACCCGGGCGGCTGCACCCGCGACATCGTGCACCGCTTCTACCAGGAGCAGTACCAGATCGACGGCGGAGCGCAGGACCGCTACACCACGGGCTCGGACGCCGTCGGGCTGACTCAGGGCTACTACGACACCACGCAGCTGCCGATCTACAGCTACCTGCACGCCCACGGCGCACCGAAGTACGTCCTCGCCGACCACTTCTTCCAGGCGGCCTTCGGCGGCTCGTTCCTCAACCACCAGTGGCTGATAGCCGCTCGGTCACCGCTGGACACCGACAAGACCTCGACCTACACCTTGCAGAACGGCGTGCCGGACCCCGCGTCGTACGCCAAGAACTCGGTCCTCGACGCGGACGGGATGCCGACGAAGTACCCGCTCTACACGCCCACCAAGGCAGTCGTGGACGACAAGCTGACCCAGGTGTGCACCGCCGGCGGCAACAACTACGACCTGGCCTGCGGTGACTACGCGGTGAACACGATCCAGCCCGGTGCGGCACCGCACGCCGGTGGCGCCTACCTGCCGCTGATCGACGACAACCAGTACCCCAACATCGGGGACGAGCTCACCGGCAAGGGCATCAGCTGGAACTGGTACGCCGGCGGCTGGGACGACGCGGAGTCGGGCCACCCCGGTGCCCTGTTCCAGTACCACCACCAGCCGTTCAACTACTTCGCGAACTATGCCCCCGGCACGCCCGGGCGCGCTCATCTGCAGGACGAGACGAGGTTCATCTCGGCCGCCCAGGACGGCACCCTGCCGACGGTCTCCTTCGTCAAGCCGTACGGCGCGGAGAACGAGCACCCCGGCTACGCGAGCGAGTCGAAGGGCTCCGACCACCTGGTCGACCTGCTGAAGACCATCGAGAACGGTCCGCAGGCGGGCAACACCTTGGTGGTCGTGACCTACGACGAGTTCGGCGGGCAGTGGGACCACGTATCGCCGCCAGCCGTCGACACGTGGGGTCCGGGCACCCGCATCCCGGCGCTGGTGATCAGCCGGTCCCTGAAGCACTCGGGCGTCGACCACACGTCGTACGACACGACGTCGATCCTGGCGACCATCGAGCGCAGCTACGGGCTCGACCCGCTGTCCTCGCGAGACGCCCACGTGAACGACCTGTCCTCCGCCGTGGCGGCAGGCGGTGGCTGACCCGCAGCGTCCCGTTCAGTTGTCCATCCTGGGCCGGCGGTCGCTCCAATACGCGATGAACACATGTGGCCTCAGATGGCGGGTGCGACTCATACGGCTGTCGCTCGGCTCCGCCCTAGGGCAGCCCCCGGCATCGTCTTGAGATGAAGAGCCCCCGGGGTTAGCCGGGGGGCGGGGAAGTGCCTAACCGGGGCACAGGCCCCGGGTCAGCACTTGAATAACGGACCTAGACGAACAGCGAGGCCCGGCCTCTCAGATCCCGAAAGGGGCTCTGACCAGCGCAAATCCTGGCGCGCCCGGAGGTATTCGAAACCCCAACCTTCTGATCCGTAGTCAGATGC
>DAINSL010000044.1:0-22176 GCA_036741335.1 Nocardioides sp. | reverse complement strand
GCCGAGACCGGGATCATCTACATCGACGAGATCGACAAGGTGGCCCGCAAGGCCGAGAACCCGTCGATCACGCGTGACGTCTCCGGTGAGGGGGTCCAGCAGGCGCTGCTGAAGATCATCGAGGGCACGACCGCCTCGGTGCCGCCCCAGGGCGGTCGCAAGCACCCGCACCAGGAGTTCATCCAGATCGACACGACCAACATCCTGTTCGTGGTGGGTGGCGCCTTTGCCGGCCTCGAGCACATCGTGGAGCAGCGGGTCGGCAAGAAGACCCTGGGCTTCACCGCCGACGTGCGCGGCGCGGCCGAGCGCGACGCGGACGACCTGCTGGCGCAGGTCCGGCCCGAGGACCTGGTGAAGTTCGGGCTGATCCCCGAGTTCATCGGTCGCCTGCCGCTGATCGCCAGCGTGAAGAAGCTCGACCGCCATGCGCTGGTGCAGATCCTCACCGAGCCGCGCAACGCGCTGGTCAAGCAGTACCAGAAGCTCTTCGAGCTCGACGACGTCGAGTTGGAGTTCACCCCCGATGCGATCGAGGCGATCGCCGACCGGGCGATGGAGCGCGGCACCGGTGCCCGGGGCCTGCGCGCCATCATCGAAGAGGTGCTCCTCCACGTGATGTACGACGTGCCGTCCCGCGGCGACGTCGGCAAGGTCATCGTGACCGACGGCGTCGTCCTTCGCGAAGAGGCGCCCACGCTGGTGCCACGCGAGTCCGAGGCCAAGAAGAAGAAGTCCGCCTGAGGCGGAGTCGAGACCAGGCCTGACCCTCGTCTGACCCAGATGGGCTAGTCCGGTCTAGTCATTTCCGGCCATTTCGGTGATCCGACCTTCGGAGTGCCCTCCTGCACGGGACACTTGCGCCGCATTGTGCGCGTGCCGGGGGTCACGTGTCTGGGAGGGACAACTTTTGGGCGCCGATCGCAAGGGGCCGCTGGCGGCGTTCATCGTCGTCGCCATCATCGCGGCGATCCTGTTGGTCACGTCCGTGCGCAGCCAGGCTGCCACGGGCTGGCTCCGCAATGCCCTGCCGTCGCCCCCGAACGTGGTGAGCGCCGTGGACGGTGGCTTCGACCAGATCGTGGAGCAGGGCGCCGACCTCGTCCACCGCTCGACGGGACTCGTCCCGCCCGCTCGTCCGGCTGTCACCACGTCGACCGTGCCCGATCGCGGGCGTCACCAGTCGCACTCGCAGTCACCGCACGTGCTGGACCCGGCACGCCACGGTCCGGGCACGCGCAACCCCCATGACGGGAGCGCCGACGAAGGCGAGGACGGACCCGATCACGCCAGCGGGTCGCAGCCGGCCAATCACGACCACGGGAGGCACCTGGGCTGGACGCACGCCCACGGCCACCGGCACGGCCACGGGCGGGTCCACGCCTACCACGGGTGACGACGACTCAGGCGTCCGCCGCGAGAGTCGCGGCCACGGACAGCTCCGTGCCCTCGGCGACCACATAGGTCGGGTCGGCGGTGATGCGTCCGGCGCGGCGCAGGTCGGCCTCCGCGAGACGAACGGCGGCGAGCGCGGCCCCCGGTCCCGTGAACTCCACGGCCGAGAGCTCGTGCTTCATCGAGACCTTCGCCTGTGACTTGGCACCCCGGATGCCCATCAGCGCTTCGGCGATCCGGTCGAGCGCGACCGGGTCACCGCCGAGGTCGCCGAGCTCGGAACGCTCCGGCCAGGAGGCGCGGTGCACCGAGCCGGTCTGCCACCACGACCACACCTCCTCGGTGACGAAGGGGACGAACGGCGCGAGCAGCCGCAGCTGGATGTGGAGCGCCAGCGCGAGAGTCGCCCGCGCCGAGGCCGTCGCGGCGCTACCCGACTCGTCGTACGCACGCTCCTTGACCAGCTCGAGGTAGTCGTCACAGAACTCCCAGAAGAACTTCTCGGCGGCCTCGAGGGCGGTGGTGTAGTCGTAGGCGTCGAGGGCCCTGGTGGCCCGGTCGACGACGACCTCGAGCCGCGCCAACAGGGCCCGGTCGACAGCCTCGGTGACGACCGCGGGGTCCGGCGCCGCGCCGACGTTGCCGAGCACGAAGTTCGAGGCGTTCAGGACCTTCATCGCCAGCCGCCGGCCGATCTTGAGCGGGTGCTCGTCGAAGGCACTGTCGAGACCCGGACGCAGCGACGCAGCGCGCCAGCGGACCGCGTCGGAGCCGTACTGCGTCAGGAGCTCGGCCGGGGTGGAGACGCTGCCCCTGGACTTGCTCATCTTCTTGCGGTCGAGATCGAGCACGAAGCCCGAGATCATGGCGTGCTTCCACGGGACGGCGCCGTCCTCGAAGTGCGCGCGGACCACGCGTGAGAACAGCCAGGTACGGATGATGTCGTGGGCCTGCGAGCACAGGTCCATCGGGTAGACCCGCTCCCACAGGTCGGGGTCCCGCTCCCAGCCACCGGCGATCTGCGGGGTCAGCGACGAGGTCGCCCAGGTGTCCATGACGTCGGGGTCGCCGGTGAAGCCACCGGGAACGTCGCGCTGGGACTCCTCGTACCCGGGCGGGAGCTCCTGCGACGGGTCGACGGGGAGCCGGTCCTCGGTGGCCGGGATCGCCTGGTCGTGCAGGGGCTCACCGTCGTCGTCGAGGGGATACCAGACCGGGAACGGCACACCGAAGAAGCGCTGGCGGCTGATCAGCCAGTCGCCGTTGAGACCCTCGACCCAGTTGGTGAAGCGATGGTGCATGTAGGGCGGCGTCCAGGCGATCTCGTTCCCCCGCTCGACGAGCGCCGCACGGAGGTCCTCGTCGCGCCCGCCGTTGCGGATGTACCACTGCAACGTGGACACGATCTCGAGTGGCTTGTCGCCACGCTCGTAGAAGTTCGCCATCCGCTGGGTGGGCTTGGGGTCGCCCTGGAGGTCACCGCTGCCCCTCAGCTGCTCGACCATCGCCTCGCGCGCCGAGAAGGTGGTCTTGCCCGCCAGCTCGGCGTACGCCGCCTCCGAGCCGGTCAACCACGCCGGGGTGTCGCGCAGGATCCGACCGTCGCGGCCGATCACGGTGCGCACCGGCAGCTGGAGCTCGCGCCACCACTGCACGTCGGTGAGGTCGCCGAAGGTGCAGCACATGGCGATGCCGGCGCCCTTGTCGGGTTCGGCGAGCGGGTGGGCCAGCACCGGGATCTCGACTCCGAAGATCGGAGAGGTGACCGTCGTACCGAAGAGCTGCTGGTAGCGCTCGTCGTCGGGGTGCGCGATCAGGGCGACCACGGACGGGATCAGCTCGGGACGCGTGGTCTCGACGAAGATGGGCTCGCCACTGGTCGAGCCGGTCGAGACCGTGTGGAAGGCGACGCGGTAGTAGTGGCCGGGGTACTCCCGGGCCTCGAGCTCCGCCTGCGCGACGGCCGTCTGGTAGGTGACGTCCCAGAGCGTGGGGGACTCCTGGAGGTAGGCCTCTCCGCGCTGCAGGTTGCGCAGGAAGCCTCGCTGCGAGGTGGCCCGGGTGTCGTCGGCGATCGTGCGGTAGAGGTGGTTCCAGTCGACCGACAGGCCGACCTGGCGGAACAGTGCCTCGAACGCGACCTCGTCCTCGGCGGTGAGCCGCTCGCACAGCTCGATGAAGTTCTTCCGGCCGATCGGGACCTGGCCCCTCCCCTTCGAACTCTGCGCGTCGGGCTTCTCGGGCGGCGTGAAGTCGGGGTCGTAGGGGACCGACGGGTCGCAGCGGACGCCGAAGAAGTTCTGCACGCGGCGTTCGGTGGGCAGGCCGTTGTCGTCCCAGCCGATCGGGTAGAAGACCTCCCGGCCGCGCATCCGCTGGTAGCGGGCGATCAGGTCGCACTGGGTGTAGGAGCAGACGCTGCCGAAGTGCAGGGTGCCGGA
This sequence comes from Nocardioides sp., assembly GCA_036741335.1. Taxonomy (GTDB): domain Bacteria; phylum Actinomycetota; class Actinomycetes; order Propionibacteriales; family Nocardioidaceae; genus Nocardioides. The sequence continues at coordinate 18,340 of DAINSL010000044.1, read as the reverse complement.
GGCGGTCGGTGGCGGGGTGTCGATCGAGTAGACCTCGGCTCGCGACTTCGTCCGGTCGAAGGCGTAGGTCTGGTCCGCCTCCCAGCGCTGGGTCCACTTGTCCTCGAGACCCTCGAGCGCAGGCTTGTCCGGTACGACGACGGCCGGCGGCTGCGGCGTCGTACTGGACAGGTGCGTCTGGGTATCGGTCATGGGCCGAAGTCTATGAGGCGGCGCGACCCGGCTATCCGGTGGTCGAGCGGAGTCGAGACCAGGCACGGCTCAGCGAGGGGCGAGTGCGACCAGGGTGACCGACCGGGCTGGATAGCTCCGGGTGAAGCCTCCGGACGAGACCCGGGTGGCCGCCTGGCGCTGGATGCCGTGGCCGAGGTAGGAGTACGTCGCGGCGCGCGCACGGGCGTGGAAGTGCTGCAGCGTCACGTGGCTGCGCAGCGCCTGGTCGGTCTTGTTGACGACAACAACGGTGACGGTTCCGTGGCTTGCGTGCTGCGCGGCGTACACCGAGAGCCGTCCGCGGCGACTGCTCACGGCGCGCACGCTCACGTCGCCGAACGTGTGGTGATGACCGTCGTAGCTGCGGAACATCGCGAACGCCGAGCCGGGCACGGGCGAGGTCGACTCGGCCCAGAACGTCGCCAGGGAGAGCCGCTGCTGCCCGAAGATGCCCAGGGTGTCGGCCTCGATCACGTTCTGCAGGCGGCGGCTGGAGGTGACGCCGGGACCGAGGTTGTACTCGCTGAGCGACAGCTTGGTGCCCGGGTAGTCGCGACGGACCCAGTCGTGCATCCGAGGCAGCAGCCGGATGGTGTGGTCGATCCACGACGGGTCCCGGTAGCGCGGGTCCCACAGCGAGCGGGTGACGTCGGTGGCCGGCTGGTAGGTGCCCTGGGGGTAGTAGTGCAGGTCGAAGTAGTCGAGCAGCCGGGTGCCGGTCCGTCTCTGGGCGGCCGCGAACCTCTTGAGGTACCACGCGGACAGGGCGGTGCCGCCGTGCGCGGCGCGGTCCGGGGACGAGGAGTCGCAGGGCCCCGACCCCTGGCGCAGGTCGAGACTCGAGCAGAAGTAGTTGGGCCAGCCCCACTCGGCGGGGCCGAGGAGGGCGGCCGTCGGATCCTGCCGCTTGACGGCCTTCGCTGCCGCGAGGGACTTCGACCAGAGCTCGTCGTACCCGACCGGTTTCGGGTGGAAGTCGTGGTGGGTCTGGTCCCACAGGCCGGGCTCGTTGCCGAGCTCGTAGATCCCGACGCCGCCGCGGCGTGCGCTGCCGTAGCGCCGGACGAGGTGTGAGACCCAGTCGGCGTCGAAGCCCGCGCCCGCGCGGGTCCCCGCGATCGAGGGGTCGGGGTCCGCGACGAAGGCGCCGTTGTGCCGCCCGTTGCCACAGACCGGGTGGTACGGATCGTGGGCGTCCTGCGGGTCGTACCGGCCGGCGGGGAAGCTGCACGGGTTCTGGTTGTCGTAGGTGACCGCCCCGGCGACCCGGCCGTCCAACGGAAGGGTGAGCAGGGTCCGGGTGCCCGTCGCGTGGTCCTGCTGGATCTGGGCGTCGGCCGCGCTGTAGTGATGGCCGGTCATGCAGTAGCTGAAGGCCGGCGTCCAGCAATCGGGGAAGTTCTCGAAGTACCAGTCGTTGCCGTGGTTGCTGCCACGGATCTTCCAGTTGTAGGTCTCGGCGGAGTTGCCGCCCCAGCGGTCGAGCGGGAGGTGGGTCCGGCGCGCGAACGACCGGCTCGCGAAGTTCACTCCGTAGATGCCCGGGGAGATCCGGTGCCGATGGGCTGCCACGTCCACGCTGAGGCTGGGCCCGGAGGCACGCTGGTGCGCGGGCGGCGTGGCCGCGCCGCCTCGCGCGGCGAGGAAGGGGCCGAACAACAGGGCCGCCACGGCGGCCGCGAGCCCGAGGTGCCTGGCGCGGGGGGTCATGTCCTGACGGTAGCGTCGGCGCATGGAGCTCCGCTTCTTCGACGACCCGGTCCCGTTCCTCGAGGTCGCCGCCGATCACCTCGCCGAGCAGCCCGTGGTCAGCACGGTGGTCTCCGGGGTGGCGAACCGGATCGCGGCCGATGCCGCGGACGGCGTCGCGTGGCCCGACGGGGTGCCGCGCTGGTTCGCAGTGGTGCTCGACGGCGACGAGATCGTCGGCGCGGCGATGCGCACCGCGCGGTCGGGCTCCTACCCGGCGTTCCTGCTCCCGATGCCGGAGGACGCCGCCCGGCTGCTCGCCCGCTCCCTGATCGAGCGCGACGAGCCGATGACGGCGGCGAACGGCGCCCTGCCGGCGGTGGAGGTCTTCTGCGGCGAGATGGCCGCGCACACCGGCGGCACCGTGCGGGTGGGGCAGCACACACGACTCTTCGAGCTCGGCGACCTCGTGGAGCCGGAGCCGGTCGAGGGCCGGCTCTGGCCGGCGACGCTCGACGAGCTGGATCTCGTCGTCACCTGGTTCGCCGCGTTCATGGCGGACGCGGACGAGCAGGCCGGGCGCGAGCCGGGGGTGAGCCCGCATGAGACACCGACCCCCGAGTCCCTGGCCCGGCGCATCGAGGGCGGCCGGGTCTTCGTCTGGGAGGACTTGAGCGGCGAGCCGGTCCATCTCACGGCGGCCAGCCAGCCGGCGTACGGCGTCTCCCGGATCGGCCCGGTCTACACCCCACGCGAGCATCGCGGCCGCGGTATCGCCAGCACGGCCGTCGCCCAGGTGTCGAAGCTGCTGCGCGACAGCGGGGAACAGGCCTGCCTGTTCACCGACCAGGCCAACCCGACGTCGAACAAGATCTACGAGGCGATCGGCTATCGACGCGTGGTCGACATGGCGAATCTGCGGGTCGAGTGACCGCTCCATAGAGTGGGCGCCGAGATGACCGACGCCCCGATCGACCAGCCCCGCCTCGCGCAGACCTTCGCCGAGGTGGAGGACGCGTTGCTCTCACGCTGGCCCGAGACCAAGCTCGAGCCGTCGCTGGACCGGATCCGCGCGTTCACCGAGCTCCTCGGCGACCCGCAGCGCAACTACCCCGTGATCCAGCTGACCGGCACCAACGGCAAGACCTCGACCAGCCGGATGATCGACACCCTGCTGCGTGCCCTCGACCTGCGTACCGGCCGCTTCACCAGCCCCCACCTCGAGCGGATGAACGAGCGGATCTGCGTGGACGGCGAGCCGCTGACCGACGAGGAGTTCGTGCAGGCGTTCAACGAGGTCGCGCCGTACACCCACCTGGTCGACTCGTCACAGCCCCACCCGCTCAGCTTCTTCGAGACGATCGTGGGGATGGCGTACGCCGCGTTCGCCGACGCGCCCGTCGACGTCGCGGTCGTAGAGGTCGGGATGGGTGGAGCCTGGGACGCGACGAACGTCGTCGACGCCACGGTCGCCGTGGTCACCCCGATCGGCGTCGACCACGCGTCGTACCTCGGCACCTCGCCGGGCGAGATCGCGGTCGAGAAGTCCGGGATCATCAAGCCGGGCTCGATCGCGGTGCTCGCCGAGCAGACCCTCGACGCGGCCGAGGTCCTGCTGGCCCGGTGCGCGGAGGTCGGGGCAACCGTCGTCCGCGAGGGGCTCGAGTTCGCCGTGGCCTCACGGGTGCCCGCGGTGGGCGGTCAGATGCTGGCGCTGCAGGGTCTGCGGCAGCGGTACGACGAGGTGTTCCTGCCGCTGTACGGCGCCCACCAGGCGCAGAACGCCGCCACCGCGCTCGCCGCGGTCGAGTCGTTCGTCGGCGACGAGCCACTCGGCGACGACCTGGTGCGCGAGGCGTTCGCCCGCGCCACCTCGCCCGGGCGGCTGGAGGTCATCCGGCGCAGCCCCATGATCATGCTCGACGCCGCGCACAACCCGCACGGTGCCGCGGCACTCGCTGAGGCCCTCGAGGACTCCTTCGCGTTCTCGCCCCTGATCGGTGTGATCGGAGTGATGGCCGACAAGGACCACGAGGGTGTCCTGGGCGCACTCGAACCCCACCTCGCCCATGTCGTGTGCACCCAGAACTCCATCCGCCGCGCGCTGCCAGCCGACCGGCTGGCCGTGGTCGCCCGCGAGGTGTTCGGTGCCGACCGGGTCAGTGTCGAGCCCCGACTGGCCGATGCGATCGACCAGGCGACCGGGCTGGCCGAGGCGGGCGATGCGCTCGGCACGTCGATCGGGTCCGGCGCCGTCCTGGTCACCGGTTCGGTGATCACGGTAGGCGAGGCGCGCGCGCTGCTGCGGCGCCGGAGTCCCTCATGAGCCAGGAACAGCGGTCACCCAAGCGCGGCATGTGCGCGGCGATCCTGGCGCTCGAGGCCGTCGTGCTCGGCCTCACGACGCCGGTGATGATCAACCTCGGCAACGTGCCGTGGCGCACGGCCTGCTGGGTCGGGCTCGGCCTCTGCGTGGCCTGCCTCGTCCTGGCCGGGCTGCTTCGTTCCGAGATCGCGTACGCCACGGGCTGGGTGATCCAGATCGCCGCCCTCGGGCTGGGCTTCGTGGTCCCGTGGATGTTCTTCCTCGGCGCGATCTTCGCCCTACTGTGGGGCGCGGCGTACTTCCTGGGCCGCAAGATCGAGCGTGAACGCACCGCGGCGTACGCCGCCTACGAGGCCGAGCGGTCCGCCGGCTGACGCGTCGCCCTACGATCAGCCCGTGACCGAGCCGCGCCTGTCCCCGACCCCTCGTACGACGATCACCCGCCACCACGAGCGGGGGAGCGACGACCGCGCCGACCTGTTCGCCCTGCTCGAGGAGGCGCTGGTCTGCCACGTGGGGTTCGTCCGCGACGGGGCGCCGGTGGTGCTTCCGTCGATCTTCGCGGTCGACCCGGACGGCTCCGACGAGGGCGGCACGCTCTACCTGCACGGCTCGGTGGCGGCGCCCTGGCTGGCGCAGTCACCCGGATCGTCGTTGTGCGTGACGTTCACGGTCATCGACGCCCTGATCCTTGCCCGATCGGCGTTCAACCACTCGATGAACTACCGGTCGGCGGTGGTGATGGGCCCGGCCCGACGCGTGGAGGACGAGTCCGAGCGCAACCACGCGCTCGGACTGATCGTCGACCATGTGGTGCCCGGCCGGTCCGCCACGCTGCGGGCCACTACCCGCAAGGAGCTCGCGGCCACCACGGTGCTCGCCGTACCCCTGGGCGAGGCATCGGTGAAGGCGCGCACCGGCGGGCCCAAGGACGACGCCGAGGACATCGCCGCGGGCGTGTGGGCCGGGGTCCTGCCGCTCACCGTCGCCGCGGGTGGGCTCCAGCCGGACCACGACGGCCCGGTGCCAGACGAGGTCCGGCGCCGGATCGCCGGCTGGGGCGGCACCCTTCCGTCGCGGTAGTACCTCGATAGGGTGCCGCCCATGGAGCGCACCCTCGTCCTCATCAAGCCCGACGCCGTACGACGCGGCCTGGTCGGGGAGGTGCTGTCACGGTTCGAGGCCAAGGGCCTGACCATCGCCGCCATGGAGCAGCGCACGATCGACGCCGCGCTGGCGGACCGGCACTACGCCGAGCACGTCGAGAAGGACTTCTACCCGCCGCTGCGCGACTTCGTGTGCAGCGGTCCGCTGGTGGCGCTGATCCTCGAGGGCGACCAGGCGGTCGACGTCGTGCGCGCGATCAACGGCGCGACCGACGGCCGGAAGGCGGCGCCCGGCACGATCCGGGGTGACCTCAGCCTGTCCAACCGCGAGAACCTCGTGCACGGTTCGGACTCAGTGGAGTCGGCCGAGCGCGAGGTCGGGATCTGGTTCTCCGAACTCTGACAGGAGACAAACCCGCAGGTCACCCGGCGTGGCAGCCCGGTCCGAGCGCGGCCCGCTCCTAACCTGCTAGCGGGTCGGCGTGCGCTGCGTCGGACCTACGGGGGCGCAGGTGCGGCGCCTCTTCCCCACGTACGACGCGAATCCTGCGAGGCGAGCGCATGGCGAACAGCATCATCGGCCGTGACATGGCCGTCGATCTCGGGACCGCCAACACGCTCGTCTACGTCCGCGGACGCGGGATCCTGCTCGACGAGCCGAGCGTGGTCGCCCTCAACGACACCACCGGCGAGATCCTTGCCGTCGGCCACGGGGCCAAGCGGATGATCGGCCGCACGCCCGACAACATCTCCGCCATCCGGCCGATGAAGGACGGCGTGATCGCCGACTTCGAGGCCACCGAGCAGATGCTCCGGTTCTTCATCCAGCAGGTGCACCGCCGCCGCTACCTCGCCAAGCCGCGGATGGTGATCTGCGTCCCGAGCGGCATCACCGCGGTCGAGCAGCGGGCGGTCAAGGAGGCCGGCTACCAGGCGGGCGCGCGCAAGGTCTACATCATCGAGGAGCCGATGGCAGCCGCGATCGGTGCCGGGCTCCCGGTGCACCAGGCCGCCGGCAACATGGTCGTCGACGTGGGCGGCGGAACCACCGAGGTCGCGGTCATCTCCCTGGGCGGCGTGGTCACCAGCATCTCCATCCGCACGGCCGGCGACGACCTGGACGCCGCGATCGTGGCCTGGATGAAGAAGGAGTACAGCCTCATGCTCGGCGAGCGCACCGCCGAGGAGGTCAAGATGACGCTCGGCTCGGCGTTCCCGACCCACGACGAGCCCGAGGCGGAGATCCGCGGCCGCGACATGATCAGCGGCCTGCCGCGCTCAGTCGTGGTCTCCAGCGCCGACGTCCGCAAGGCGCTCGAGGAGCCGCTGCACGCGATCATCGACGCCGTACGTTCGACCCTCGACAAGACGCCCCCCGAACTGGCCGGCGACATCATGGACCGCGGCATCGTGCTCACCGGCGGCGGCGCCCTGCTGCGCGGTCTGGACGAGCGGCTGCGCCACGAGACCGGGATGCCGGTCCACGTCGCCGAGGACCCCCTGTCGAGCGTGGCCATGGGTGCGGGCAAGTGCGTCGAGGAGTTCGAGGGACTCCAGCAGGTCCTGGTCTCGGAGCGCCGGCGGTACTGATGCGCCCTTCGACGCCGCGCGTCCCACGCCTGCTCCGGGGCTACCGCCCCCTGCGCCCGGGGCCGGACACGTTCGAGCAGCGCTCCGCACGGGCCCGGCTGCGCTCGCGTCTGGTGGCCCTGGTGCTGGCCTGCCTGACCCTGATGACCCTCGACCACCACCCCGGGCCGGGGTCCCCGCTGGAGCCGGCCCGGACCGCGATGGGTTCGGTGTTCGGACCGGTGGAGTCCGCGACCTCGGCGGCGATCCGCCCGATGACCGACCTCGGTGGCTGGCTGCACTCGCGCAAGTCGATGCAGAACGACATCGCCACCCTCCAGGCACAGAACTCCCGGCTCCGCGCCCAGGCAGCGACCACGCAATACGCCCGCAACCAGCTCGCCGAGTACCAAGGCCTGACCGCGGCCGCCGGCACCCTCGGTCAGGCACTGGTGCCGTCGCACGTGGTCGCCTACGGACCGGCCCAGTCGTTCTCCCGGACGGTGACCATCGACGCCGGCTCGACCGCGGGTGTCCGGCCCGACCAGACCGTGCTCAACGACGACGGGCTCGTGGGTCGGGTGCTCCGGGTGAGCCGCACCACCGCGACGGTCCTGCTCATCGTCGACACCGAGTCGGTCGTCGGCGGCCGGGTCGGCACCAGCATGAAGGTCGGGTTCCTGCACGGCCAGGGCGGCCTCGGCGACCACGGCTCCCTGGACCTCGAGCTGGTGGACGCCAGCCAGGCTCCGGCGCAGGGCGACACGATTGTGACGTGGGGCAGCCACGACGGCGCGCCGTACGTCTCGGGCGTGCCCATCGGCCGGGTCACCACCGTCTACGCGAGCCTGCGCGAGAGCACCCAGCGCGCGGTGATCCAGCCGTTCGTGGACTTCGGCGCGCTCGACCTGGTCGGCGTCGTCGTCCCGTCCGGCACCCACAGCGACCGCGGCGTCATCGAAGCGGACGGGACCTTGCAGTGAGCGAAGCGAGAGCGCGCGTCGGTCTGCACGCGTGCGACCTCCGTGATGTAGCGGGCGAACTGCGAGCTCACCAGGAGGCACCATGAGGACGGCCAGGGTCGTGGTGGCGGGTGCGCTGGTCCTGGTCGCGCTCGTCCTCCAGGTCGCGGTGTTCCCGCACCTGGCGTGGGACGGCATCGTCCCCAACTTCTGCTTGTTGGTCGTCGTCGCCGCGGCGCTCGTGCGCGGCCCGGGCTTCGCCGCCACGCTCGGCTTCTTCGCCGGACTCATGCTCGACCTCGCGCCGCCCGCCGACCACGTCGCGGGCCGCTGGGCGCTGGCGCTCGTAATGGTCGGGTACGTCGCCGGGCTGATGCGTCAGGACACCCGGCCGTCGGCGACCACCGTGGTCGCGACGGTGGCGGCGTCGTCGTTCGTCGGCACCTCGGTCTACGCGTTGTCCGGCGTCGTGCTCGGTGACGCGGTGGCCGGCTCCGGCGACCTGCTCCGGGTGATCACGGTCGCCCTGCTGTGGGACGTGCTGCTGACCCCGCTCGTACTGCCGGGCGTGATGAGGATGCTCACCCGGCTGGAGCCGGCGAGAGCCTGATGACACCCTCACCCTTCCCCCGCGCGAGCAGTGAGCGCTCGCGGCTGCGCCTGGTCGTGGTGCGGGTCCTCGTGTTCTCGCTCTTCGCCACCCTGTTCGCGCGCCTGTACTACCTCCAGGTCGTCTCCGGCGACGCCTACCACGCGCGTGCGGCCTCCCAGTCGCTGCGTGAGGTCGTGGTGCAGCCGCAGCGCGGGTTGATCGTCGACGACCAGGGTCGACCGCTGGTGGCCAACCGGATGGCCTGGGCGGTGTCCGTCGACCGGACCCTGCTCGCAAAGCTCAGCTCGCGCGACCGCACGGTCGTCCTGCATCGCCTGGCCACGGCCGTCGACTCGCCGGTGCACCGGCTGCGCCAGGCGTTGGTCACCTGCGGCGACCACGGGAGCGTGCGTAGCCGCTGCTGGAACGGCTCGCCGTACCAGCCGGTGCCGGTGGCCGACGACGTCCCGCAGTCGGTGGCACTGCGGATCCTCGAGCAGCCCGAGGACTACCCGGCGATCGTCGCCCAGCAGCAGAGCCTGCGTTCCTACCCCCGGCCGTATGGCGTGAACCTCGCGGACATCGTGGGCTATCTGAGCCCGATCACCGCCGGCGAGCTGCAGCACGCACAGAAGCAGCACGATTCCTCCCTCAACGCGGCCAGCACGGTCGGTCGGGCCGGCGTCGAGCAGGAGTACGACCGCTACCTGCGCGGCCGACCGGGCTACCAGCGGGTCGCAGTCGACTCGATGGGACGCGTGCTCGGCTCCGACGGCACCAGCGCAAGCCGACCGGGCGACACCCTGGTCACCTCGATCGACGCCAAGGTGCAGGGCGTCGCCGAGCGCGCCATGGCCCACGCGATCCGCACCGCACGGGCGACGTACGACCCGGTGACCCATCGCAACTACCGCGCCGACTCGGGCGCCGCGATCGTGATGCAGGCCCGCACCGGACGGATCGTCGCGATGGCCAGCCAGCCGACGTACGACCCCGCCCAGTGGGTGGGCGGCATCTCCAGCAGGCAGCTGGCCCGGCTCTACTCGCCCAAGGCCGGCGACCCGCTGCTGGCCCGGGCCCTGCAGGGGCAGTTCGCCCCGGGGTCGACGTGGAAGCCGTTCATGACCGTGGGCGCGTTCAACAACGGCCTCGGCCCGAGCACCCGGCTCGACTGTTCGTCGGGCTTCCAGGTCGGCAACCGGCTCTTCCACAACTACGAGTCCGAGTCGTACGGGATGATCGGCTTCGCCCAGGCGCTGCAGGTCTCGTGCGACACCTTCTTCTACCGCGTGGGCTACCACTTCTGGCAGAAGTACGGCACCGACCCGACCAACGTGAACGCCCGCGACCCACTCGTCAGCGAGGCGAAGGCGTTCGGCTTCGGCCGGCCCACGGGCATCGACGTGCCGGGGGAGTCCGCCGGCCGGATCGCGGACCGGCACTGGAAGGTCGCCTACTGGAAGGCGATGAAGGGCTACTACTGCAAGCTCGACAAGCAGGACCCCCCGGGCACCAGCGCCTACCTCCACCTGTTCGCGCACGAGTTCTGCCTCGAGGGCAGCTACTACCGCGCCGGCGACGCGGTGAACTTCGCGATCGGGCAGGGCGACACCCTGGTCACGCCGCTGCAGCTGGCCCGGGCGTACGCCGCGCTCTCCAATGGCGGCACGCTCTACGAGCCACGCATCGGCAAGGCGATCGTCAGCCCCAACGGCACGATCGTGAAGCGCATCCCATCCAAGGTGCAGGGCCACGTGAAGGACCCCGCCCACGGCATTCGCTTCGACAACTTTGCGCTGCTCGGCACCGCCAGGGTCGGCACGATGGCGTGGAAGATGACCGGCTTCCCGTTGGACCAGATCCACATCCGCTCCAAGACCGGCTCGGCCGAGGTCTACGGCAAGCAGTCGACGTCCTGGGTGGCGTCGTACGACAAGAACTACGTGGTGCTGATGATGGTCAGCCAGGGCGGGACCGGCTCCGGCACGTCCGGGCCGTTCGTCCGCAAGATCTGGGAGTCGCTGTACGGCGTGCACGGCACGCAGGTGGACCGAAGGGACTCCGACATCCCGGGTGTCGTGGCGCCACAGACCCTCCCGTCGTTCCTGCCCGACGGCTCGATCCTCCCCCCCCGTCCACGAGCGCTGCCCCGGAGCACCCCGTGAACGGTCATCTGCGCACGCCCGGCATCGACCGGGTGCTGATGCTCGCGGTGCTCGCGCTGGTGGGTCTCGGCACGCTGCTGGTGTGGTCGGCGACGTCCCACCGGACAGACCTCACCGGCGGCGACTCCACGGCGTACCTCAAGAAGCAGCTGGTCAACGTCTGCATCGGTGTCGTGCTGATGGTCGTGGTGATGGCGACCGACCACCGGTGGGTCCGGATCGTCGCGCCGGTGGTCTACCTCGCCTCGATCGGCGGGCTCGTGCTCGTGCTCACCTCCGGGACCACGATCAACGGCTCACGCTCGTGGATCGACGTCGGAGGCATGTCCGTCCAGCCGTCGGAGTTCGCCAAGCTCGCGGTCGTGATCGGGATGGCCCTGCTCGTCGCCGAGCGCGCCGAGGGGCGCCGTGCCCGGGTCGGCGCGGTCGAGGTCATCGCAATGCTGATGATCGCCGGCGTGCCGGCCGCATTGATCATGCTGCAGCCCGACCTCGGCACCCTGCTCGTGCTCTCGGCCACGGTGTTCGGGGTGCTGGCCGTGGCCGGCGCACCGCGCCGCTGGCTGGCCCTGATCTTCGCGGCCGGCGTGACCGCGGGCATCGCCGCACTCGCCGGCCACCTGCTCAAGCCGTATCAGGTCGACCGGTTCCTGGCGTTCACGAATCCCGGCCTCGATCCGCGCGGCGCGGGCTACAACACCGAGCAGGCACGGATCGCGGTCGGCAACGGCGGTCTCTTCGGGCAGGGGCTGTTCCATGGTTCCCAGACCCAGGCCGGGTTCGTGCCCGAGCAGCACACAGACTTCGTCTTCACCGTCGCGGGCGAGGAGCTCGGCCTGGTCGGCGCTGGCCTGCTGATCGTCCTGCTCGGGGTGGTCATCTGGCGGGCGCTCGCGATCTCCGCGCTGTCCACCGACGTGTTCGGCCGCGTGGCCGCGGCCGGGATCGCCTGCTGGTTCGGCTTCCAGGCGTTCCAGAACATCGGGATGTGCCTCGGCATCATGCCGGTGACCGGCGTACCCCTGCCCTTCGTGTCGTACGGCGGCAGCTCGATGTTCGCGGGCATGCTGGCGATCGGACTGCTGCAGAACGTCCACCTGCGCGCGACCGCGTCCCTGCCGACCCGCTACGCGCGCCCCGTGCGCCGTGCGCCGGCCTCCGCCCGCTGATCTGCCGACCGATCACGCCGTTTCTCTCGGGGCCTGACTCGAGGTTCTGGTTCACCAGGCGGACCAAGACCTCGACTCAGCGCGATTCTCGCCGGGGTGCGGTCAGCCGCGACGACGACGCGGGATGAACCGGCCGGCCCGCATCACCAGCGCGCCGAACCGCTCGGTCGTCGGGTCGGCGTCGGCGGCCGTGATCCTGTCCGCGGCGGTCGCGAGGTCCCACGGCTCGCCTTCGGCGCGGGTCGCCAGGGCGTCGTTGGCGGCGACCGCCCAGAGCTGGTGGATCGGGTCGATCGCGTAGGGCCGGTCGAACTCGTCGAAGCGGGCCAACCACGAGGTCCGGACCTCGATGCCCCGGCCGAACGTCGCGCGCCGGCGCAGGTCGCCGGCGTACTTCTCCTCCGCCGACTCCAGGACCAGCCAGCGCCGGTCCGTGGCGACGAGGAGGTAGCGGTCGTGCTCGCGGAAGAACGGCCAGACGGCGGCCACGGCCGCCTTCACCGCTCGGCCGGGGCGTGACGAGGCCGGGATGACGACGTCGAGGCTCTCGCCCTGCTCGAGGAACGGCGTGACTCGCGGCCGCAGCTCCTCACGGGAGCCGACGACGTCATGCCCGTTCACCGGGCGGGCTCGTCGTACGCCGGCCGGAAGATCGCGTCGTGCTCCTGCCGCGCCTCGGCGATGGTCTGCGCAACGTCGGCATCCACGGCCTCGGGGTCGATGCCGACCGCGAGGGCCTCCTCGGGCGCTGCCACCGGGGTGACGTCGATGTCGGCGAACCGGTCGCGAGCCGTCCGCAACGCCTCGGCCAGGAAAGCCTCGCCGTCCGGACCGGCGCGATGAGCGAACACGTCGTCCCAGGAGCCCCGGCCCGCGGCGACCCGGCGGGCCACGCGGCGCAGAGACTCCGGTGCGGCCGGGCTGCCGGCCGCGCGGTCGAGCAGGGCCCGCGTCTCGGGGTCGATGCCCCGGGTGCGGCGTTCGTCGAGGAAGGCGCTGTTGTCGGCCATCTCGTGGGTCACCCGATCGACCCCGTCGCGCAGCGGCTCGAGGACCGCGTCGATGGCCGACCGTCCGTCGGGGTCCTCAGGAGATGCCGGGAGCAAGGGGGCCTCCGTAGGGGCTGGCCGGGGTCTCCCCCAGGTGGGAGAGGTGCTCGAGATGGGTGGGGATCGACCCCAGCTCGGCGATCAGGTCCTTGAGCCTGGCCACCTCGCCCGAGATCGCCTCGGGCATGTGGGTGGCCAGGTGATACAGGTCGACCAGCTTCTGGAAGCCCTTGACGGCCACGTTGGCGGCCTGGACCACGTACTTGACCAGCATCACGATCTTGTACGCGCGGTAGAACGTGACCAGCGCCTCCTCGCACTTCTTCGCGGCAACCGCCTCACCGAGCCCGCACCACCATGCCGCTGCCAGCGCCGCGGCACCGATCTCGACGTCATGGATCACGCTCTCCAGCAGGTCGACGCACTGCTTGTACAGCGACTCCCAGTTGTGGGCGAGCTGGTCGAGTGCGTACCGGATCGCGAGCGGGATCTCGGATTCCGCGTGCAGCCCGTTGCCCAGCCGTACGCCGTACTCGTGGAAGCTGGTGGCGGCCACGCCGTCCCAGACGCCGTCGACGTTGGCGGTGTTGGCCAGGACGTCGTCGCCGTGGGCCGAGAGCATGCGCGAGACGTCACGCCAGGAATCCCCGCGGGCTCGCAGGGTGGTCCAGTTGCCGACGATCGTGTCGATGGGCTCGGTGATGTGGTGGCCGGTGAACTTGTGGAACACCCAGTCGACAGCGCGGACGTCGGCGTCCATGCCGTGGCGGATCCTGGTCGCCGGATCCGGCTCGATGGCGTGGCAGCTGGCAGAGACGAAGTGCTCGGACCACGCGCCGCCGGACCCGATCGGGGCGTCCTTCTGACGGCCGACCGACACGGCCCGGCGGTCCATCGCCTCGGCAACGGCATGATCGACGTGGGCGTAGTCGTCCGCGGTCATCGCCAACGCCGTACCCGTGCCGGCGATCACGGTGGCCACGTCGTCGTAGTGGTTGCCGAACGCGACCGCGGTGGCATGGATGGCCGGCGCGATCAGGTCGAGCAGTCCGTCCATGTCGACGGTCTGACCGGCCTCGACGCGGGTGGCCTCGCCGGTGCGCCCCACGTTGCTGACCCCGAAGGTGTGAAAGTGTCCGCCGAAGGCCCGCAGCTGGGGGATCTCGACCTGCAGCTCGCTCATCGCTCGTCCTCGATCTCGTGCCGCCCCCGCCCGATGCGGTGTGCGGTTCGAGGGAGGTTGCCCGTGGTGCTGCATGGTCAAACCGGGAGAGGTCGCGCCTGTTAACAGTTGACATGAGCAACCGTTAGACTCGACTCTCGATGACCACTCAACCCTCCGCCGCAGCCACCACACCGTCCGAGTCGGGCGAGTACACCCACGCCCAGATCCTCACCATCCTCGGTGGGCTGATGATGGGCATGTTCCTCGGCGCCCTCGACCAGACCATCGTCAGTACGTCGATCAGGACCATTGCCGACGACCTCAACGGACTGTCCGTGCAGGCGTGGGTCACCACGGCGTACCTCATCACCTCGACCATCGCGACGCCGATCTACGGCAAGCTCGGCGACTTGTACGGCCGCAAGAAGCTGTTCATGTTCGCGATCACGGTCTTCATCGGCGGTTCAGCGCTGTGTTCGTTCGCCACCTCGATGTACATGCTGGCGGCGTTCCGCGCCCTCCAGGGGATCGGCGCCGGCGGGCTCTTCACGCTCGTGCTGGCGATCATCGGCGACATCGTGTCTCCGCGCGAGCGCGCCCGCTACACCGGCTACTTCATGGCCGTCTTCGGTACGTCGAGCGTGCTCGGGCCCGTGATCGGCGGCTTCTTCGCCAGCCACGCCGTGATCCTCGGGCTCACCGGCTGGCGCTGGGTGTTCCTGGTCAACGTGCCGATCGGCATCGCCGCGCTCTTCGTGGTCTACCGCACCCTGCACCTGACTCACCGCCGCCGCGAGGCGCGGATCGACTGGTGGGGCGCGGTCGCCCTGATAGTCGGACTGATCCCGCTGCTGACCATCGCCGAGCAGGGCCGCGAGTGGGGATGGTCGTCACCGCGGGCGATGGCCTGCTATCTGATCGGCGCGGCCGGGCTGGGGTTCTTCGTGTACGCCGAGCGGCGGATGGGCGACGACGCGCTGATCCCGCTGCGGATGTTCCGCACCCGCGCGGTCGCGGTCGGGATCGCCTCCAGCATCATCGTCGGCGCGGCGATGTTCGGCGGCATCATGCTGCTCCCGCTCTACATGCAGATCGTGCACGGCGCCTCGCCGATGCGGTCCGGCTTCCTGATGCTCCCGATGGTGGTGGGGATGATGAGCGCGTCGATCATCTCCGGCCAGATCATCTCTCGCACCGGCCGGATCCGCGCGTTCCCGATCCTCGGCTCCGGGCTGATCTTCCCGGCCATGTTCGGACTGTCGAGGATCACCGCCGACACCAACCTCCTCCTGGTGATGGCCGTGATGTTCGTGCTCGGCTACGGGCTCGGCAACTGCATGCAGCCGCTGCTGCTGATCCTCCAGTCCGCCGTACCCCCGCGCGACATCGGTGTGGCCACCTCGTCGGCGACGTTCTTCCGCCAGATCGGCGGCACGCTCGGTGTCGCGATCTTCCTGTCGGTGCTGTTCGGCAGTGTCGGCGGCAACATCAAGAGCTCGATCGAGTCCGAGGCACAGACTCCGGCGTTCCAGCAGGCGGTGCAGACTGCCTCGCAGAGCCCGAACCTGCTCGACCGCCAGGTGGCCGAGTCGTTCCAGCATCCGTCGGCCGGCGGGGGAGTGCTCGCCCAGGTGCAGGACGACTCGTCGATCATCCAGCGGATGCCGAGCGTGCTCGCCCATCCGTTCAAGGCCGGGTTCGCCGAGTCGATGGACACCGTGTTCCTCCTGGCCGGATGCGTCGGGGTGATCGCCTTCCTGGTCCTGCTGCTGATGCCCAAGGTCGAGCTCCGGGCGACGTCGGCAAGCGCCGCCGCCCGCACCGAGACCGCACCGACCGCCCCGATGACTGACCAAGTGACCGACCAGGTCTGAGCGCGCCATACGGCGTACCCCGGCCCGGCCGGGCCATTCCGCCGGCGGATCAGCGGTGCCAGCATGAACCGATGGACCTGAACACGCTCTACCAACGCACGGTCGAGACCTGGACGGCTCGGGTCCGGGCGGTCGGTGCCGACCAGTGGGACGAGCCGACGCCGTGCACGACCTGGAGCGTGCGCGACCTCGCCAACCACGTCGTCGGTGAGGACCGCTGGACGGTGCCACTGATGCGCGGCAGCACCATCGCCGACGTGGGCGACAGCCTGGACGGCGACCTGCTCGGCGACGACCCCGTGGCCAGCGCCGTCGCCGCCGCGACCGAGGCCACGGCCGCCGTGGCGGAGCTGCTGCCGACGGACGGGACCGTCCACCTCTCGTACGGCGAGGAGCAGATGGCCGAGTACGTCCACCAGATCGCGGCAGACCACCTCGTCCACGCCTGGGACCTGGCGGTCGCGACGGGAGGTGACACGAGACTCGACGACGACCTGGCCGCCGAGGTGGCCGACTGGTACGCCGAACGTGCGCACCTGTATCGCGGCGCCGGGATGGTGGGACCACCCGGTGTCTCGCACGGGGGTGCCCAGGGCGACCTGCTCGCGGCCTTCGGCCGTGACGGCGCCTGGGGGCCCCCCCATGTAGCCCTCGCCCGGTTCTCGGCGGCCTTCGGCAGCGGTGACGTGGACGCGATCATGGCGCTGATGACCGAGGACTGCGTCTTCGAGTCGACCGGTCCGGCACCCGACGGAGAGCAGCACGAGGGAGCGGCCGACGTACGCGCGGTCTGGGAGCAGGTGTTCGGCGAGACCCACGAACCGGCGTTCATCGAGGAGGAGTCGTTCGTCAGCGGTGACCGCGCCGCCCTGCGCTGGCGCTTCGAATGGGTCGACGACGAGGGCACCCCGGGGCACGTCCGTGGCGTCGACCTGCTCCGGTTCCGGGACGGGCTGGTCTGCGAGAAACTCTCCTACGTCAAGGGCTGATTGGTCGGCCGATCCGCCCGAGCGCTGTGTTTGGATGTGTCCCATGAGTAGCTCGGACTCGATCGACGCCCCCACCGACAACCCCGAACACCCGGAGCCCACCGCCTCCACCGACATCGACCCCGCGATCGCGGAGGCCGTGGACGGCGTGGGCAACCGCTTCGGCGCGCAGGGACTCGAGCAGATGATCGGGTACGCCGAGAAGGCCCTGGCCGATGCCCGGGCCGCCCTCGCGCAGCTGGCCGACGCGGCCGACTGACTCAGCCCGGCCGGCGCCCGACCTCAGGTCGGCCCGCGAGGAAGATCCCGATCAGCCGGTGACTCGGCGCAGCCGTCCTCGCGCGGTGGTGTCCGCGCTGAGCGGGATCAGGTCGCTCGCCTTGCCAAGGCCGTACGGCGGCATGTTGCCGTAGATCGCCTCGTACTCCCCGGCCCGGACCAGGTAGGTCTCGTGCCAGATGCCGGTCCGGTCGCTGCGCCCGACCCGTTTCCAGTAGCTGCGCCAGACGGCCAGGTGGGGGTCCTTGTCGTCGCGAGCGAAGCGCTCCAGGTGCTCGAACGAGCGCCAGTACTGGACGACGAACGTGCCGATGCCGGGCATCTCGTACCCCAAGAGACCCTTCTCCGGGTGTTGGAGGAGATACTTCAGCATCGGCACCATTCCCCTGCGCAGACCCCCGAGGTCGTTCAGCGAACGGAGTGGGTGCGTCGCCTGGAGCCGAGCGCCGATCAGGAAGACGACGAAGTCGCCCTCGATGGCCGCGGTCCATCGTCCCTGCTTGACCTCCGCCATGGGCGTCGCCTCCCTGCGCGCGTTGGCTCGGATTGTGCTCCCGCGCGGGGGTGCCCGGCAATGGCGCAGGGCATGACTCGATTCCGGCCGTCCCCGCCCGACGTCGTACGCTGGTGGCTTCCCCGATGTGCTGAGGTGTGTTGTGCCCGTGCCAGGTCTCGACGAGCTCGACCGACGGGCAGGAGAGTCCGTCTTCGCGCGGCTCGAGCCCCGGCTGCCGTCGGTGTCCAAGCCGATCCAGTACGTCGGGGGCGAGCTCAACTCCACCGTCAAGGACTGGGAGTCCGTCGACGTGCGGTGGGCGCTGATGTACCCCGACGCCTACGAGGTCGGGCTGCCCAACCAGGGCGTGCAGATCCTCTATGAGGTGCTCAACGAGCGCGACTGGATCCTCGCCGAGCGGTCGTACGCCGTGTGGCAAGACATGGAGGCGGTGATGCGGGCCGACCGGATCCCGCAGTTCACCGTCGACGGCCACCGCCCGGTGCGCGACTTCGACGTGTTCGGCATCAGCTTCTCCACCGAGCTCGGCTACACCAATCTCCTCAACGCCCTCGACCTGGCCGGGATCCCGCTGCACGCGGTCGATCGCGGCGACGACGACCCGATCGTGCTGGCCGGCGGCCACGCGGCGTTCAACCCCGAGCCGGTCGCGGACTTCCTCGACGCGGCCGTGCTC